>CAMBXR010000012.1 GCA_945871955.1 uncultured Clostridium sp. | reverse complement strand
GATTAAAGAAAGAACTACTAATGCATAAAGCTGATGTTATAAGAAAATCTATAGAACTTAATAAACCTAACAAAAATGATGCAATAGATGTACTATCAAAAGTTGGAGGGTTTGAAATAGGCGCAATGGCAGGCGTAATTTTGGCTTGTGCAGCTAATAGAGTACCTGTTGTTTTGGATGGATTTATTTCTTATGCAGCAGCATTAATCGCCTATAATATAAATCATAAAACTAAAAATTATATGATAGCCTCACATTTATCAGCAGAACCAGGTGCAAAAAAAGCCTTAAATATGATGGGACTAAAACCTTTTTTAGATATGGATATGAGACTAGGAGAAGGAAGCGGAGCAGCATTAGCATTTAATATTATAGATGCTTCAAATTATGTATATAAAAATATGGCGACATTTGATGAGATAGATATGGGAAGATAAGATATTTAAGGAGAACATATATGAGCAAGATAATTTTAGTTACAGGGGGAGCTAGATCAGGTAAAAGCAATTTTGCAGAATCCCTTTGTATAAATCAAAATAATAGAACGGCATATATTGCCACATCAGTAGCTTTTGATGAAGAAATGAAAAATAGAGTGAAGAAACATCAAGAAAGTAGACCGAAAGAGTGGAAGACTTATGAAATATACAAAGATATATATTCTATAGTGGAAACTCTTGATAAAAATCACGACACAGTAATAATGGACTGTGTAACTCTAATGGTAAATAATTTAATGTTTACTTATGGTATTGATGTGGATAAGGCAACATCAGAAGAATTAGATGAATTAGAAAATTATATAAGAGAACAAATAGAAAAATTATTAGAGGCTGTTAAAAAAACAAATTTATACTTTGTGATTGTATCCAATGAAATAGGTATGGGAATTGTTCCAGAAAATAAATTAGCTAGAATATATGGAGATTTTGTTGGTAGAGCCAATCAACTAATTTCAAAATATAGTGATGAAGTTTACTTTGTTGTAAGTGGAATTCCTATGAAAGTGAAGTGATAAAGATGAACAGATTTATAGGAATATTACAATTTATGACTAGAATACCTATTAAAGCAGATATAGGATTTGATGAAGAATTTCATAAATCCATAGTATATTTTCCTTTGGTGGGATTTGTTATAGGTTTGATTTCTTTTTTAATAGGAAGCTTAGCAATAAAAATATTTGATCCTTTTGTCACATCAATACTAGTTGTGGCAGGAGAAGTTATATTAACTGGTGGACTACATATAGATGGATTAGGTGACACATTTGATGCTATATATAGCAATAGAGATAAAGAGAGAATGTTAGAGATAATGAAAGATTCAAGACTAGGAACAAACTCTTTATTAGCAATATTATTTTTAGTATTGATAAAAATAGGTTTACTTAATTCACTAATAAGTGCAAACTTAATGTGTTTAATAATATTTATGCCAATGATATCTAGGTTGGCAGTTATAGTTATGCTTTATAAAACTGTTACGCCAAGAAAGGTTGGAATGGGAAATATATTTATAGGCAAAGCAACTTTAGGTATGTTTATAACAGCTATAGTGTATACGAGTGTGATTCTTGTACTTATAAGTAAATTTATATTTTTATCTACAAATATAAACTTAATAAAACTACTATCATCTATTTTAGTAGTAATGTTATTTAATCAATTGTTCAAAAAAAGTGTATATAAAAAAATTGATGGTGTTACAGGAGATATTTTAGGATGTACCATTGAACTGGGAGAATTAGTATTTTTATTATACTCTTATATAATAATTCTTATTTAAGGAGATAAAATGAAAAAGTTAATTTTAGTGAGACATGGTAGAACTGTTTGTAATGAAAAAGGAGTTTTATCTGGTCTTACAGATAGTGTATTGAGCGAAGAAGGTAAAGTGCAAAGTAGTAAGCTAGTAAATTATTTAAAAGATGAAAAAATAGATAAAATTTATATTACGCCTTTTACTCGCACAAGAGAAACAGTAAAAAAACTAGCTGATATTAAAAATATTCCCATGGAAGAAAGCAAAGAATTAAATGAAATAAATTTTGGAGATTTTGAAGGTTTATCATTTGAAGTTATAGAAAAAAAATACCCAAAAGAATTTCATAAGATGATAAAAGAAGGATCTGAATATAAATATCCCAATGGAGAGAGTTTAATAGATACATTTCATAGAGTGTCAAAAGAAATAGATAAAATTCTAAAAAATAATAAAAATGAAATTATATTAATATGTGTCCATGGTGGTACAATTAGGAATATTATATCTTATTTATTGTGTAATGATTATAAGTACCATTGGAATTTTAGGATAGATAATGGATCTATTACAGAAATTGAGATAGACAATAACTTTGCAGTTATTAATCAATTAAACAATACTAATTATTAAATAAAATAATTTAAGAAAATCACCTATAAAATAGATTTTTAATTATCTATTATATAGGTGATTTTTAGTTTATATAAATAGTATATTATAATAAATTACACTACTTCTGAGTCTAAAACATTATCAGTAGATTTATTATTTTTTGATAATTTCTTTGATAAACTTATAAAGTAAATTACACATAAAATAATTTGTACTAGTGTAGATAGAGGAGTTGCAAGACCTATTTTAAATAATGATACAGGTTCTGATTTACTCATAATATAAGAAACTGGTATTCTTACTAAAAAGGCACCAATTATTCCTTGGGCCATTACAAAAGTTGTTTTTCCACAACCATTAAAGTAACCAACCATAGAGAACATTATTGCAGTAAATAAGCAATCCACACCATAAGCCTTCATATAATCCCATGCTGCTAATATTACAGCTTCATCATTGGAGAATATACCTGAAAGCAAGTTTCCATGGAAGAATGAGAAATAAAACATCATAATTCCGCAAACTAAAGATGATGATATGGCATATATAAGAGCTTTTTTCGCTCTATCATATTTTTTAGCACCATAGTTTTGAGCAACAAATGTAGATACTGCTTGTGAAAATGATATTGGTATTAACATTATAAATCCAACAAGTTTTTGAGCAACACCCATTCCAGCTGATGCAACAACGCCCATTGAATTACCAATCATCATAATCACAAGGAAAGACATATTTACAAGAACATCTTGTAAAGCGATAGGTGCACCATATTTGATTATATGTGATGTTAAGTTTTTATGGAACTTTATACTTTTTCTAGAAAATTCAAAAGGAAGCCCACGTTTTGTTATGATTACTAAAGATAAAACTACACTAACTGCTTGAGCTAATACTGTTGCGCAAGCAGCACCAGTTGCTGCCATGTTGAATAGACCAACAAATATTAAGTCACCAATAATATTAGTTATGCATGCAATTCCAACAGTTATAAGTGGAGTTTTTGAATCTCCAAGTCCTCTAAATACACCACCAATAACATTGTAAGCAATTATAAATACTGACCCAAGGCAACAAATTTTTATATAGTTTACAGTACTACTAAAAGCCTCAGCAGGTGCATTCATAAAAGAGGCAATAGTTGATGCAAATGTAACGAATAAAATAGTTACAACAATAGCTAAAACTGCAAATATTGAGATACCACTACCAACAACATTTCCTGCTTCTTCTTTTTTTCCTTCACCAAGTTTTTGGCCTATTAATATAGTTATACCCATAGTAAGACCTGTAATCATTGAAGTTATAGCAGTCATTATTTGACTACCTGTTGAAACTGCAGATACATCTGCTGCATTACCAAAACGCCCAACTATAAGTAAGTCAACAGCACCATACATTGTTTGTAAAAATAGTGCAGCTAATATTGGTACTATGAATTTTAATAAAGGTGAAAATATTTTACCTTCTGTAAAATTAGATATTTTTGACATTAATTATTCTCCTATCATTAAGTATATTTTTTCTAAAATAAATTATTATAAAAATAACTATCAATAAAATAAGAAATAATTATTCTAAATTATTTCTTATTTTATTAAGCACTCTTTGGAATATTTCTATTTCTTCTTGAGTAATATTTTCAGATAATTTATCTTCAACTGAATTAATCGTACAAGAGATATTCTTATTAAGTTTTATAGATTTTTCTGTTAGAACTATTTTTTTTAAACGAGCATCTTCAGAAACGGATATTCTTTTGATTAATCCATTCTTCTCCATGTTATTTAGCATCAAGCTAATAGATGAGCGTTTTAAATCAAGTGCTTTTTCTAGATCTTTTTGAAAAACGTCTTTATCCTTATGTATATTAGAAATAAAATCTATTACATAGGCTTGTGATACTGTTAAATCATTATTAATTACATTTATTATGGCGCCATCCATTTTTCTTGAAATTATATGATGTATTTTACTGATATCAAGTCCTAATTTAAGTTGATTTTTTGTTATCATAATAAGGCTCCTTGAAAATATTGTTTTGCACAAAACTATATTAACTAATATTGCCAGATGTGTCAATGAATATAACTTGGTTTTATTTTAAAATCTTGTTTTGTATTATTATAAAAATTAAAAATAGAAAAAATAACATAATTATAAATGAATGTACTATACTCATATTAAGTGTAAAAGGGTATAATTTTAAAAATAATTAAAAGTATATAATAATAACAATAATTGCTTACAAAAGGAGATTATTATGGATATAATAGAAAACTTAAGGGTACAAGGAGTAAGTGAGTCTCTTATAAAGGATGTACTACATTTTAGAAAAGAATTTAAAGTTGATAAGGAAGTTGAACATAGGGTTACAAAATCTCCAGCTTTTTATATTGGAGAAAATATACTATCCATGTGTATATCGGCTATTTTAGAAGAAGAAAATATTTTATTATCTGGACCTAAGGCTACGGGGAAAAACTTACTTTCAGATAATTTATCAGAAATATTTGGAAGACCTCAATGGAATACGTCTTTTCATATAAATACAGATAGTTCATCATTAATTGGAACAGATACTTTTATAGATAATGAAGTAAAACTTAGAAGGGGATCTGTTTATGAATGTGCAATTCATGGAGGGTTTGGTGTATTTGATGAAATAAATATGGCTAAAAATGATGCCATAGTAGTGGTTCATTCAGCATTAGACTATAGAAGAATAATAGATGTTCCAGGATATGAAAGAATAAACCTTCATCCAGCAACAAGATTTATAGGAACTATGAACTATGAATATGCAGGTACGAAGGAATTAAATGAAGCATTAGTTTCTAGATTTTTGGTAATAGATATACCTGCTGTAAATGAAGAAAAATTGATGATGATATTAAAAAGAGAGTTTCCATGTACAGATTTAGAAAAATTAAATCAATTTGCAGGAGTCTTTTTAGATTTGCAATTGAAATCACAAAATGGAGAAATCTCAACAAAATCAATAGATTTAAGAGGCTTAATCGGAGCTTTAAAAACTATAAAAAGAGGTTTAAAACCAACTTTAGCAATAAATATGGGACTTACAGGTAAGACTTTTGATATTTATGAAAAAGAAATAGTCAATGATATCATAAGAACGAGAATACCAGAAAAATGGGAAAGTAAAGACATATTTCCTAATTTAAAATAATCTGAAGCAGGTGAGATTATGAGTGGAAGTACAAATTGGATATACAATAATTATGAATTTGAAAATAGAGTAAACAATTTAGCTTGGACTATTTCTGGTATGTATGATGAAGATATAGATTCCAGCGAAAAAGACTATTCATCAAAAGATGTATCTTTATATTTTGCTATAATTGCAGGGGCTAGAAGAAAATATTTAGACTGGAATATAATAAAAAAATACATAATGAGTAGAATAAAAAAATCCTATAATAAGGATATTTTATATACTTTAATTGAATTGATATTAAATTCTGTGGTAGAAGATAAAGTAATAAGTGAAAGACCAGGAGTTGCTGAAATTAGAAGTAAAGCATATTCTGATGTTCTTGCAAACTACAATAAAATACATAAAGAAGATATATTACAAACTTTAAGGTATACTTTTATACTTCAAGCTATGGATAAACATCCAGCAGTAGATGGTTTGACTAGAAGAATAATTAAAGATATAAAATCCATAGACTGTAATTCAGATTTAATGGATATTTTGAAAAGAATAGATGAGATTTATTTAACTTATTTTGAATTTATAATAAACTCCCAAATAGAAGCTGGAAAAATGAGTGAAGAAAATATAAAAAATGTGAATGTAGATTTTGATACTTTTTCAGATTTTATGTATGAAGAACTATATATGGATGAGGAATCAGAAATTATTGAGAATGAAATAAATAATATAAGTAACTCTATGTTATTAGAAAGCATTGGTGAAATGGGAGATGTAAATTTAGAAAAATCCCCAAATAGAGTTATTTATGTAGATGAAGAAATGGCTCAAAAGATTTATAGCAAAGTAGAATATTATTATGGAAAGACTTTTTTAAGTGAAGGTGAAATAAAAAAAATAGAAAGTAAACATTGTAGAAATACTCATGAAGGATGTAGAATACATTTTACTGATGGAGTTCTACGTTCCGAATGTAATAATGCTTTTCAGTTAAAATATGTTACTAGACAAAAAGAAAATAATATTTATAAATATAGAGATAATATAAAACTTCATAAAAGAAGTATTAATAAATTAAAGGAAAGTATATCTAGAATCTTAATAGAAGAAAGTGCAACAGATAGAGTTTATTCCGATGGTGGAACTATTTGTTCTAACAGGGCTTGGAGAATAGGACGAAGTAATAATAATAAAGTATTTTATAAAGATATACAAAATGAAAAGGGTAAATATGTTATAGATATTTTATTAGATGCCAGTGGTTCACAAAGTAGAAACCAATTTAATGTGGCTATACAAGCTTATATAATTGCTGCAGCTCTAACTTCTATTGGGATACCAAATAGAGTCATGGGATATTTAAGTTTTTTAGATTATACTGTTCTAAAAAGATATAGAGATTATGACGATAATATAAATACTTGTGAAAATATTTTTGAGTATTTTGCAGCAGGAAACAACAGAGATGGATTAGCTATAAAAGCAACTTGTGATGCATTATTAGAGCGAGAAGAAGAAAATAAAATTCTTATAGTTCTTAGTGATGGAAAGCCAAATGATGTGAAAATAGGAAGAGATAGATCAAGAAGTTTAAGAGGAGAAGCTTCATATAAAGGAATTATTGGAGTTAAGGATACAGCTCTAGAAGTTAGAAAAGCGAGAAAGCAAGGAATTTTAGTGTTAGGAGTTTTCACAGGAAAAGAAAGAGATTTAGATGCAGAAAAAATTATATACGGAAAAGACTTTATTTACACTAGAGATATTGAAAGATTTTCTGATATTGTTGCCATGTATCTGAAAAAAATAATAAAAAATTAGTTTGGTAAAAAATAACAATTATATATGATTGTGTGCTATACTAATAATAGTAAAACTTAATGAATAAAAATATTTTAGGTTCTTTTCTAAGATTAATAGGGAAAGAGGTGAAAGACCTCTGCAGCCCCCGCTACTGTAATGTGGACGAAACTTTTTAACCACTGTGGATTTTAAATAAGTTAAATTTCCATGGGAAGGGAAAGGAGTAGGAAGAAGCAAAGCCAGGAGACCTGCCTATAATATAAAGTGATTTCTTCGGGGTAGGAGAGATATCTTAATAAAATTTTTATTTGTAGATATGAGTGCCTAGCTTGAAGTTAGGCACTTTTTAATTTGAATTAGCCCTCAACCTATTTTATTTCAAAATAGTTTGAAAATAGAATAACCCTTAACCTATGTCTTAGGATTCTCCAAAGTCCTAAGACATTTTTTTCTGTTTGAAAAATTATTAGTATTTTATATTTTATTCATGGTAATTATTATAATATTATGATATTTGAAGAAAAATAAGAATTAGATTAAAATATATCTAAAGGAGCATTAAATAGGAGGAAATATATGATTTCAGATATAATAGAGAAATTAAATCCAGCCCAAAGAGAAGCAGTAGAAAATACGGAAGGACCAGTATTAATACTTGCAGGAGCTGGATCAGGAAAAACTAGAGTTTTAACTACTAGAATAGGTTACCTTATGGAAAATAAGGGCGTTAAAGCTGAAAATATTTTAGCTATTACCTTTACAAATAAGGCAGCCAATGAGATGAGAGAAAGGGTAGAAGAAACTTTAGAAGGAATAGATACCAAGGAGATGTGGATTACAACATTCCACTCTTGCTGTGTTCGTATTCTTAGAAAAAGTATAAATAAAATAGGATACAATAGAAGTTTCGTAATTTATGATAGTCCAGATCAGATAACTTTAATTAAAGACTGTATGAGAGAGTTGGATATTAGTGATAAAGCCTTTGATCCTAAGTATGTACTAAGTTGTATATCTAATGCAAAGGATAAATTATATTCTCCTAAAACATATATGAAGCTAAATGAAGGTGACATATCTAAAACAAAAGTAGGTGAAATATATGCTCTATATCAAGATCGTTTAAAAAGAAATAGTGCATTAGACTTTGATGACTTAATAATGAAAACAGTTGAGTTATTCAAAGAATGTCCAGAAATATTAGATTTCTATAGAAATAAATTCAGATACATAATGGTAGATGAATATCAAGATACAAGTAAGGCACAATATGAGCTAATTAAATTATTAGCTAAACAACATCAAAATATATGTGTTGTTGGTGATGATGACCAAAGTATTTATGGTTGGAGAGGTGCTGACATAAGAAATATTCTTGAGTTTGAAAGAGATTATGATGATGTTAAAATAGTAAAACTTGAACAAAACTACAGATCTACTCAAGTAATTCTAGATGCAGCTAACCATGTTATTTCTAATAATACGGAAAGAAAAAGAAAGAAACTTTGGAGTGAGAAAAAAGAAGGTCAATTAATAAAAATCCAACTTGCAGAAAATGAAATGGAAGAAGGAGACTTTATATCAAATACTATCAACTTTATGAAAAAATATGAGGATAGAGAATATAAAGACTTTGCTGTATTATATAGAGCTAATGCACAGGCACGTTCTGTAGAGGATGCATTAAATAGAGCAGGTATACCATATAACATTTATGGTGGTATTAAATTCTATGAAAGAAAAGAAATAAAAGATATTATTGCTTATCTTAGAGTTATACAAAACCCTCAAGATGACATCTCGCTAAAAAGAATAATAAATGTTCCTAGAAGAGGGATAGGTCTTAGAACTATTGAAAAAATAGAAGATAGAGCAAGTTTAAAGGAAGAAAGTATTTATTCTGTATTAATAGATATAGAAGATAATTCAGATATATCGAGAAAAGCTAGAGCTAGTATAAGTGAATTTGTTGACTTAATGTCTACTTTAAGAAGTTTTACAGATGTATATACTGTTAGTCAAATAATTGAAAAAATATTAGATGTAACAGGATATAAAGATGAATTATTAAAAGAAAAGAACAATGAGGGTCAAGATAGAATAGAAAACTTAGAAGAACTTATATCAGTTGCTTTAGAATTTGAAAGTACAAGTGATGATAAGAGTTTAGAGGCTTTCTTAACAGGCGTTGCTCTTAATGCAGAACCAAGTGATGAAGAAGAATCTGAAGATAGAGTTTCATTAATGACTATACATTCATCAAAAGGGCTAGAATTCCCAGTTGTATTTTTAGCAGGTATGGAAGAGAGAATTTTCCCTATAGCTAGAGCTATACAATCAATGAGAGATAGTGATATAGAAGAAGAAAGAAGACTTTGCTATGTTGGTATTACTAGAGCAAAAGAGGAGTTATTCTTAACTTTAACTAAAAAAAGAACTTTATATGGTAGAACAAATACTTCTGTTGCATCTAGATTTATAGAAGAATTACCAAATGAGTGTATAGAAAGATTAAATAAAGAACAAAAAGAATTATCTTTCTCAAAAGCCAATTACAATATACTTGATAAGTATACTCAAAAATATAAAATGAACAATATGAATAAGATGCAAGCTGCTAAAAAAGTAAATGCAACTATAAAAAATACATCAAATGAAAGTAATATAGATGATTTAAAATTAGGAGCTAAAGTACATCATCCTAAGTTTGGTTTAGGTACAGTAGTTGCTTTAAAAGGACCAGATGTAACTATAGCTTTTGATAATCAAGGTATAAAAACAATAAATAAAGAATATACAACTTTAGATTTAGTATAAAATAGGAGGAATATATGAAAAGAGAATTTGCTGAGAATTTATTAGATTATATATACGAAAGTCCCACTGCCTTTAATGCAGTTAATACAAGTAAAGATTTATTAATTAAAAATGGATTTTGTGAAGTTAAGCTGAATGAAAAATGGAAATTAAAAGTGGGAGGAAAGTACTTTATAACGAAGAACTCTTCTTCTTTAACAGCATTTGTTATAAACTCTGATAATATGGAAGAAGGATTTAGGATAATAGGTTCTCATAGCGATTCTCCTTCATTTAGAATTAAATCTAATGCTGAGATAAGTGTAGAAGATACTTACTTAAAACTAAATACAGAAGGATATGGTGGAGCTATATTAAGTAGTTGGTTTGATAGACCTTTAGCTATAGCAGGTAGAGTAATATTAAAATCACAAAATGTTTTATCTCCAAGAGAAGAAATAATAAATATAAATAAACCGATATGTATAATACCTAGTTTAGCTATACATATGAATAGAGAAGTAAATGATGGTTATAAGTTTAATAAACAAAAAGACACTTTACCTTTAGTAGGATTAATAAATGAGACTTTAGAAAAAGATGACTTTTTATTAAAAGAAATTAGTAAAACATTGGATGTAGATAAAGAAGATATACTTGATTTTGATTTATATTTATATGAATATGAAAAAGGTAGTATAATTGGTCCAAATGAAGAATTTATATCGTCGTCAAGACTTGATAATTTATCTATGGCCCATGCTAGCTTACATGGTTTAATAGATTCAAAAGGTAAAAGTGGAATAAATATGGTAGTTATATTTGATAATGAAGAAGTAGGAAGCTCTACAAAACAAGGGGCTGATTCCAATATGTTGCTAAACATAATGGAACGTATCTGTTTAAGTTTAGGAAAAGATAGACAGGACTTCTTTACATCGCTATATTCTTCATTTTTGATATCTGCAGATTTAGCTCATGCACTTCATCCTAATTTTATGGAAAAACATGATCCTACAAATAGACCTATTATGGGAGGAGGACCTGTAATAAAAGTAAGTGCCAATCAATTATATACAAGTGATGCTTTTTCAGCAGGAGTGTATAAGAATATATGTGAAAAATGTGGAGTGAAATATCAACAATTTGTAAATAGATCTGACCAAAGAGGTGGATCTACAATTGGACCAATTTCATCCACACACTTAGATATAAATTCTGTGGATATTGGTAGTCCAATTTTATCAATGCATTCCATAAGAGAATTGGGAAGTGTAGAAGATCACTATAATATATATAAAACATTTGTCGAATTTTATCAATTATAAAAGAACCATGATGAAAAATGATATTACCTATTATTATGTACACGATTAATACTTATATAAAGTGTTAACAACCTGTAGATAAGTGGATAAGTGTGTGGATAAAATGGTTATAAATGGAAATCTATTTTGCTGAGATAAATAAAAGCTTTGTAATACGTACAGTTAAGCCATAATATTAATAATGTGAATAATGTGGATAAAATTAACAAGATATACACAAATAAATAATTAGTTAAATCTTATTATAGGTATAAAATAATAGAGTAGTTATTTTTTTACAACTTGGTATATAATAATATATGGAATACATAAGAATCAAAAGAAAGAAGGTAAAAATTATGGAAAATAAAAATCCTGTAGTAACTATAGAAATGGAAAATGGAAAACAAATAAAAGTTGAATTATATCCCAATATAGCTCCTAATACAGTTAATAACTTTATAAGTTTAATAAAATCAAATTATTATGACGGAATAATATTCCACAGAGTTATAAGAGGATTTATGATACAAGGTGGATGCCCACAAGGTACAGGTATGGGTGGACCAGGATACTCAATAAAAGGTGAATTCAGCAGTAATGGATTTACTAATAATTTAAGACATGAAAGAGGAGTAATCTCTATGGCAAGAACTATGATGCCAAATAGTGCAGGTTCTCAATTCTTCATAATGCACAAAAACTCTCCACACTTAGATGGGCAATATGCTGGATTTGGTAGAGTAATAGAAGGTATGGATGTAGTAGATGAAATAGCAAATACTCCAGTTGATAGAGGAGATAGACCAAAAGCTGACCAAAGAATAAAAACTATGACAGTTGAAACATTTGGAGTAGAATATCCAGAAGTTGAAAAAATGTAGGTTTTAATATTATTGGTAATAAATACTATTTACAAGTTGTGTTTCATCATTTACAATATTTAAAGTAAATCCTAAAACACAAACACAAAACACCAGAAAAATAAACCATTGTAACAATGAACAAAAACAAAATTTTATAAAGAGGATATTATTTATTAATATTCTCGCAAAAAAAATGACATAGATTAATCTATGTCATTTTTTTGTTTGCAATATATTGTTATATATTTTTTATAGCATCAGTTAAATTTGGAACTAATTGTTTCTTTCTTGAAACAACACCTTCAGCAAATACACCTTGAGATGCATCTACACCGAAAGCATCAGAGATTACTTTATCTTCACCTTTGTATATTAGATAAGATCCTTCGTTTATTATATCAGTAACAGCAAGAACTAACATATCAAATTCAGTAGCATTTATATAAGCTAGGAACTCATCTTTTTTAGATAAAACAGCATCTATATCTAAAGTCATAACTTGTCCTATACCAACTTTTTTACCACTCATATCGAATTCTTTGAAGTCCATGTTTACTATTTCTTCTATAGAGAATCCTTCTAAAGAAGTACCAGCTTTAAACATTTCCATTCCGTATTTTTCATAGTCAACTTTAGCTATTTCAGCTAATGCTAAAGCAGCTTCTTTATCTTTTTCAGTAGTTGTTGGTGACTTGAATATTAATGTATCTGATAATATTGCAGATAATAATAATCCAGCTATTTCATAAGGTATTTCAACGTTATTTTCTTTAAATAAGTTGTAGATTATTGTACAAGTACATCCAACAGGCATTATTCTTACTGATATTGGAGTATCAGTAGAAAGAGCACCTATTTTGTGGTGGTCTATTATTTCAACTAAGTTAGCTTCAGCTATATCATCAGCAGTTTGAGCTGCTTCATTATGGTCAACTAAAACAACATCTTGTCCTTTTATTGCTCCAGCAGGTAATATCTCAGGTGCATCTACTTTGAAATAGTCTAAGACAAATTTAGCTTCTTTTCTTATTTCTTCTAAAGCATAAGCTTTAGCTTCTACCCCTAATTTGTTTTTTAAGTATGCTAGTGATATAGCTGAACATACTGAATCTGTATCAGGACTTTTATGTCCGAAAACAAATAAACTCATATGTAAAACTCCTCTCATTAAATTACTATTAGTAATTTATATAATGTATTTTTATAAAATTTGAATACTAAACCAAATATGTTATAGTATTTTCGTAACATTAATTATATCAAAATCTTAGTAAAGGTGACAATAATCTATTATTATATGATAATTTTATTATTGTCTAATATTTTCAATGTAATAACAAAAATTAAATAATTACTAAATATAAAATGGTAGATATTATATGGTGAATACAAAACAAAAAATTTAAAATATTCAGAAAATTAATTGACACACTAAAAAAACGGTACTACAATAAAGTTATAAATAATAAATAAAAAATAATAGGGGCCTGTTAAGGCCCCCTTAATTTTGTTAATTATATTTTACTTATAATTACTTTTTCTTTATGATTTTTAATTTCAAAAATACTATCAGTATAATCTACTTCAAAGTTGGCAAAAGCAGAGAATAAATCTATGTCTCTCATAAGATGAACAGTCATTATATGGCCTTCTTTATTAATTCTTAGAAGTATAGACCTAACATAAGGGAATTGTATTCTAGAGTTGAAAACTTTAGATTCTCCTACATTTATATCTACACATCTGTAATTTATATCTATATATAAATCAATATCATTATCTTCTTCTCTTATTATTCTGTAATCAAAATCACTATCTAATTTTAATGAACCTATTTGTATCATTGAATCACCTCGTATAAAAGTATTTATATTAGTACATTTAATATACAATATAAGCTATTTTAGTATTACTTATCAATAGTTAGTATTATTTATCAATAGAAATATTAATATAAAAAATAGAGAAGAATAAGTTTATTCTTCTCTATTAGTAAAAACGTAGCTTCCACTGGGGGAATGAAAGCTTTATATTGGGGGAGATTGAGTTAAATATTTAAATTACACTAGTATTATTGTCTATGTAATGAAAATATATACATAAAAATAAAAAAATCCAAAGGTTTTTTATTAACCTTTGGATTTTTTTATGTTATCTCTTAGGATTTATAAATTTAGCTCCTAAGTATTTCTTTATATCTTCATCTGAAGAAAAATCGTCGATAAGTATTTCACGTCCAGAATCTTCTAATATAACTAAAACTTCAGTATTTCCCTTTAAGAAAGCTTTTTGAACTGTTTCTTCTTTTACTTCTCTTGTTTTAGTTATTCCTTTTTTAGCTTTTTCAAAATCTTTTGTGAAATAACTTTCCATCATATTAATTACTTTTGTATATCTGTTCATTTAGTAAGATACCTCCTACAATTTATAGTAATAAAGTGATATAATAATTTTTTGTATTAACCTAATAATTATAACAAGGAGAATGTACAATGGCTAGTATAAATAATACAGATATTTTAAAAAGCATAGATTATGCTAAGGAAAATCAGCTATTTGAAAAGCTTAATAATATATATGATACTTTACCAAAAGGAAAATGTACTGGGTGTGGAAGTTGTTGTATGGAATCTGTTGGAATTAATTTGATAGAATTTTTAAATATATTTAATTATTTACAAGACAAGGATGAATTAAGAAAAAAATCTCTAGATAAAATAATGGACTATTATTTTATGGAGTTTATGGAAAAGAAAAGTTGCCCATTTAAGGACGAGAATAATAGATGTGAAATCTATGAAGTAAGACCGCTAAATTGTAGATTATTTGGTCACTGGAAAAAAGAAGATTATAATAAAAATTTAAAAGATATAACTGAAAAAAATCAGCAATATAAAAATATAATGAAGGGCAAATATGGATTTGATATAAGTGATGAAGTAGTAAATTATAAGATAAAATATTGCGAAGATTTTATACCTGAAAGCAGGTATTTATCAAAAAGTGAGAGGTTAAATTTTGCTGATAATCTTATGGTTCTTGACTCTAGACTTTTCGCTAAAGGAGTTATAGATATAGAATTTAGGGATAGAGGAATTGTAGAATATTTTATTGATTCTCTATTAAATCAGAATATATCTTATAATATTAAGGTGAGAATTTCTAAAGAACAAAATATAGCAAAAAGGACAATAGGTAGATTAAAAAGATTGTTAATTAAATAAAAAATTTGGCAGGTGGAATAAGTGAAATTAATAAATATAAAAGGTTATACTTATTACATTAAAGGCGGAACAAATACAGGAGTAATTAAATTAGATGATAATAATGTTTTAATAATAGATCCAGGGCTTGGAGGTAGAAGACCAAGAAAAATAATGGAACTATTAAATGAAAATAATATGAGTATAAAATATATAATCAATACTCACGAACATGAGGATCATTATGAAGGATGCAGCCAAATGAAAGAAATTGATAATAATATAAAGATACTATCATCTGAAGAAGCGAAAATATTTATAGATTATCCTCATAAATTTGCAGACTGTTTAGTTGGAGGAAAATCTAATAATTTTTTAAATTCAAATTTGTCTAGACAAAAAAATAATACAGCTAAAATAGATGACATTATAGAAGAAGGTAACATTGTATTAAATAATAGAAAATTTGAAATAATTAAATTAAGAGGGCATAGTGAAGGTAGTATAGGAATTTTAACAGAAGATAAGGTACTTTTTATAGGCGATTTATTTATTGAAGAAAAATTATTATCTAAGTTTAATTTGCTATTAATGTATGATGTTAAATCATATTTAGAATCAATTGATAAAATAAAAGACATTGGTTTTGAATATTTAGTTTTAGGTCATGGAAGAAAAATTTATTCAAAAGAAAATATAAGTTTTATAGCACAGAAACATAAAGATGTAATTAACAAATATATAGATCAAACTAAAGAATTATTACAATCTCCAATTACAATAGATAATATTTTAAAAAACATAATAAATAATAACAATTTATCTTGTAATTATAAAGAGTATCAATTTTTTAGAAGTAGTATAATATCAATAATTAGCTACTTAGAAGAATTAAATCAAATAAATTACAGTATAGAATCGGGAGATTTGCTTTATTATTCTAAAAAAGTATAAATTATGTTAAAATATATATGATTTGAAACTAGTATGAAGGGTGAATAACATGAAGTATGGAAAATGGGATGAAGTATTAGCTCCTTATGAACATGCAGTTGAAGAACTAAAAGTAAAATTTAAAAATATAAGAAAAGAATTTCTCACAAAGGGTGAATATTCTCCTATAGAATTTGTTACTGGGAGAACAAAAAAAATATCATCTATAATATCTAAAGCAAATAGATTAGAAGCAGAAGATATTGAAAAGGAAATTGAAGATATAGCTGGAATAAGAATAATGTGTCAGTTTGTTGAAGATATATATACATTAGTAGATTTAATAAAATCAAGAACTGATATGACTGTAGTATATGAAAAAGACTATATTACTAATTTTAAAGACAGTGGTTATAGAAGTTATCATGTTATAATAAATTATCCTATAAACTCTATAGCAGGATATAAAGAAATATTATGTGAAATTCAAATAAGAACATTAGCTATGAATTTCTGGGCTACTATAGAACACTCTTTAAAATACAAGTATGAACATTACATACCAGAAGATGTAGCAAATAGGCTTAGAAGAGCCGCTGATGCTGCATTTCTATTAGACCAAGAAATGAGTGAAATTAGGGAAGAAATAATGAAAGCTCAAGTAATGTATCAATCGAAATCTATTACAATTAGAGAAGTTTTAACTGAGATACAAGAATTATATGATTTAGGGGAAATCACAAAAGCTATAAACTATCAAAGAAGATTAGACAGAATTGATAGTCAAAAAGATATTAAAGAGATTATGGCTTTAAAAGAAGAAGTAAAAGAGATATTACAGTATTATAAGAATACAAAAATAGATGATTAGTGGGGGCTGTCTTAATTAAATTAAGGCAGCTTTTTAAGCATAAATATGTTTTATACACTAGGAAGGATAAGAGTATGAGTTTATATGCAATAGGTGATTTGCATTTCTCCACATCAGTAAATAAACCTATGGATATATTTGGAGACAATTGGGATAATCACCAAAATAAAATAATAGATAATTGGAAAGAAATTATTACAAATGAAGATGTAGTTTTAGTACTTGGAGATACCTCTTGGGCAATGAATATGAATGAGGCTAAAGAAGATTTAGATATAATTAATAATCTTCCTGGAAAGAAGGTTTTTATTAAAGGGAACCATGATTTTTGGTGGTCGTCTTTAAGTAAATTAAAGTCAGCTTATGAAGATATAACATTCCTACAAAATAGTTATTATAAATACGGAAATATTGGAATATGTGGTAGTAGAGGATGGCTTTGTCCAAATGAAGTAAAGTTTGATGAAGATGATGAAAAAATATACAAGAGAGAAAAGTTAAGATTAAAAATGTCATTAGATGCTGCTATTAAAGGTGGATGTAATGAGTTTATTGTAATAACTCACTATCCTCCGACTAATGATAAATTAGAGGAATCAGAGTTTACAAAGCTTTTTGAAGAATATAAAGTTAAAAAAGTTATATATGGTCACTTACATGGAAAAGACTCTTTTGAAATGGGATTAAAAGGAGAAATGAATGGTGTTGAGTATGTTCTAGCATCAAGTGATTATATCAACTTTAAACCAATAAAAATAATGGAGTAATAAATCAAAAAAATGTAAATACTATACAACATAATGTCTAAGCAATAAATAAGTGGGGGATATTAGCTATTTTATTTAATATAAAGGAGTGTTAATAAATGAGATGGATATTAGTATTCGTACTTTTATATCTTATACCACTTACGGTACTTTTTAGAAACTATAAGAGTTTTAAAAGGGCATGTATTTATGCAAGTATTTATGTTATTTTGTCAACAACAATAGTAATTACAAATATATATTTAAGTGGGCTTAGAATGATTGAAGAAACACTATATTATGGAAATGATTTAGTTATGGAAACATACTTAGATCAAAGTGATATAAGTTCATTAAATAATGAATATAATACAAAGAATTCAGATTTGAAAAAAATAGATGATTTTAGAAAAGATATATATTCTATTGAAAAAATAGCCCTTATACCTATGAGGGAATGTTTACCTTATACAAATAACTTACAAAAAAGCTTATCTAATTTAAGTCAGATAAAAGATGATGTAGTTTATGCAAAACAAATGTGTGAAGATGTAGTGAAAATATATAGTACAATGGAAATTCCTACATTATCTAAAGAAGAATATACACAAGTTCTACATAAATGTAGATTAAATCTTAAAAGAACTTATGAATTAAGAGCTTTAGCAATGGAAAACTCTGTACAATTAATAGATACAAAGAATCCAATATATATAAATAAAATAACAGAATATCTAAAATTATCAGATAAAGAAATTACTAGCTTTAAGAATAAAATTAATCAATTGAAAAAAACAATAAATGAATTATAAAAACTATGGCTACTTAAGGCCATAGTTTTTTATAATCCATAATTATGTGGCTATATAAATAGTTTATTTATAACTTAATGAGATGCTATAAAATATACATATATAATAAAAAGTGATATAATCTTGTTATATTAATGCATTAACTGATAATATACTAACTAGTTTTAATTATTGGAAAAGGAGGCGGGATATTATGATACAACTTAAATTAAAGAATAGAAAAGGTTGCTTTAATGTTAACAGTAAAGAAGTTAAGGACATATTAGAAATTAGACAGGATATTGATTTTGTACAAGATATATCAAATAGTATAAATCAAGAAAATATAATGGTATTTGATTGTAAGCTGTCTGAGAGTATTTTTTCAAAAGAAATAGCTAAGAAACTTATAGAAGAATCTGCTGGTGAACTAGATGAATCATTCTTTGATTTATTTTTTGAAGATGTCAAAGCCTTCTTAAAAGATACTACAGATGAAATAGAAGCTGAATTACAAGAAATATATTTAGTTGATAATATAAGATGTTGCTTTGACATTTATAGTATAAATGATGCTTTTACAGATTTTAAATTTGTATTTGTGGTAAGTTTCAAAGAATCTACAATTGCTGTACTAGAAAATTTAGCAAATATAGTTTCTAAGAGACAATTAGCAGGAGCATCTAAATTTTATTGTTAATTTTTAAAATTACTATTTAAACCAAGGCCAATATGTCTTGGTTTTTTATTATTAAAATAAAAACAAATAAATTGACAATAAAAAATCTAATAACTACAATTTATTTAGGAAACCTATTTTATAGGTACAAAAAGACATTTATTAAATAAAAGAAATCTGACAGATCTTGTGTGTATTATGCATATTTTAAAAAGTTGTATGTGAATATCATATTGAGAATCTGTCTTTTTTTATACATGTAAAATTAAACAATAAGTAAGATAGAAACTTTATAGAGGGGAAGGAAAACAATGAATCAAGTAAAAACTAAAGATGCAGTAGGGCATGTTTTATGCCATGATATAACTCAAATAGTTAAAGACAAAGTAAAAGGAGTGGCTTTTAAAAAGGGGCATGTTGTTAAAGAAGAAGATATAGATATTTTACTATCATTAGGTAAAGACCATTTATATGTATGGGAAAAGAAAGATGGTATGCTACATGAAAATGAAGCGGCTTTGATTTTAAGAGATATTTGTAAAAATGAATATATGGATGAATCTGATATAAAAGAAGGCAAAATAGAGTTAAGAGCAAGTATAGATGGATTATTAAAAATAGATGCTGAAAAACTTAAGGCAGTAAATTCCTTAGGTGAAATGATGATAGCAACAAGACATCAAAATATTGCTGTAAAAAAAGGTGATAAATTGGCTGGAACTAGAATAATACCATTAATAATAGAAGAAGAAAAAATGAAAAAAGCAAAAGACTTATGTGGAGATACTCCTATTCTTGAAATTAAGCCTTTTGTACATAAAAAAGTTGGAATAGTTACAACTGGTAATGAAGTTTTCTATGGAAGAATAAAGGATACATTTGGGCCTGTAGTTATGGAAAAGGTCAAAGAGTTTAATGCAGATATATTAGGTCAAACAATAGTAAATGATCAAGCAGAAAATATAACAAATGCTATTATGGAATTTATTAGAAATGGTGCAGATATGGTTTTATGTACAGGTGGAATGAGTGTGGACCCTGATGATAAAACACCAAAAGCTATAAAAGATACTGGAGCAGAGGTAATTAGTTATGGAGCACCAGTACTTCCTGGAGCAATGATGATGGTAGCATATTATAAAAATAATGATAAACTTATACCAATTATAGGCCTTCCTGGCTGTGTTATGTATTCTAAAAGAACAGTATTTGATTTAGTTTTACCTCGTATAATGGCAGATGAAATAATAAGTAGAGATGATTTAAGCAAATTAGGTTTGGGTGGATTATGTTTAAGTTGTGATATATGTACATATCCAAACTGTGGATTTGGAAAAGGAGTATAGTCTTAAATAGAAAATAGATGGAGGATGCTCATGATAGATAAATTAAATAGAAAAATAGATTATCTAAGAATATCAGTTACAGATAGATGTAACCTTAGATGTGTTTATTGTATGCCTGAAGAAGGTGTAGAGAATATTCCTCATGAAGAGATTTTATCTTATGATGAAATTATTAGAATATGTAAATGTGTGGCTAATTTGGGAATAAAGAAAGTTAAAATTACAGGTGGCGAACCTCTAATAAGGAAAGATATAGTAAGTTTAATTAGAGATATAAAGAAGATTGAGGGTATTGAACAAGTTACTATAACCACTAATGGTGTATTACTTTATGATATGGCACAGGATTTAGTAGAGGCTGGTATAGATGCTGTTAATGTAAGTTTGGATACTTTAGATAGAGAAAAATTTTTAAAAATCACAAGACGTGATAAATATGAAAATATTTCTAAAGCTATAGATAAGCTTATTAACTTAGGAGTTAGGGTAAAAATAAACTGCTTGGCTATAAAGGAACATAACTTAGATGAAATAGTAAAAATAGCTCAATATTCAAAGTATAACAATGTAGATGTAAGATTTATTGAATTAATGCCTATAGGATATGGAAAAAACTATACGGGAATTTCCAATGAAACAATTTTAGACTTATTAGAAAAAGAATATGGACTATTTGAGAAGATAAGCGAAAAAAGAGGGAATGGTCCAGCTGTTTATTATAGAAATAAAGACTTTAAAGGATGTATAGGTTTCATTAGCGCTATAAGTCATGAATTTTGTGAAACTTGTAATAGAGTAAGACTTACAGCAAATGGCTTTTTAAAATTATGTTTGCATTATAATAAAGGTATTGACTTGAAAGAGCCTATGAGAAGTAATATAAGTGATGAAGAACTAGAGCATATGATATATCATGCCATAAAAAATAAGCCTCTAGGTCATAATTTTTATCATGATAGCAATATTAAAAATATAGAAAATAAAAATATGGTTCAAATTGGGGGATAAGGAGATAGTTGATATGGGAAGAATTATTGCAGTATGTACTAGTGCACAAAAAGGTGTACAAAAAGAATGTGTTGATGAAGGTGTTTTTATAGAAGACTTTGGTATAGAAGGGGATGCACATGCTGGGAAATGGCATAGACAAGTAAGTT
Organism: uncultured Clostridium sp.; assembly: GCA_945871955.1. Taxonomy (GTDB): domain Bacteria; phylum Bacillota; class Clostridia; order Peptostreptococcales; family Peptostreptococcaceae; genus Terrisporobacter. The sequence continues at coordinate 30,878 of CAMBXR010000012.1, read as the reverse complement.
TACTTTCATATGAAAAGGTTTTGGCTTTTAATGAAAGAGGAGCTGGAGTTGATTCAGGAGATTTTGGTGAAAACTTAGTAGTTGAAGGGTATGATCTTAGAAATGTTCCAGTAGGTACAGTCTTTAGATGTAATGATGTTGTTTTAGAAATAACTCAAATAGGTAAAGAATGTCATCATGGATGTGAAATATTTAAAAAAATGGGCGAATGTATAATGCCAAAACAAGGTATATTTGCAAAAGTTTTACATGGAGGAATAATAAGACCAGGAGATGAAATTTTAATAGAGGGAGAACAAAATGTATAGAGTTGGAATAATAACAGCTAGTGATAAAGGTTCTAGAGGTGAAAGAATAGATGAAAGTGGAGCAAAAATAAAAGAGATTGTTGCAGACTTTGGATACGAAGTAGTTTATTATAAGGTATTACCAGATGATAAAGATATAATTTCTGATGAAATGAAGAAATTATGCGATGAAAACTTAGTAGATTTAATTTTAACAACAGGTGGAACAGGATTTTCAAAAAGGGATAATACACCAGAGGCAACTTTAGAAATAGGAGAAAAATTAGTACCAGGAATTTCTGAGGCAATTAGAAACTATAGTATGCAATTTACAAAAAAAGCAATGCTTAGTAGAGGAGTATCAGTTATAAGAAAAGAAACATTAATAATAAATATGCCGGGAAGTCCAAAAGCAGTAAAAGAAAGCATGGAATGTATAATGCCTGCATTAAATCATGGTATTGATATACTAAAAGGGTCAGCTAGTGAGTGTGGAAGAAAGTAAAAATTTGTTATTGATTTTAAAATAAAACTATATAGTGGATACGAAAAAAGTCGTATCTGTCTATATAGTTTTTTTATATAAAAATCATTCTTGGATATTAAAATACTTTTTATTTTAGTAATGATATATTTTTTTATAATAACTTTCTTTATAATAATAGTTATTTTCAATATAAAGTATAATGTATACATGTTAGAAATCTAATTTTTATCAAAAGAATATTGTTATAATTAATATAGAGATGAAATAAACTTTTAAAAGGGGTTGATTTTATGGAAAAAAGATTTCTAGCACCTAAGGAAATAGCTAATGCAATGGTTAATGTTGGAGTAGGAAAAGCCAACTTAAAAATATCTGCAATGATTTATTTAGGTATTTTAGCAGGAGTATTTATTGGATTTGGGGGTTTAGGTAATACCATAGTAAGTCAAACTCTAGGAAATATAGACCCAGGTCTAGCAAAATTTGCAGGGGCAGCAGTCTTCCCTGTTGGACTTATGTTAGTAGTTATTGCAGGAGCAGAATTATTTACTGGAAACAACTTAATGACATTAGCTGTGATGAATAAAAAAATAACAATGTCACAAATGTTTAGAAACTGGGGTGTTGTTTGGGTAGCTAATTTGATAGGATCTCTACTACTAGTGTTTGTAGTATATTATGGTGGTGTTTTAGGTGGGGATGCAGCTACAAAAGCAATTTCTATTGCTGAAGGTAAAGCAACATTAGATATTGCTACTTTAATATTTAGAGGTATATTATGTAATATTTTAGTTGTTTTAGCTGTATGGATGGCCACATCATCACAAGATATAATATCAAAAATATTTGCTTGTTGGTTCCCAATAATGTTATTTGTATTGTGTGGATTTGAGCATAGTGTGGCAAATATGTATTTTATACCTATGGGAATGGCACTTGGTGCTAAGATAACAATATCACAATTAATCAAAAACCTTGTATTTGTAACAATTGGTAATATAATAGGAGGAGCTATAGCAATTCCTGTCTTATATCACAATTCTTACTTGAAAGACGATTTAAAAGTATCTAAGCAAGAATCATAAGTTATTATAAATTTATATATAAAAAATACTGCCTTTGAATTTAAAGGCAGTTTTTTTAATTTCTAACTACTTAAAGGAGCAACGGGCGAAGCCGTTGGCGACATGAGCGAAGCGAATTTTTTATTTGGCTATATTTTAATATAGTGTTGATTTTATAAAGTATTTTTATAATAAAAAAGTGGGAGATAATGGATACTCCTACTTTCAAATTCGTATAATATAACAATTACGAACTTAATTATATTATATATGATTAATAACGAAGTTAGCTAACAGAGCTTAAAAATAAAAGAAAGAATTAAAGAAAACTTAGAAGAGAGTTAAAAAAATTAAATGAAGAATAATAAAATAATAGCTATAAACTTTAAAGTAAATATCTAATTATTTATGAATATGTCTTGGTTTATTTATTAAAAATGACTCAAAACATGCAAGTTGAAGGTCACCATTCATAAAATACTGATACATTATTGAATTTTCTTGAGAGTAAAAAATATTTATCTTAGATGTCTTGCCATCCTTTAGATTATTAATCAAAAATTTAGTTTCTCCTAAGCCTAATATATAACACTGAGTAATATATATTGATGCATTGGCAATAAACACGTCAGCTTCAGAATCTTTATTTCTATTTATATGATCTTCAAAGTTATTTCTAATTCTACTCAATTCAGATATATATAAATTAATTGACCTAGAAGCTTCTATTAAATCATTATTTGAACTATTAGAATTGATATTTAATGTACTAAGATTATCTCTTATCCTTTGTATCTCTATTAAGTTTTTTACTAGGTTATCTTTATCTTTGATATCAGATAAGTTTGAACTACTATAAAATGGACTTAAAGCATATGACATAGGAGTAATCGTAGGCATTAAGATTACCATAGCTATAAAAATACAAATTAACTTTTTTCTCGTTTTAATTATGCTCCTCAATATATTTTTATTTGCAATTAGTTTTCTCATATGTGTAATTTAAAATGCAGTTTTTTGTAAAATAATATTGATGTGTAATTTTCAATATTATTTGATTACATATTACTTTTTATTACCAAAAACATTTTATTTTATAAATATGGCAACTATGATATAATATCTAAGTAAAATTATGTCTAATTTATATAGTTTTATAAATATAAAATTTAAGGAGAAAACTTTATGAAAAAAATATTTATAGTAGGTATACTACTTACAACTTTAGTATTTGGTGGTTGCACTGCTAATAATAAAAAAGAAGTTTTAACATCAGAAAATCTTAAATATTCTAATATAGATGACGAGGCTACTCAAGATAAAGTTTCTCAGTTTTTATATGAGAATAATATAGATAAAAATGATGTTGATATGTTTATGAATTCAGTTAAAAGCTATTACAAAAGTGTGAATGGTGTAAAACTTTTAAATGAAGATGAAAGATTATCTGATTTACAAGTTCCATACAATTTATATGATCTTTCTGATAAATGGGATGAAAGTAATCCTGACTTTGTAGATCAAAATTGTAGGATAACTGCTTTTAGATTATTTAAAAACTTCATAACATCAGAATCTAACTTAAGCTATGATAAAATAAACCAAAATAATTTAGAATTTGATTTAGTTACTTTAAAAGATAATCCTAATGCAAAATTTAGCAAAGAAGATATGAATAAATTTTTCAACTTTTATTCAGAAATCAAAGTTTCAGATATTAATAATGTAAATAAATGTGCTAAAGAAATTGCTAAAGAATTGAAAAAAAGAGAAATATCATTTAAATCTGATAAAAATATATCTATAATAAACGGATATGTTCCATATGAAGAAGATGAATCTATGTTTGTTGGTCATACTGGTGTAGCTATAAATACTAAAGATGGTATTGTATTTATTGAAAAATACGGATTTGGATTACCTTACCAAGTTACATTATTCAAAGATAAAGAAAACTTAAAAATATATATGGTTGATAGACTTAAAACTAGTTTTACTGGAGAATCTCAAAGTTATGAACCTGTGATAATGGAAAATGATAAACTTATGTAAATATATTCTTAAAGAGTTGTCTCAAAATGATTTTAAAATCATAAAAAGAGGCAACTCTTTTTTATTTCAATATATATTTATTTTGTATGTAATGATTAGGAAATTTTAATTAAACATTATAAAGATATGTGGTAAAATCATTTTATGATTAAATTTATACTTTTTTAAGTAAAAAGCATATACTAAAAAGAAGGAAATGTAATATGGAATTTAGAAGCATAGATAAATGTTTACAATATAAAGTTAAAGTTGATTAATAAATTGTACGACTTAGGAGGAAAATAAATGAATAAGGAATTTATATATAAAGAATTATTAAATATATTAGATGAAGAAAGTGTTAAAGTTGATGAGCCTATGAAAAAGCACATATCTTTCAGAGTTGGGGGGCCGGCAGATTTTTTAGTTAAGCCAAAGACTGAGGATGAGCTAAGTAAAGTTATAAAATTTGCAAAAACTAAAGATATACCATTATTAGTAATAGGAAATGGTTCAAATCTTCTTGTAAAAGATGGTGGTCTTAGAGGAATAGTTATAGAATTATCGGATAACTTTAATAACTATGAAATAGAAGGAAATATAATAAAAGCTCAAAGTGGTGCATTACTTTCAATATTAGGAAGAAATGCAATGAAAAACTCATTAACAGGATTTGAATTTGCAGCAGGAATACCTGGAACATTAGGTGGAGCATTAGCTATGAATGCAGGTGCTTATGGTGGAGAAATGAAACAAGTTGTTAAGACTGTAAGGTTAATGGACAGAGATGGTAATATATTCGAATTATCAAATGAAGAAATGAAATTTGAATATAGAAGAAGTATATTATCAGAAAAAGATTATATAGTTTTATCTACAGTAATAGAGTTACAACCAGGAAACATTGATGAAATTAAAGAAACTATGGCTGATTATGCAAACAGAAGAGTTACAAAACAGCCTTTAAACTTCCCAAGTGCAGGAAGTACTTTTAAAAGACCAGAAGGTTATTTTGCAGCTAAACTAATAGATGATTGTGGACTTAGAGGATTAGCTTTAAGGGGTGCTCAAGTATCAGATAAACACTGTGGGTTTGTAATTAATGCTGGTGATGCAACAGCAAAAGATATACTAGACTTAATGTTTGTTGTAAAAAGTACAGTAAATGCGAAGTTTGGTATAATGTTGGAGGAAGAAGTTAAAATTTTAGGAGAGGACTAATAGATGAAAATTCTAGCTGATTATCATACACATACTATATATAGTCATGGAAAGGGAACAATAGAAGATAATGTTAAAGTAGCTATTTCAAAAGGTATTGAAACTCTTGGAATATCAGATCATGGATACGGACATTTGACTTATGGGGTTAAAAGAGATGATATATTTAGAATGAGAGAAGAAATAGATATTCTTAATGAAAAGTATAAAAATAATATTAAAATTCTATTGGGAATAGAAAGTAATATATTAGATGATAAAGGAAATATCGATTATGATGAAAAAATAGGGTCAGTTTTAGATTATGTTATGGCTGGATATCATTTTGGATCAAAACCCAATAATTTAAAAGGTTTACTAAACCATTCTAAGAACTATTTTTTAAAATCAGAAAAAGCAAAAGAATATAATACTTTAGCAATTATAAATGCTATGAAAAATAATAATATATTTGTTATAACTCATCCAGGAGATAAAGGTGATGTATATATAGAAGAAATTGCAAAAGTAGCAAAAGAAACTAATACTAGGCTAGAAATAAATAGTAGTCATAGATTTTTAAATGTGGAACAACTTAAAAAAATTGAGCATATAGGAAATACTTTTATAGTAGGTTCTGATGCTCATATTCCAAAAAATGTAGGCAACTTTAATTTAGCATTAAATACTATAAAAGAAGCAGATATTGATTTATCATTAATAGAAAATATTAAATTTTAATAAAAAAGGGAGTTTATAAATGAAGTTTATAATAGTAACTGGACTTTCAGGTTCGGGTAAAAGTGAAGCAATGAGATCTTTAGAAGATATGGGCTTTTATTGTGTAGATAATTTACCGCCTACTTTAATTCCTAAATTTGCAGAACTATGCTATCAATCTAATTCAACTATAGATAAAGTAGCATTAGGTATAGATGTAAGAGGGAGAAAGTTTTTTGAGGCGCTGCATGAAAGTTTAAATATATTAAGAAAAGATAAATATCCTTTTGAAATACTGTACTTAGATTGCGCAGATGATGTTCTATTAAAAAGATATAAAATGACTAGAAGAAATCATCCATTAGCAATTAATAGACAGATACCAGAAGGTATAAAAATGGAAAGAGCTATACTAGAGCCATTAAAAGAAATAGCAGACTGTATAATAGATACATCTAATATGAAACCTAAAGATTTAAAAGAAGAAATAAGTAAGATTTACGCCAATGGAGAAATTAATAATAATTTAACTATTTCTACTGTTTCTTTTGGATTTAAGCATGGAATTCCTTCAGATTCAGATTTAGTTTTTGATGTTAGATTCTTGCCAAATCCATACTATATAGAAGAATTAAGAGATAAAACAGGAGACGATCAAGATGTGAGGGATTATGTTATGAACTCTGATATAAGCCATCAGTTCTATGATAAACTACTAGATATGATTAATTTCTTAGTTCCTCAATATATACAAGAGGGAAAACACCATTTAGTTATAAGTATAGGATGTACTGGAGGAAGACATAGATCAGTAACAATATGTAATCTTATAAGCGATGAACTAATGAAACAGGGGTATAGAGTAGTTAAGAAGCATAGAGATTTTATGCTAAGATAGGCGGAGGCGGCTATGAAATATTTGTTTTATATAATAGATATTGTAGGTATAATTACTTTGATTTTGGGTATAGCTTTTTTTATAAGAGCAAAAAATCAAATAAAAAAAGATTTATCTAAACGCAAGGAAGAGTTTAATAAACCTCGTGTGGTAGTTATCGGTGGAGGAACAGGTCAATCCATATTTCTAAGAGGACTAAAAAAAATCACACCTAATATAACAGCAGTAGTTACTGTTGCTGATGATGGTGGAGGATCAGGTATTTTAAGGTCTGACTTAGGTATGTTACCTCCTGGAGATATAAGAAACTGTTTAGTTGCATTAGCTAATATAGAGCCTACAATGCAAGAAGTAATGCAATATAGATTTGAAGAAGGTGGCTTAAAGGGTCAAAGCTTCGGAAATCTTTTTTTAGCAGCCATGAATGGATTATATGGTAATTTTGAAATGGCAGTTTATAAATTAAGCGAAATCTTTAATATAACAGGTAGAGTTTTGCCAGTTACATTGGAAAGTATAGATTTAGTTGCTAAATTAAGCAATGGAAATATTATAAAAGGTGAATCTAGAATTCCTAGGGAAGTAAGAAAACAAAAAAGTAAAATTGAAGAGATTTATCTTGAGCCTAAAGATGCGAAACCTTTAGATGAAGTAATTAACTCTATTTATGAAGCAGATTATATAGTAATGGGTCCTGGAAGTTTATACACTAGTATAATTCCTAATTTGCTAGTAGATGGTATGGTTAAAGCTATAAAGGAAACAAAGGCAGCAAAAATATATATTCCTAATGTGATGACTCAACCTGGAGAAACAGATAAATATGATGTCCTTGACCATATTAAAGCTATAAATAAACATACAAAAGAGGATTTAATCGATTACATTATAGTTAATAATGAAATAATACCTGATAGTCAGTTTGAAAAATATAAAAAAGATGGGGCTAATCAAGTATTATTAGATAAATATCAAAGAAATGTATTAAAAAGTATGGGAATAAAAATAATTGAAGATGATTTAATAGAGATAAAGAACGATTATATTAGGCATCATGCAGATTCTATATGTAATATAATCGATAATTTGGCACTAAATAGTAGTTATGATAAAGCAAGGTAAAAAAGGATTTTAAATTTTCATGTAGAAATCCTTATTATTATGTTAGTTTTAAGGAGTGAACATCTATGAGAGAAGAAATTAGTGCCGGTGGGGTAGTGTTATTTGGAAATGCTATTCTTTTACTGAGGAAATTTAATGGTGACTGGGTATTACCAAAAGGAAAGGTAGAAGAAGGCGAAAATAACGAAGAAGCTGCATTAAGAGAAGTATCAGAAGAAACCGGAGTAAAAGCTGAAACCTTAAAATATCTTGGGGAGATACATTATACTTTTAAAGAAAATTGGGATGAAAATAGAGCTGTTCATAAGACTGTATTTTGGTATTTAATGCAGTCGAAGAATATGGATACAATACCTCAAAAAGAAGAGGGGTTTGTAGATGCTAAATTTATTCACATAGATAGAGTAGTTGACTTAGCAAGATATGATGATGAAAAGGAAATTATAAAGGTTGCTTTAAAGGAAATTAAAAAAAGATTAAAAAAGAGCTAGAATAATAGGTGGTATATATGTCTTTTTCTACAGAAACAAAAAATGAATTATCAAGAGTAATATCTGATAGTTTATGCTGTAAAAAAGCAGAGTTATCAGGAATTGCTAATATGGCTGGAAGTATTCAAATTGCTGGTTACAAAAAAATTAATTTGAAAATTTCCACAGAATTAAATTCAGTAGCTAGAAAAGTTTTTAAAATATTAAAATCAGATTTTAATATAAATACTAATATTGTAGTTAATAAAAATCAAATGTTAAAGCGAAATAACAGCTATGTACTAACTGTAACAAGTGAGATGGGTTCAGAATCATTAATGAAAGCCTTAGGTCTGCTTGACAAGGATGAAGATTTCCTACCTTGTCACGCAGTACCATCATGGGTTTATGAAGATGAGGAATGTAAAAAATCATTTATTAGAGGTGCATTTTTAGGTGGAGGATCTATAAGTGATCCAGAAAAAAACTATCACTTAGAATTTGTTGCAAGTAATGAGGAATTTGCAGAGTCTTTAATGAATTTAATTAATTCTTTAGGATTTAACTCAAAAATAGTATGTAGAAAAAATTCATATGTTGTATATTTGAAGGAAAGTGAACAAATATCTGATTTACTAAGTCTTATAGGGGCTTTCCAGGCTCTTTTAAGCCTTCAAAATACAAAGATATTAAAGCAAATGAGAAATAATGTAAATAGAATAGTTAATTGTGAAACGGCCAACCTTTCAAAAACAGTTAATGCAGCTGTTAGACAGGTGGAGAATATAAAATTAATTCAACAAAAGATAGGTATAAGTAAATTACCTACAAATTTACAACAAATTGCTTTATTAAGAGTAGAAAATGAAGATTTAACATTAAAAGAATTGGGAGAATTATTAGATCCTCCTATTAGTAAATCTGGAGTAAATCACAGATTGAAAAAAATAGAAGATATAGCTAATGAATTAAGAGATAAAGAATTTGATAGTGAAAATAATGATGAAGAATAATTATTAGGGGGTTATAGAGTATATAACCTCTTTTTTAATGAATATTATGATAAAATAAGCTTATAAATTTAGGAGGTGACATAATGAATAAAGATTTTATTCATCTTCATGTGCATACAGAGTACAGCTTATTAGATGGGTTTTCCAGATTAAATAAGCTTATAGATAGAGCAAAAGAATTAAATATGCAGGCCATAGCTATAACTGACCATGGATGTATGTTTGGTGCTATAGATTTTTATAAAAAAGCGAAGGCTGCAGGAATAAAACCTATTATAGGGTGTGAAGTTTATACGGCAGCGCGTGGTTTAAAAGATAAAGATCCAAATTATGATAAAAGATATGGTCACTTAGTATTGTTAGCTGAGAATATGACTGGATATAAAAACTTAATAAAATTAGTATCTACGTCTTATGTAGATGGTTTTTATTATAAACCAAGGGTGGATATTGAGGAATTAAGACAACATAGTGAAGGGATAATTGCCCTATCGGCATGTTTGGCAGGAGATGTATCTAACAATATTTTAAATAGAAATTATGATGAAGCTAAAAGATTTGCTTTATTATATAGGGATATATTTGGAGAAAATAATTTTTATTTAGAATTACAAGATCATAATTTACCAGAACAAAAAGAAGTAAATGCAGGGTTAGTAAAATTATCTAAAGAAACGGGTATTCCTTTAGTTGCAACAAATGATCTTCATTATGTAAATAAAGAAGATGCAAGAATACATGATGTGCTTATGTGTATACAAATGGGTAAAACACTAAATGATCCAAGTAGAATGAAATTTGGAAGTGATGAGTTCTACTTAAAATCAAGAGAAGAAATGGAGCAACTTTTCCCTTACGCAATAGAGGCTTTAGATAATACAGTAGAAATTGCACAAAGGTGTAATGTTGAATTTGATTTTAATACTTACCACTTACCTAATTATGATGTTCCAGAAGGCTACACAACGGAAAGTTACTTAAGAGAATTATGTTTTAAAGGTCTAGAAGAAAGGTATAAAAACCCTACTCAGGAAGCAATAGATAGATTAAATTATGAGATTGATGTAATTGCTAAAATGGGATATATAGAATACTTCTTGATTACTTGGGATTTTATAAATTATGCTAAAGAGAATAATATAATGGTTGGACCAGGAAGAGGTAGTGCGGCAGGTTCCATAGTTGCTTATACTCTTAAAATTACTGATATAGATCCAATTAAATATTCATTACTGTTCGAAAGATTTTTGAACCCGGAGCGTGTATCTATGCCTGATATAGATATAGACTTCTGTTATGAGAGAAGAGAAGAAGTTATAGACTATGTTAAGAGGAAATATGGCGATGACCATGTTGCTCAAATTATAACTTTTGGAACAATGAAAGCTAAGGCTGCCATAAGAGATGTTGGTAGAGTTTTAGATATACCATATAATAAGGTGGATAAAATAGCGAAAGAAATTCCTTTTGATTTAGGGATGACAATAGATAAAGCTTTAGAGATTAATCCGGAGCTAAGAAATCTTTATGAACAAGATAGAGAAACTAAAGAAGTTATAGATATATCTAAACAAATGGAAGGTATGCTTAGGCATGCATCTACTCATGCAGCAGGAGTAGTTATATCTAAAAATCCTGTAGATGAATATGTACCATTATATAAACACCAAGAATCTATAAGTACCCAGTTCACAATGACTACTCTAGAAGAGTTAGGTCTTTTAAAAATGGATTTCTTGGGACTTAGAACTCTTACAGTTATAAGAGATGCACTTGATTTAATAGAAAAAAAATACGGCAAAAGAATAGACTTTTCTTCTATGGATTATGATGATCCAAAGGTTTATGAGTTACTTTCTTCAGGAAACACCTTAGGAGTATTCCAGTTGGAGAGTGCTGGAATGAGAAGTTTCATGAAGCAACTTAAGCCAAGTAATTTTGAAGATATAGTTGCGGGGATATCTTTATATAGACCAGGTCCAATGGATTCTATACCGACTTATATAGAAAATAAACATAATCCAGATAAAATAACTTATATTCATGAAAAGTTAAGACCTATAATGGAAGTTTCTTATGGATGCTTAGTTTACCAAGAACAAGTTATGCAGGTTGTTAGGGACTTAGCTGGATATAGTTATGGCCGTAGTGACGTGGTTAGAAGAGCTATGGGTAAAAAGAAAATGGATGTAATGGAACAAGAAAGACAATACTTCATACATGGAAAAGAAGATGATAATGGAAATATTGAGATTCCAGGATGTGTAAGAAATGGTGTTCCAGAAGATATAGCTAATAAAATATTTGATGATATGATCGACTTCGCAAAATACGCATTAAAAAATTAATTATTCCAAAAATAATTGTGATAGTAAATATAATTAGAAAGGTAAAATTATGAATTATATAGGGAAAAGCTATTTGCAATTAAATAAAGAAGAAAAAGATTATTTTATAAAATTATATTATGAAAATACACATTTAACTGTAAAACAAATTGGAGATGCATTAGGTTTATCTAAAAGATGTACAATGTCTATTTTTAAAGAATACAAGATAAATTCTAAAAGAAAAAATAGATACACATTAGATGAGAATTATTTTGAAGAAATAAATACTCAACAAAAATCGTATATATTAGGTCTTATATATGCAGATGGGTATGTAGGAAATGAAAAGTTTAATAATATAAGTCTAACCCAAAAAGAATATAAGTTACTATATGAAGTAAAGAAGGAACTTGAATTTACAGGAAGAATTAGACTTGGGAATAAGGGTGGTTTTGAAAATTCAAAACCAGGATATGTATTAAACTTTTCAAGCGAAAAAGTAGCTAATGATTTAAGAAAATTAGGTTTGTATCCTAAAAAATCTCTCACTATAGATAAAATACCAAATATAAGAGATGAATTAAAGAGACATTTTCTTAGAGTATATTTTGATGGTGATGGTAGTATATCAAAATATATTCATAAATTTAAAAAACTAATAAAGAATACTCTTATGTTAAGGGAAAAATGTGTATAATAGCAACTGAAAAAATGTTAGAAGATTTTATAAAAACTTTTAATATAGAGCATTATTATATATCTCAATCAAAAACAAAAGAAATGAAATATATTCAAATAGAATCAAAAAAAGAATTAAAGAGAATATATAATCTGATGTATAGGGATTGCTGTATATGTAATATGATAAAAAAAGAAAAATGGGATAATTTGATAAGTGCCATTATGTAGAAATATATAATGAAAACAGGGTTAATTGCTGGGAAACCTCATAACACTTAGTTACTAACTTATAGTAGAAATATATATAAGGGCGAAGGGTAATGCCTTAGAGATAGTAAAAATACTAAGTGTGAGATAATCAGCAGCCACTTTACCGAAAGGCAATAAGTAGGTAAAAGGCTCAGAGACTAGAGAGTGAGTAGCCTAATCAATATCTCTCCACGAAATCCTGTACCTAAACCTTGAAAGGCAATTTTAAATTGGTACTAGAAATAGTATTAGGTAGGTAATGATATAGTCCGATGTTTACCAAAAGGTTATGTAAGATAAAGAGCTTACATATAAAAACATAGTTAATAAGTCGCATGCAGCGGCATATGGAGTCGTATCTTATGAAACTGCATATTTAAAAGCATATTATCCAGTTGAATTTATGGCAGCGTTAATTACAAGTGTTATGGGTAACACTGATAAAGTCGTTGAATATATAAGAGAATGTAATGCTTTAGATATAGAAATTCTAAAACCAGATATTAATAAAAGTTTTGGAAAATTCTCTGTTGAAGGTCACAACATAAGATTTGGTTTAGCAGCCGTTAAAAATGTAGGTATAAATGTAATTAACAATATTATTGCAGAAAGAGAAGCAAATGGAGATTTTAAAGATTTTGCTGATTTAGTGAAAAGATTAGACTCAAAAGACTTAAATAAAAGAGTTCTTGAAAGTTTAATCAAGTGTGGTGCTTTTGATAATATTAGTGATAATAGAGCTAGTTTAATGATGGGATATGAAAAATTATTAGACAGTGTATCTATGGATAGAAAGAAAAATATTAAAGGTCAAATTTCTTTATTCGATGGGTTCCAAATGGGAGAAGAAACTGTAGAAATGGAACATGAAGTTAACACTATTCCAAAAATAAAAGAGTTTGAAGAAAGAGAAAGACTTGCTTTAGAAAAAGAAGTACTGGGCATGTATGTTAGCGGACATCCCCTTGGAGAATATGAAAAAGAATTAAAAAATAATACATCTATAGATAATGGTAAAATAAATTCTCTTAAAGAAGATATAGAATCATATTTAAGTTTAGATGAAAAAGAAGTTATATTAGGCGGAATGATTGTTAATAAAAGAATACAAACAACTAAGAGAAATGATATTATGGCTTTTTTAGAGTTAGAGGATTTATATGGAACTATTGAAGTTATAGTATTTCCACAAACACTAAAACAATATAATAGCATTTTAAATGAGGATAATATTATCTATATAAAAGGTAAACTCAGCATAAAAGAAGAGGAAAGTGCAAAACTTATAGCTAGAGAAATTAAAGATATAAACGATACAAATAGTTTTAAAATTAACAATCAAAATACTGCATACGGAAAAAATAAAAAGCCTTCAAATACAGGAATTTTTGTAAAAATTAATAGCATAGATAATCAACAACTTATTCATTCTATAGAAAAAATACTACTTAAACATAAGGGATATGAGGATATTTACGTATGCACAGAACAACCTAAAAGGATGTTTAAGTGGAGTAGTATGAAAGTAAATATAAATCAAGAGTTACAATTAGAATTACAAAATTTATTAGGAAATGAAAATGTGAAAGTCAAAAAATAGCAAAAAATGGTTTTCGATATGAAAACAGCGAGTAAATTGTGATATAATAAACAATATACACAGGTGAAAATGTTTTTATAAAATAGGAACATGTGTGCCTAGAAATTAAGGTTTTATATAAAACTCTAAGGATTTAAGATTATTAGGAGGTAGTACTATGAAGACGATAGGAATATTGACTAGTGGTGGAGATGCGCCAGGAATGAATGCTGCTATTAGGGCTGTTGTTAGATCAGCTATATACTATGGATGTAAGGTTTATGGTATTAATAGAGGTTATAAAGGTCTTATAGAATCTGATTTAGTTGAAATGAACTTATCATCAGTTGGGGACATCATACATAGAGGTGGAACTATACTTAAATCATCTAGATGTGAAGAATTTAAAACTGAAGAGGGAAGACAAAAAGCAGTTAAAATTCTTAAGAAATACAATATAGACTGTTTAGTTGTAATAGGTGGAGATGGTTCTTTTAGAGGAGCCCAAAAACTTAGTGAACTAGGATTTCCAGCTATAGGTATACCTGGAACAATCGATAATGATTTAGCTTATACAGATTATACAATTGGTTTCTATACAGCATTAAATACTATTGTAGATGCCATAAGTAAAATAAGAGATACTTCATCTTCTCATGAAAGAGTAAATATAATCGAAGTAATGGGTAGACACTGTGGAGATTTAGCTTTATATTCAGGTCTTGCTGGTGGGGCTGAAACAATAATAGTTCCAGAGATAGATTATAAAATAGATGATATATGCTTAAGACTAGAAACAACTAAAAAAAGAGGAAAAAGACATAGTATAATTATGCTTGCTGAGGGAGTTGGCAATGTTAATGATATTGGTGGAAAAATTATAGAAAAAACTGGTGTAGACCTTAGAGTAACTGTACTAGGGCATGTTCAAAGAGGTGGAAGTCCTACGGCATTTGATCGTATATTAGCAAGTAGAATGGGAGTAAGGGCAGTTGAGTTACTTCTAGATGGACAATCTGCTAGAGTAGTAGGTATAAAAGATGATGAAATCATAGATATGGACATACATGAAGCATTATCAAAGAAAAAAGATTTTGATAAAAAAACCTATCAAATGACTCAAATATTATCTATATAATACATTTAGGAGGATATAAAAATGCTTAAAAGTGCTAAAAAAACAAAAATAGTTTGTACTTTAGGACCAGCATCACAAAGTGAAGAAACATTAACAAAACTAGTTGAAAATGGTCTTAATGTTTGTAGATTTAACTTTTCACATGGTTCTCATGAGGAACACAAAGAAAGAATGGATACTGTAAAAAAAGTAAGAGAAAAGCTTAATAAACCAGTTGCAATATTATTAGATACTAAAGGACCGGAAATAAGAACTGGAAACTTTGCAGATCCAGAAGTGTTCTTAGAAGAGGGAAGTAAATTTATAATAACTATGGAAGATGTTATAGGTACTAATGAAATTTGCACAGTTAGCTATAAAGGATTAGCAGAAGATGTTGTAGAAGGGGATAAAATATTAATAGATGACGGTTTAGTAGGATTAAGAGTTGAAGAAGTTATAGGTGAAGAGATTCACTGTATAGTTGAAAATTCAGGAATAGTAAAAAATCATAAAGGTATAAATGTACCTGGAGTAAAAATAAACTTACCAGCTTTAACTCCAAAAGATGTATCTGATATAGAATTTGGTATAGCTCAAGGAATAGATTTTATAGCAGCTTCATTTGTTAGGAAAGCCTCAGATGTTCTTGCAATAAGAGAAGTTCTTGAAAATAACAATGCTACAGATATACAAATAATATCTAAAATAGAGAACCAAGAAGGTGTAGATAATTTAGAGGAAATTTTACAAGTTTCAGATGGTTTAATGGTGGCAAGAGGTGACTTAGGAGTTGAAATACCTACTGAAGAAATGCCTATAGTACAAAAAGAAATGATAAAAAAATGTAATGAATTAGGTAAACCAGTAATAACTGCAACTCAAATGCTTGACTCTATGATTAGAAATCCAAGACCTACAAGAGCTGAGGTAACAGATGTGGCTAATGCTATATACGATGGAACCGATGCCATAATGCTTTCTGGAGAAACTGCTGCAGGTAAATATCCAGTAGAAGCTGTAAAAGTAATGGCAGCTATAGCAAAGAGAATAGAGGAAACATTAGACCATGATAATACTCTAAGAAATAAAGGATTAAATAGCACAAATGTTACTGATGCAATAAGTTATGCAACTTGTACAACAGCTAAGAGTTTAAATGCATCTGCAATAGTTACATCAACATCTTCAGGTCATACTGCTAGAATGGTTTCTAAATTTAAACCTAATACTCCAATAATAGCAGCTACTCCTAATGAAAGAACTAGTAGACAATTAGCATTAAGTTGGGGTGTTTATACAGTAATTTGTCAACAAGCATTAACTACTGATGACCTTATAGATAATTCAATTGAATCGAGTAAAAAAGAAGGATTTATAAAAGAAGGTGAATTAGTTGTTATAACTGCAGGAGTTCCAACAGGAGTAAGTGGAACAACTAATTTAATAAAAGTACATGTTATAAGTGAAGAGATATGTCAAGGAATTGGTATTGGAAGGGATACTGTTGAAGGAACAGTACGTTTTGTTAAGAGTGGAGAAACTTGCGATAACTTCCATGAAGGAGATATATTAGTTACTAATATGACTGATAAAGATATGAATCCTTATATAGAAAAGGCTGCAGCTATAGTAACAGAAGATGGAGGAATGACTTCTCATGCGGCTATAATTGGAATAAACTTAGGTAAACCAGTTATTGTTTCTGCTAGAGATATATTATCAAATGTTGAAGATGGTGAGCTAGTAACTGTTGATGCCGCAAGAGGTGTTGTATACAGAGGTTCAAGTAGAGTTTTATAGAATAAATTCAATAAAAAATAATATATTTTAGTATAGTACTTATTATAATTCTGTTGAATTATATTTATACTAATCATAAATAAAAAATATGGAAATTATTGCAAACTATGATTAGAAATGGTACTATTATATAAAATGACCACTTAGATAATATCATAATCTTAGTGGTTATTTTTATAAAATAAATAATCAGAAAATTAAAAAAAATGTAAAAATATTTACAAATAGGTGGCTTTATATAAAATTATAGAAATTTATAGAGTTTTGATTATTTATTTTATAATTTTATTTTCGGTCATATTTAAAAATTAAAAAGGGGGGAATAACAAATGGCAGAAAATAGAGATCAATGGGGTTCTAAGATAGGTCTTATCTTAGCAATGGCAGGAAATGCTGTCGGACTTGGGAATTTTTGGAGATTCCCGTATATAGCTGCTACTAATGGTGGTGGCGCATTTATGATACCATACTTCTTTGCTCTAATCGTTATAGGTATACCTGTAATGTTAGTTGAATGGAGTATAGGTAGATATGGTGGTGCTCATGGACATGGTACTGTAGGTCCTATGATTTATTTACAAGCTAAAAAAGCTGTAAAACCAAAAACTGCAATTATAATTGGAGCTCTTGCTGGGGCTATAGCATTTGGAGTTACTTTACTAGTTAACTCTTATTATATTCATATCATAGGTTGGGCACTAGGATATGCAGTACAATCTTTAACAGGTGCATATGCAGGAGTAGATGGTTCTACATTCTTTGTAAGTTATATAACAGATCCAAAAATGTTAATATTCTGGGTAATATCTATAGCAGCACTTGGATGGGCTGTTATGAAAGGTGTATCTGGAGGTATAGAAGCTTGGGCAAAAGTAATGATGCCAGCTATATACGTATTTGGTATTATACTTGTTATAAGAGCTTTAACTTTAGGTTCTCCAGTTAATCCTGACTGGTCTTCAATGAATGGTTTAAACTATGTATGGAATCCTGATTTGAGTAAATTAACTTCTGCAGCAGTTGTAACTGCAACAGGTCAAATATTCTTTACATTATCATTAGGTATGGGTATTATTTGTAATTATGCATCTTATTTACAAGCTGATGAGGATATAATAGCAGCTTCAGTTGCTACAGTTTCATTAAATGAGTTTGCCGAAGTTATACTTGCTGGTACTTCTGTTATACCTATATCATATGCTTTCCTTGGACCAGAAGGAATCAAAGGTAGTATAGGATTAGCATTTATGGCATTACCAAATGTATTCTCAGGTATGACTGGTGGTAGAATATTCGGAGCTGTATGGTTCTTCCTATTATTCTTCGCTGGATTTACTTCAGCTATAGCAATGTACAATTACTTAACTGCATTGCTAGAAGAGGACTTAGGAATACCTAGAAAGAAAGGGGCAATGATTATATTCGTTGCATACTTAATAGTTGGTATTCCAATAGCTTTAGAATCAGTTTTAACAAAAACTGCTAACTTATTCTACTTCACTGAAGTTGATAACTGGATAGGTAACTACTTATTAATTGTTCTTGGATTAATAGAAGTAGTTGTTGTTGCTTGGTTAGTAAAAGACCCTGCACTTGAAGAAATGAATAAAGGTGGTTTATGGAAAGTTCCAAAATGGTTCTTTAGACTATTCCATCAATTCTTAACACCAGTTTGTATAATAATATTCTTAGGAATATTTACTAGAGATTATGCTGTAGCAGGTAACTTTAAAATTATTCCATCTTATATGGCAGGAAATGAACAATTTGTTGCTTGGGTAAATCTTGCTAGAGCAGTTGTTGTATGTGTATTAATAGCTGGATTTATACAAGCATATAAATCTATAAAAAGTAAATATTCTTCTGAAATAGCTAATAATAAAGTAGAAGCTGAATAGTATTTTAATCTGGAAAAAGATTAAATTTAAAGGATGGTGAATATAATGACAGGAGCTGCTTGGACTTTTATGTTAGTAGTATGGGTTATTATATTAGGTTGTGCTGGGGTAGCATTAAGCAAAATAGTAAACCATAGTAAATAAAAACTTGATAAAAATAAATTAGCATAAATAAAGAGAGCCCTGCAAAGTTTGTAGGGCTCTTTATATAAAAGATAAATATATATAAAAGAACTTATAAATAGTATTTTATTAAAATATAGCAGTTGATAGTACCTATATAGTATCATAAAAATAAGGGGGTGCTTATAATGAGTACAGGATTAGTAGTTATGACAATTAACCAATTAATTTCAGAAACAAAAAAATTTAAAGGCATAAAGGAAAGAAAAAAATCAAGATACTTATCTGATTTAGAAAAATTAAAATCTGAATATGAGAAAGTAGAAATACCAGAATATTTTAATAAACAATATAATCAGCTTAATGGTAAAGGAAAAGAGCTTGTTAAAGATATGAAAATGGGCAGAGATATATCAGGTGTAGAGAATGATTTACCTGTATATATAAGATATTTAAAAGCATCTTTAAGAGATTTCAAAGGTGAAACAAATGTATTAAAAAATTATCTTTTAGCATTTTATCTAACGGCAGCATTATTCTTAGCTTTAACACCTCAATTTTATGGATATATGTTACCTTTATTATTTTTAGTACCAATAATATTAGGTGTTAAAGGTAGTAAACAAAGATCAATTAATGGTTTTTATATGAGTATGAGTATAGTTCCAATGGGACTTATGACAGGAGTTACATGGGTAAGATATGGATATCAAGCAATGCAAAATTTTAATTATTATGTACAGCAAATTGCAAATACGGGAATATCACAAAGTTTATCAGAAAAATTGATATACATAGGATCAATAGGAGGAGTAATTTTACTTTTATTAGCATGTACACAATTTTATTTAGGAATAAAAAATAGAGATTTATTTATATAAGGACTTTAATAGTCCTTATTTTTTTGATAAAATAAATCTTTGTAATCTAAAAATTATTGTTCGGAGGAAAACCTATGTTATCAAAAGATAAAATGTACGTTGTAGATATAGTTGATATAGGTCAAGGTGGAGTTGGAATCGGCAAATTTGATGGATTCACTGTTTTTGTAGATGGTGGCTTAGTTAAAGATAAGATAAAAGTTAAAATAACTAAATCAAAAAAGAACTATGCCGTAGGAGAAATAGTTGAGATTATCGAGCCATCACCATTTAGAGTTGAGAGAAAATGTTCAAAAGAACTTAAAGATTGTGGTGGTTGTCAAATTCAAGAACTTGATTATCAAGAACAACTTAATATAAAAACTAATGAAGTTAAACAAGTTATAAGTAGAATTGGAAAGCTTGATGATGTTGTTGTTCATCCAGCTTTAGGAATGGAAGAACCTTTTAGATATAGAAATAAAGCACAATTCCCTATTCAAAAAGTAGATGGAGTGCCTGTTATTGGTTTTTATAAAAAGAAAAGCCATGATATTATACCAACAGATGAATGTATCATACAACATGATGTAAACGATAAAATAATTAAAATAATAAAAACATATATAAGAGCTTATAAAGTAAGTATCTATGATGAAAAAACTCATACAGGAGTTTTAAGACATTTAGTAACAAAAGTAGGATTTACTACTAAAGAAGTAATGGTAGTATTAGTTGCAAATGGAAAGAAATTACCGTATTTAAATGAACTTGCATCTGTGTTAAAAGAAAATATACCAGGATTTAAGACTCTTGTAGTAAATGTAAACAGAGAGAAAACAAATGTTATATTAGGTAATGAGAATAGAGTAATTTATGGAGATGGAAAAATTAATGATAATATAGGCGATTTAGTATTTGAGATATCACCGTTATCATTCTTCCAAGTAAATCCACTTCAAACAGAAGTATTATATAATAAAGCTCTTGAGTATGCTAATTTAGGAGAAAATGATACAGTATTTGATATTTACTGTGGAATCGGTACTATTTCATTATTCTTAGCTCAAAAAGCTAAAAAAGTATATGGGATAGAAATTGTTGAAGAGGCTATAAAAGATGCTAAAAGAAATGCAGAGATAAATAATCTAAATAATGTGGAATTCTATGTAGGAAAAGCTGAAGAAGTCGTTCCAAAGATGTATAAACAAGGGAAACGAGCAAATGTAGTTGTAGTTGATCCACCAAGAAAAGGTTGTGATGAAAAAGTTTTAGATACAATTGTATCTATGGAACCAGATAGAGTAGTTTATGTTTCATGTAATCCATCAACTTTAGCTAGAGATTTAAATTACCTAGATGAAAGAGGATATAAATGTTTAGAGGTACAGCCAGTAGATATGTTCCCTCATAGTGTTCATATTGAAAATGTGGCTCTGATAGTTAAGAAATAAAAAGTAGAGAAATAATTCTCTACTTTTTTTGTATTTCAGATTTATTCCTAATATATATGCTTATTATATTAATATAAGTAATATAAGGTAAATAATATAATATTACATACTAAATAGAAATATAATATAAATAAGACACACAATATTGTTAAATAATGGAAAAGATATTATAATATATAGTAAGTAGCATGCATGATAGTCAGAATATAAATAAAAAATGAGGAGGCTAGTAAGCATGGTAGAAGTAGAAAAAATCGGCAGTGAAGTTCAAGTTTGTAGTAAATGTGGTGAAATTAATTATGATGGAGTTAATTTCTGTCAAGACTGTGGAAGTATGTTAAAGGATTTCACTCATGTATTTTGTGAGATATGTGGTGCTAAAAATTTAGTAGAAAATAAAACTTGTGATGAATGTAAAAATATACTTTAAATTAAAACAATTTAATTAAACATAAATGAAAAAATATACTCAAATTTGAGTATATTTTTTTTGATTATCCATAATTTAATGAAATTGGTAAGTTTATGGACTATAATTATAGGGTAAATATATATAAAAGACATATGATAAATAATTAACAATATAATATATACCAAATAATTTCTATAATATATATAGGGGAGGCCAATTATGGATTATAAAGAATTAAAAAAAGATTTTTATTGGGCAGGTGTCCTAGATAAAGATTTGAGAGTTTTTGATATTATTATGGAGACAGAATTCGGTACGACTTATAATTCTTATGTGCTTAAAACAAATGATAAGATAGTATTATTTGAAACAGCGAAAGCTAAATTTTTCGACTCTTATTTAGAAAGTTTAAAGAAAATAGTAGATATAAGTAAGATTGATTATATTGTTGTAAATCATACAGAGCCAGATCATGCAGGTAGTGTGGAAAAACTAATAGATATAAATCCTAATATAAAAATAGTAGGAAGTACAGTAGCTATTAATTTTTTAAAGAATATAGTTAACCGTGATTTTTATAGTTTAACAGTAAAAGATAAAGATACTTTGAAAGTTGGAGATAAAACTTTAAGATTTATCTCAGTACCACACTTGCATTGGCCAGACACAATGTATACATATATAGAAGAAGACAAAACATTAATTACATGTGACTCATTTGGTTCTCATTATTGTTGTGATGATATTGTATTAAGTAAAGTAACTGACAACGAAGGGTATATGAGAGCTACTAAATATTATTTTGATAATATTATTGGGCCTTTTAAACCTCATATGCTAAAAGCATTAGATAAAATAAAAGATTTAGAAGTTAATATGATATGTACAGGACATGGGCCTGTATTAGACTGTAGAATAGATGAAATAAAAGAAACTTATAGAAAATGGTGTACAGTTATAAATCCTAATCCAAGAAAAACTGTCATAATACCTTATGTTAGTGCTTATGGATATACAAAAGAATTGGCACATGAAATAGAAAAAGGTATCAAAGATAGTGGGGATATAGATGTTAGAACTTATGATTTAGTGGAAAGTGATACTAATAAAGTTTTAGAAGAAATAGGATTTGCTGATGGTTTATTATTTGGAACACCAACTATTGTAGGAGAGGCATTAAAACCAATTTGGGATTTAACAACTTCCATATTTGCTGGAACTCATGGAGGAAAACTTGCCAGTGCTTTTGGTAGCTATGGATGGAGTGGTGAAGGAGTACCTCATATTATAGAAAGATTAAAACAACTTAAAATGAAAGTTGTAGATGGATTTAGAGTTAAATTTAAACCAGGAAAAAAAGATTTAAAAGATGCTTATGAATATGGATTTAATTTTGGATGTATATTATTAAATAAGGAAAATCCAAAAACGAAAACTAAAGAAACTAGATTAGTAAAATGTCTAGTATGTGGAGAAATATTTGATGCTAGTTTAGAAGTATGCCCTGTATGCGGTGTTGGAAAAGAAAACTTTGTACCTGTTTATGAAGATGAAACTACTTTCCAAAAAGATACTAATGAAATATTCTTAGTTCTTGGTAATGGTGCAGCAGGTATAAATGCAGCAAAAGCTATAAGAGAAAGAAATAAAACTTGTAATATAGTTATGATATCAAATGAAAGTGTACTAAGTTATAATAGACCAATGTTAACTAAGAGTATGATTGCTAAATTTGATGCAAATCAAATAGCTATTCATGATGAAGCTTGGTATAAAGAAAACAACATAACAAATATATTAGACAAAAATGTGATAGATATAAATACTGAAGAAAAAGTAGTGACTTTAGAAGGAGACATGAAACTTAAATATGATAAATGTATTTATGCCTTAGGTTCAGAATCATTTATACCGCCAATAAACGGACATGAAAAAGAAGGAGTAATAGCAATAAGAAGAATTTCTGATACTGATAAAATAAATAAACTACTTCCACAAGTGAAAAATGCAGTAGTAATAGGCGGAGGTGTACTAGGATTAGAAGCGGCTTGGGAACTTTGTAAAGCTAAATGTAATGTAACTGTATTAGAACTTGCACCTAGTTTAATGTCTCGTCAATTAGATGAAAAATCAGGAGAATTTTTAGGTAATATAATTAAACAAGCAGGAATCAAGTTAAAATTAAATGTTAAAATTGATAGCATAGAAGGAGATGCTTCAGTTACTGGGGTAAAACTTGGTGATGGAGAAGTAATCCCAGCAGATTTAGTAGTTATGTCTTGTGGTGTAAGAGCTAATACGTCTGTGGCATCATCATGTGGAATAGAAGTAAATAAAGCAGTAGTTGTTAATGAAAAAATGGAGACAAATAAAGAGGATATATATGCATGTGGAGATTGTGCAGAATTTAAAAATATAAACTATGCTATTTGGCCACAAGCAGTTGAAATGGGTAAAGTTGCAGGAGCAAATGCTGCAGGTGATTCATTAACATATGAAACTGTAAGTGCAGGGTTAAGTTTCAATGGTATGAATACTTCATTATTTGCCATAGGAGACAATGGAAAAAATCCAAATAAAAAATATAAAACAGTTGAATTTGTAGATGACCAAAAACAAACTTATGAAAAATACTATTTTGTAAATAATCGTTTATCAGGTGTTATTTTAATCGGTGATACGAGTAAGTTAGCAGAAATGACAACAGCTGTAGAAGAAAATAGATTATTTAATAAAGTATTTAAGTAAAAAATAAATTAAAAGGAAAAGCCTCTAAGAGTGAAATCTTAGAGGTTTTTATAATGAAAATTTAAATAAGATGTAAAAGAAGGTTAGGTATTAATTATAATATGTATATAATAAAAATATGTTCTATTTTATTTGAAAACTTAGAGAAAAAATAATTTTGATAAGAGGTTTAAAATGTTTGATTTTAAAGGTGTAATATTTGATTTAGATGGTACTTTAATTGACTCCATGGATGTATGGGAGAAAATAGATATAGAGTTTTTAGAAAAAAGAAATATATCAATACCAAAGGATTATATAGAAAAAGTAAATGATATGAGCTTTAAAGAGGTGGCTAAATATACCATAGAAAGATTTGGGTTAAAAGAGAGTGAAGATGATTTAATAAAAGAATGGAATGAAATGGCTGTATTTGAGTATTCCAATAATATTAAATTAAAACCAAATGTAAAAGAATATCTACAAAAACTAAAAACTAACAATATAAAAATAGGATTAGCCACATCATCACCAAGGGAGCTTTATGAAGTTGTATTAAAAAATAATAAAATATATGATTATTTTGATACAATTATATCTTTGCAAGATGTAAAAAGAGATAAAAATTATCCAGACATATACTTATTAACAGCAAAAAAATTAGAGATTAATATATATGATTGTGTAGTATTTGAGGACATATTAGTAGCAATAAATACTTTGAAAAAAGCTAATTTTAAAGTTATAGGAGTTTATGATAAATATTCAATTAAAGATATAAAAGAAATAAAAGCTAGTTGTGACAAGTTTATATATGATTATAAAGAATTATTATAATAAAAAATAAGGTATATGATAACATACACCTTATTTTTTATTTATTTAGAGGCAACTAAAAATAATCTATGATAATTAAATAAAACTTCTCCATTAGGTCTTGGGAAGTATACATTCTTTAATTTAATATAGAAATTATTTTTAAAGTTTGAAATTATCTCATCATTTGGAAAAGCATTAAAGTAAGGTACTAAAGTTGTACTTTCATACCATTTTAGGATATCATCTAAGCTCTTCATGGCGTGAGTATATGTAGTGGACCAAATATAAATGCTATCGGGATTAAATAAAGAAGATAAAATATCATAGTAATATTCTGTAGATTTAGTATTAAATCTTAAATTTTTATCATCTAGATATTGTTTATATTTTTTTACATGTTCTAACTCATACAGTGCTTTTTGCGCCTTAACTTCATCAACTAGTGGAAGTTGAATAGCAAGAACACCTTTATCTTCTAATAGATCATATAAAGATTTTATTAAGCTTTCGTGGTCAGGAATACGTTGAATAGCAGCATTTGAAAAAACTATATCAAACTTACCTAAAGAAGATAGATCTTCAGTTGCATCTTGTAAAATAAATTTAGTATCATCATATAAACTTTTGGCTTTTTCTATCATAGCTTTAGAATTATCTATACCTACTATCTCCGCATTGGGCCATCTTTTTTTTAGTTCATGAGTGCTATTACCTGAACCGCAACCAACATCTAAAATTCTTTTAGGATTAACTACTTCTATTCTAGATATTAAGTCTTTTGCAGGTAGAGTTCTTTCTTTTTCAAACTTTAAATAAAGATCAGGATTCCAATCTAACACTTAAAGCCCCCCTTTTTTATAAAAATATTGTAATAATTCTTATAATTAGAAAATAGCATGTTATATAATCTAATGCAAGAAAAAATTGTTATATTCATTTTTTATAAAACATAAAAATAATATGAGTTTTTGTATATAAATAATAGTCATGACAATAATGTAATAAAATCTTAATAATAAAAAGTTATAATAATGTTGTATACTTATAATATATAAAAATGGAAACTAGGAGATAACTATGGATAATAAAAGAAATAAAACTTTCCTAAGATATGCGTTTTTACTTGGATTAATGGTAATAACTGTTTATCTAGTTCTAAAAAGTTTAGATATAAGCAAGTTGTCTAGTGTTATTACAATGGTAAAAAAGGAATATTTATTAATAGGAGTAGGAGCAATTTTATTTTATATTGCTCTTGAGGGTATAATATTACAAATAATAATTAATGAACAAAATAAATTGAAAAGTTCTTTTGTTGGTTTTAAGTTAGCAATAATGGGATTTTACTATAACTTAGTAACACCATTTGCTTCTGGCAGTCAACCTGTTCAAATATATGTCCTTAGTAGATATAAGGTGCCACTGAGCAAGGCAACGGGAATAATAACTAATAAAACTATACTTTATCAAGTAGTGACGACTGTTTATTGTACAGCATTTATTTTTACTAGCACTAGTAAATTAAAGTATGATTTAAGAGTAGTTATGCCTTTAGTAATATTAGGATTAGCAGCAAATTTATTTACATTTATAATAGCTTTTTTAGCAATAATAAATACATACAAAATAAAAGAAATATGTCATAAAGTTGTATCATACTTATTAAGATTTAAAATATTTAAATTTTTAAAATCTAAACAAGAGGGTATAGATAAATTTATAGATGAATATACAGAATCAATAAAGTTTTTTATGAAAAATATAAAATTACTTATTATTACTGTTATTTTAACTATAATACAGGTGACTTGTTATTTTAGTGTTGCTTATTGGATATACAGAGCATTTAATTTAACTGGATATAGTTTTATTTACTTAATGACTCTTCAGGTGTATCTATATATGGCAATATCACCAATACCAACACCAGGAAATATAGGAGCTAATGAATTAGCTTTCTTTACTATTTTTAGACGTGTATTTCCACAGACCTTACTTGGATATGCAGTATTTTTATATGGTGGATTTATGTATTATTTAATATTAATACTAAGTGGAGTTTTCACCATATATTATCATTATAAAATCGATAAAAAATATATGAATCAGGAGGCAACATGTCATTTGAAAAATTAAATGAAACTTCAATCAGTAATATACATGATAGAAGTTGTGTAATAATAGTTAATGCAAATAAAAAAGAATCTAATATGATTAAAAATATAGGAAGATTAGTAGGAATAAGAGATTGTATCTTTGTAGATAGTAAAAATGGTAAAACTACTATAAAGGATATATTAGATAATGAAATTTCTAATGATAATGAAGAAATTTGGACAAATAAAGCTATGATATTTAATAATATTACTCAGCTAAAAATTAATGGATTTTTAGACAGTTTAAAGAAAATGAAAATAGCTAGACCATTAAGTGCTGTTGTAACAGAAACAACTATAGACTGGACTTTAAATAAATTAGTTTACAATTTAATCCAAGAAAGACAAGCTATACAGTCAGGAAAAACTTTAAATCATTAAAAATACAAGTAACATAATCATTATTAAAATGGACAAAATAATCATAACGAATAAATATAAATTAATTTTAATTTGTATTTATTTGTTCATATAGATTAATCCTTCAAAATTATTTTTGAAGGATTTTTTCTTTATTAAAAAGGTATTTTAATAAAATATGAAGAATATATGGCAAATAAATAGAAAGATTATAATTTTATAGAAGGGAGATGGATTAAGATTAAAGTATTATTTACGCTTAAATTCAGCGAGGAAGAATTCAATAGAATTAGAGATTTAGGATATGAGGTTGTTTTTAATAGTGAGGGAAATAAATCAACTTTAGATAAGATGACAGATGAAGAATTGAAATCTATTGATGTTCTTGTTACATATAATTCTTTTACAAAATTAGATATATCAAAAATGAAAAACTTAAAGTTTATACAATTGGGAAGTACAGGGTTTGACCAAGTTCCAAAAGATAAAGTTTTAAATAGAGATATAATTATTAGTAACAACAAAGGAGGATATAGTATTCCTATATCTGAATGGATAGTATTTAATATTTTACAGATATATAAAAATAGTAAAAGCTTTTATAAAAAGCAAGAAAATAAAGTATGGCAACAAGATTTTTCTATAGAAGAGATATATGGAAAAACAATAGGATTTTTAGGTACAGGAACAATAGCTTGTGAAAGTGCTAAAAGATTAAAAGCTTTTGGTGTGGAAATATGGGGATGTAATACTGATGGCAGAGATATAAAATATTTTGATAAATGTTTATCTAAAGAACATATGGATGAATTATTTAGAAATAGTGATGTTGTAATTAGTACTATACCAGCTACCAAAGAATCAGAAAAAATGATAAATAAAGATAAGTTTGAGATTATGAAAAATGGATCAGTCTTTATCAATGTAGGTAGAGGAAAAGTAGTAAATGAGGAAGATTTATATGAATATTCATCTAAATTTAGAGGTATAGCTTTAGATGTATTTGAAAATGAACCATTATCGATTGATAATAAATTATGGGATTTGGATAACGTTATAATAACTCCACATAATTCATGGGTATCACAACAAAGTGATATTAGACATTTTAATTTATTCTATAATAATTTAAAAAAATATATACAGAATAAACCCGTTGATAATTTAATACAAATCGAAAAGGGATATTAATAAAAAGCACTCATTTAGTGGGTGCTTTTTAAATTATGGAATAAAATTACATGCATAATTAGTTGACAAAAATGTCTTATAGGAATAAAATAGTTCGCATAGAAACTAAGTAGTTCTCATGTGAATAATTTAAAGTGTGAAAGGAGATAAAAATGAATAATTTAAGTATAAATATATTTAAAGTTAGTAAAAAAACTTTACTTCTAGTGGCAGGGTTAGTTTGGCTATTTGCAGGTTTTAGAGTATTTACACTAGGGAGTGGAGATGTAATTAGTAACAAAGGAAATATTGCTATAGTACTAACTATTGCAGTAATAGTATTTTTCTTATTTTTTAGATTTATATTTAGTAAAATGCATAAGAAACATGCACAAAGAATTATAAATTATACTCAAGAGAAAAAGAGTATATTTGCCTTCTTTGATAAAAAAGCTTATATAATAATGGGTTGTATGATGTTTTTTGGAATAGGAGTTAGAAGTCTTCATATATTTAATCCAGTTTACTTAGGAAGTTTTTATATAGGACTTGGAGGAGCGTTATTTTCAGCAGGAGTACTTTTTTTAATAAGTTGGTTTGATTTTGAAAATACTAAATTAAAATACAGTTCAATTAAGAGATGTGAGGGGAGTTTTTAATGAAATATGATTCTTTTGAGATAGCCATGCTAATAAAAGAAATATATGCAAGTACTATAGAGATAGTAAATGAAAATTTAAAGGAGAGCGGTCTTACCCATCAGCAGACCATGGTAATTAAATTAATAGCTCACAAAGGCAGAATAACAATATCTGAATTGTGTAAGGAAATGTCTCTAGCAAAGGGGACTGTATCAGGAATAGTTAGCAGATTAGAGGCTGCTGATTATGTGAAAAAAACTAAATTGGAAAGTGATAAAAGAAATACTTATGTTGAATTTTCAACTAAGGGATTTGAATATACTAAAAATTTTAGAGAAGAAATAAATAGAAGTTTTGATAAAATTTTTGAGAACTTCAGTGATAATGAAGTAAAAGAAACAAAAGAAAACTTAATTAAACTAAGAAATAAACTAAAAAGGAGATAAGATACATGAGTAGTAAGTTAATATTTGCAATAGTAACTATAACTTTAGCCCTAGTATTTTATACAATAGGCGTATTTTCAGAAAGAAAAGCTAAAAGCCTTAATAGAAATCATGTGATAATATTTTGGCTAGGTTTATTATGTGATACAACAGGAACCTTAACTATGGGGCAAATAGCTAAAGCTGGTATGGGAACAATGAGTTCATCAGGTCAAATGCTACATGGAATTACTGGATTTTTAGCAATTGTGCTTATGTTATTTCATGCTCTTTGGGCAACATGGGTTTTATATAAAAATGATGAAAATAAAAAAGCTGCATTTCATAAATTTAGTATAGTTGTCTGGACTATATGGTTAATTCCTTATTTTATAGGAATGATGCTTGGAATGGGAAGATAAAATGACAATCCGTAACATTTGTTACGGATTGTTTTTATTTATACAGATATAATGTGTATATAAGATAAACATTAAAAATGTTGGAGGAATTAAAATGGAAAATAAAATGTTTTGTTATCAATGTCAAGAAACAGCAGGATGCAGCGGATGTACTAAATTTGGAGTATGTGGAAAATCACCAGATTTAGCAAGAATGCAAGACTTATTAATATATACTACTAAAGGATTATCAGAAGTAACAACTAGACTTAGAGCAGAAGGTAAAGAAGTAAGTGGAGCAGTTAATCACTTAATAACTATAAACCTATTTACTACTATAACTAATGCTAACTTTGATGATGCAATATTCTATGCAAGAGT
>CAMBXR010000011.1 GCA_945871955.1 uncultured Clostridium sp. | reverse complement strand
AATCATGAGGGTCATTTTGTAAAGTATTAAATTTTACATTAATACAACACTAGAATATTTCTGGGTCTGTTATTATAGTTCTAGCTAAGGCTAATCTTTGCTTTTGTCCACCAGATAGTAGTGATCCACCTTCACCCACATTAGTATTTAATTTTTCAGGTAGATTCATTACAAATTCATATAAATTTGCTTTTTTAAGAGCATCGTATATTTCATCATAAGATGCATCATTTTTACCCATTCTTATATTATCTTCAATACTTCCATTGAATATATAAGCACTGTGGTTTATAAATCCTACTTTTTTAGTTAATACATCAAAAGGAATTTCATTTAGATTTATTCCATTTAATAATATTTCACCGCTATCTACTTTGTTTTGTTTTAAAAGTAAGTTGGTA
The DNA here is from genome assembly GCA_945871955.1 of uncultured Clostridium sp. Lineage (GTDB taxonomy): Bacteria > Bacillota > Clostridia > Peptostreptococcales > Peptostreptococcaceae > Terrisporobacter. The sequence goes on along the minus strand of CAMBXR010000011.1, from coordinate 53,331 downwards.
ATAGTACTTTTACCACATCCACTTTCTCCAACTAAGGCGATCATTTTGTTGTTTTTCATTTCTACGTTTATATTTTCTAATACTTTTCTTTCTTTATCATAGCTGAAATCAACATTTTTTAATTCAATATTTATATTGTTTAAGTTTGCTAATTTAACTTCATCTAAATCTTTTATTTCTTCAACTTCTGTATCTAATAATTTAAACATTCTTTCGCTGGCAGATATACCATTCATTGCCACGTGGAAGAATGATCCTAAAAGTCTCATTGGTATGAAGAACTCAGCTGATAAAAGTATTATTATTAAAACTTGTCCAGCAGTTAGAAGTCCTGCTCTAAATTCAGAAATTGCTATAAGTATACCTATTGCTGATCCACCAAATGCTATTAAGTCCATTATTGTAATAGAGTTTAATTGCATTGATAAAACTTTCATAGTTATTTTTCTGAAATGCTCAGCATTATCGTTCATTTCTTTATTTTTATCTTCATCAATATCAAATATTTTTAAAGTTGTAAGACCTTGAAGATTTTCTAAGAATGAATCTCCTAAATCTGTATATACACCCCAGTATTTACTTAATAATTTTTTAGCTATTTTCATAACTGCCATTATTGTCATTGGTATTAAAGGTACACATATTAAAAGTACTATTGCCGTTTTAAAACTTATAAAGCTCATCACTGCAAATAAAGTTAATGGTGCTAATAAACTATAGAATAATTGTGGCATAAATCTACCAAAATATATTTCTAATTGCTCCACACCATCTACTGCTATTTGAACTGTAGAAGATGTAGATATGGCATCTGTATAGTTTACACCTAAACTTAATAGTTTTTCATATATGGTACTTCTTAAAGTCTTTTTAACTTCACTTGATGAATGAAGTGAAAATTTTGTAGACATGAAGTTTGCTACAAACCTTATAGATAACATTGCTATGATAAATAAACTTGTGCTTATCACATTTAAATTTAAATTTCCATTCATTAATTTATCTACAGTAGTTCCTATAAATAAAATTAATGCTATATTACATATAATTGAAATCCAGTTCATTAAAACTGTAAGTCCAATCCATTTTTTTGAACTATCGCAAATTGATAGCAATCTTTTGTTAAACATTACTTGCCTCCACTCTTATCGTCTTCATTTTTGTAAATACTATAACTTTAGCTAACCACATGATTACAATAATCATTCTCATTATAGAACTATCAATAGTTATAAACATAAATAATAATAGTAATGATACTGGTATTGTTAAAGTTAATTTAGCTTTTAAAGTCATACCACCTTGTTCTTTGAATTTCTTCACATATTTTTTATATATTTTAGTTTGCATAAATTTCTCATTTAATCTATCACTACTTTTTAAGAAACAGAATGATGTTAATAAAAGTAGTGGTGTCGTTGGTAATAAGGGTAAAAATATACCGATTATCCCAAGAATTAAAGATATTATTCCTAAAATTAAAAATAAAACTTTTTTAACTATATTCATCTTCTTCCCCCTAACATGCTTTTGTTGGAACAAAATACATTTCTTCCTGACTTACATTGCAGATCACACCTTCCACGTTATAAACAGTTTTTATGGTTTTCTCATTTATAACGTCTTTTGGATGACCTTCGCCAATAATTTGTCCGTTTTTCATAACCACAATATTGTGGCTGTATTTTATCGCTTGATTTATATCATGTAGAACCATAATAATCGTCATATTATATTCTTCATTTAATTTTTTTACTAATTCTAATATTTCTATTTGATGAAAAATATCAAGATAAGTTGTTGGCTCATCAAGTAGTAATACATCTGTCTTTTGAGCTAGAGCCATTGCTATAAATGCACGTTGTCTTTGACCTCCTGATAAACTCATAACTTTTTTATCTCTTATATCTTCTAAATTAGTTGACTTAATTGCCCAGTTTATTATTTCTTCATTTTCATCTTTATTAAATTTATATCTTTTATGATGAGGTGTTCTTCCATAACTTATTAAAGTCTCCACACTTAAATCTTCTGGTGATTCATTATGTTGATGAACTGTGGCAATAAGTTTTGCTATTTCCCTAGACTTTAAATCATTTAAGTTTTTATCTTCTATAAATACATTTCCTTTTGAAGGTTTATTATAAGTAGATAAAATACTAAGTAGTGTTGATTTACCACTACCATTAGGACCCAAGATTGTAGTTACTTTTCCTTTTGGAATATTTATATTTAAATTTTTTATAAAGTCTTTATCTTTGCTATATGAAAAACTTATATTTTCTCCTCTTAACATTTTTTCATGCTCCTTCTTAATAAGAATATAAAGAACGGTCCACCAATTACCGACATAACAAGACCTACTGGTATTTCATAAGGTATAAATAAACATCTTCCAGCTGTATCAGCTATTAAAAGTAGTATGGCTCCCATTGAAAATGAAAATGGTATTAAGTATTTATGATCTGAACCTATTATAAATCTTCCTATATGAGGTACTATTAAACCTACAAATGAAATAATTCCTGCCACACCTGTACTTATACTTGCTAAAAATACTGCCACAGCTGATATAAGTATTCTTTGTTTATTTACATCCACACCTAAACTTTTTGCACTTTTATCTCCTAAGCTCATTAAGTTACAAGTTTGACTTAAAGTAAATGAAATTAAAATTCCTATTATAGAATAAATAAATAGTAATTTCACATCTGACCATGTAACTGTTGCTAAACTACCATTTAACCAGTTTGTCACAGATGAAACACCCGTGGAATTGATAGTAGTAAGTATTGATGACATGGCACTAAGCATGGCATTCATGGCAACACCAGCTAATATAATTCTTAGAGGTGAAAATCCTTTATCGTAAGCTATGCTAAATACTAAACAAGCAGAAATTAGACCTCCACCGAAAGACAATAATGACTTAAAGCTATTTAATCCAGGAAATAATACCATTATAAGTACTGCAACTAATGATGCCCCTGCAGATATACCTGTAATCCCTGGATCTGCTAAAGGATTTTTCACCACAACTTGTAAAAGTACACCACATATAGCTAAATTTCCACCTACCAATATAGCTATTATAATTCTAGGAAATCTAAGTTCTCTTATTATAGACATATTTCCTTCATTAGAACCTGTAAATATACCTTTAATTAGTTCTATATAAGATATTTCAAGTGATCCAAGTTTCATAGATGTTAAGGCTACAAAGAAAAGAAATATTATGGAGGCTACTATATATAAAGTTTTTTTTCTTTCTAAAGTATTACTCATTTAATATTGCTCCTAACTTATCTAAGGCTTCTATAACTTTTAAGTTGGCACTCATTCCAAAATATCCATTTTCAAGATAATATACTTTATTATTTTTTATAGCATCTAATTGCTGCCAAGTTGCTTTAGCAAATTCTTCTTCAACAGCTTTCTTTGCTTCCTCTGGAACAGCATGTGTCATTATAAGAATTTTATCTGGATTTCTTTTTATTATTTCTTCCATATTAACTTGTATAAAAGAAGAGCTTTCACTTTCAAAAATATTGTTACCACCAGCAATTTTAACTAAATTACCAACATAAGAATTATCTGTTGATACCATTACAGATCCAGGTGCGCCAAATAATATAAGAATATCTTCCTTATTTTCTCTTTTAGATAAATTTAATTCATTTTCTTTATTTTCTAGCTCTGCTATTATTTCAGCAGCTTTTTCACTTTTATCAAATTTTTCACCTAGATTTACTATAGTTTCTTTCAGTCCATCCACTGTACTTAAGTTAACAAACATACTTGGAATATTATTTTCTGTAAATTGTTTTTCAAAGTCCGATCCTAATGTATCTACAGAAACTACACAAGTAGGATTTAGAGATTTTATAATTTCTAAATCTGGGTTCATAGGAGATCCCACTTCTGTTGCATCTTTAGTACTTTTAGGTAATTCATAAGAAGTAGTTGGAACACCACTTACTTCAACTCCTAATTTATCTAATATCTCTGTTACAGCAACTGATGTTGCAACTACTACTTCTTCACCATTGCTATTAGTAACATTACTCTCATTACTTTCACTACTTGAACAACCAACCATAAAAGTTAACATTGTCACTGAAAGTAATGCGATTATTTTTTTCTTTATGTTCATCTTTCTCTTCCCTTTCTTAGTTTCAACAATAATTTTTTCTTATAAAACTTCACCTTTTACTATAAACCTTTGTTTCCCACCATTAGTGCAAGTTACTAATGTAATCTCTTTTTTAGTCATATCTTGATCTAGTACTTCTATTTCATCTGATTCAACAACTATAGTTTCAGTTATTGTATAAGTAAACTCATCATTTATTGTTTTTATTATGATTTCGTCTCCAATTTTCACTTTGTGTAATTCATTAAATACTTGATTGTAATAATAAGTACTACTATGTCCAGCCAGTGCAAAATTCCCATATTCCCCTGGCATTGTGCTATTTTCAAAGTGACATACATGGTGATTTAAATATTTCTTATCAGTAGACTCTACTATTACATTTTTTAAATTAACAGATTTTATTTCTATAATTCCAATTTCATCTCCAGGATTTACTTCAGTTATAACTTCTTGTCTTTCAATCTTTTCTTCAAAAGATGATAAAGCTTTATTTTCCATATATTTAGAATAGGTAATTAGAATTAAAGAGCCTATTATAATTAATAGGCCCATAGTAATTAAAATTTTTGAAATTTTATTTTTCATAAATTACTTTTTTACTCTTCTTATAACTAGTACTAGTATAGCTAGTGCTATTACTGCTCCAATACCTATGAAGATTGATTTATTTGAAGATTTTTCGCTTTTTTGTTCAGCTTCTTCATTTGAAGTTTCTTCATTTGTATCTTCTGTACTTTCTGCTTCAACTACTTCTACTACCTCTTCTATAGCTTGTACTAAATTTAATGTTTCTTCCTTAGGAATTATACCGAATTCAACATCTCTTCCCATGGCATCCACATAAATTTGAGCTTCTAAATCTGGAGTTATAGAATCTGTTTCAAATTTTAATTCTATTGTATTTTCTTCTGAGTTTTCGTTTACTACTTCAGTATCTACTAATTCATCATTAATAGAAATTCTGTGATTTTCCATATAATTAGTTCCACTGAATTTTACTGTATAATACCATTTACCTTCAGATTTCTCTAAAGTCATATTTTCATCCACATAAGTTCTCGCCATGTTCATACCAATTTCTTGTTCATGGTAAACGTCATTACTTATTTCATATATTCCACTTTGTAATTCACTAAGTTGTGCTGCATTTGCAACTATAGCTTGAGCACCCATGATTAAAGAAAATATGCATACAAAGAATATATTCTTAATTTTCTTCATCTATATTGTCCTACTTTCTCTTTCTTCTTAATAATGCTCCACTTGCAGTTAATAATCCCCCAAGTCCTAAAAGCATTTCACTTCCAAAAGCACTACCTGTTTGAGGAAGGCTTCCATTTTCAACTTCAAAGTCTTTAACAAATGTTAATGTATCTTCTAATAATTTAACTCCAAATGTTACTGTTGAGTTCATTGGAACTACAAACACTTGAACTTTTATATCTGCATTTACATTTGGTATTGCAAATCTTATAGATACTGAGCTTGAAGTTTTAGATGTTATTGTGTGGTTTACTACGCTTCCATTTACATATATTTTGTGATTACTCATTAAGTCCACACCTGTAAATGTTAAAGTAGCGTACATTTTTCCATCTACTTCTTCTATTTTTGTAGTTGAATTTAAGTATTTTCTTGCCATTGCTTTTCCAGTTGCATTATCTGATATTACTTCATTTTTTATAGTATATAATTTACCTTTAACAACATTGTTTTCTACTGTTGTATTAGTTGATTCATTGCTTGTTGAATTATTAGTTGCGCTGTTATTTGTAGACCCATTATTTGAATTTGGTATAGTTGGCTCTTCATTTGAGCTTATGAATTTGACACTATCTTTATCAAAAGTAACACCAAAGCTTACTGTTTGACCCATAGCAGTAACATACATACCCATTGTAATTTTTGCATTTAAGTTTGGAACTTCTACTGTTAATTCTACAGTATCATTATCTATTACATTTTTAGTGAAGTTAACTGATTTGTTGTTAACTTTCATAGTTATATTACCCATTAAGCTATATGAAGACATTCTTAAAGTCACATAAGTTTTTCCGTTTTTAACCTCCATATTTGTAATTTCACTTAATAGATTTCTTACCATTTGGTAACCAACTGCATTGTCACATTCAACTTTATTATTTAGTTGGTAATATCCATTTTTATATGTACTATTTGAAGTTGATCCATTATCTGTATTTGAGTCATCAGAATCTGTTTTATCTTCTTCTTTATCAGTAGTTGGAGGTGTTACATTGTCCTCATTATCAGTAGTTGGAGGTAGCACAGTATCATTTTCATCTCCTGCTGATGCAATTTCAGATTGAATTCTAGCTGAATGTGTCATACTTCCCATTGGAGTATTATATGTAAAACTTAATAGCATATCGTCTTGTAAAGATGATATTTCGAATTCTACTGTTGCAATATCACTTTTTTCATTGTATTCAAATTTTGTTTCAACTTCTTTTCCATTTACTGAAGCTTTCATTGCTGTAAACATATTTCCACTATTAAAGTTTAATACTATGTATTTTTTACCATCTACTGTTTTTAATTTACTAGATTCTAAATATCTATTAGCAGATGAGTCTTTATCTTGAGTTTCATGTTTTAAAACTGTATTTAAAGCTTGTTCATTTTCTTCTATAACTTCATCCTTATCATCTTCATTTGGTAAGCTTGGTGTAGGTGAAGTTACTGCATCATCTTCTTTCTCTGGAGTAGTTGGTATTTGTGCATTTTCTATTTTTACTCTACAAGCTGCATTTACTGTAAAGTCACCAAAAGGATTTATTAAAACACCTAATTCTACTTTATCATCTAGTGATGTTAATTCAAATTTTACAGTTTTTATATCCCCATTGTTTGTTATTGTTTTTTCTACTGATTTTCCATTTACACTTGGATTTATTTCTTTTAATAAGTTTCCACTTGTAAATTCCATTATCATATACATTTTATTGTTAGATATTTGTATATTAGTTGATTTTAAATATGCATTTGCCATAGAGTCTTCATCTGATGTATCTTTTATTAACTTTGCATCTACTTTATATGTTCCATCTACATATTGTGTTATTGCTGGTGTATTTTTTATTAACTCAGCAGCACTTACTGAACTTAATGTGCTACCAAATACTGATATTATTGCTAAAGCTATTGCCGTATTTTTTACTAATTTCCCTTTTCTAATCATCCTATTTTTTCTCCTCGATTTATTTTGTAATATAATTCTATCATTATTGATAATCATTGTCAATTAATAAAGATTATTATTTTTATTAATATATGTAGAAAAGAGGTAAATATATTTATAAAATTAATATTTTTACCTCTTTTCCTATTTAAATAGTATTTAATTCATAAAAAGACTCTTCTTCAATTATTTCTAATATTTTTTTATTACTTTTATTATTAATTTCATTATTATGATTAACTTCATATATTTCACCATTATATGAAGAGTCACCACATATATCTATTCCTATTATTTCATGATTTTTGCATATATTGATATAAATATTTTTTAATCCTTCCAATGTTAAACTCCCCTGGTCCCAATCTGTTTTAGCTTCTTTATAATTTATAACATCCTTATCTATGGAAATATATATAGGGCTATTTATATGTTTTCTTGAAAAGCTATCCCAGTTATAATTTCCTCTTATAAAATCTTCACTAAAACATATTATTTTTTCTCTATACTTTTCTTCAATGGAATTAATAAGATTTTCATCGGCACCTATTATAATTACTTTTTCAATATATTTATTATCATCTAATGTTTTTTTCACCCAGCAACCACAAGACATTAATTCTTCAAAATAAGAAGGCTGCATATCTGTATGATGATCGAATAATACTAATGTGAATGGTTTAGTAATTTTTTCTAATATCAGGTAGGAAATATAATGATAATTACCAGAGTCAATAAATTTTATTTTTATATCAACAAATTTTTCAAGTCTTTTTCGTATTACGTCTAAAGATTTTTCATCACAATATCTACTTGCACTTTTTAAATCAGAAAAATCAACAATTGTATAATTTTCATTTTCATAAAAATCTTGATTTTTATATGTATTATTAAAGTTTAGTATACAAATTTTCTCCATAAATACTCCCCCTTAGTAATTTATTTCCTTATTTAAATTTTATTACTTTTTAAATATTATTTTGGATATTATTTCTTTTTTATTATTGCAAATAGTATTCTAAATTGACAAAATGTGATAGAATATCTTTTATAATAAATTTATACATATTTATTATTAAATTCTTTGTTTAAATTAAAGGAGAGAAATATGAATAAAAAAATAGTTAGTCTTATGGTTGCTCTAACTCTTCCACTAACTTTTTTAGTTGGATGTAAAAAAGCACAAGAAGAAAAATTTGTAATGACTGAAGACACTACTGCTTTAGATGGAAGTATTGAATACAGTGCAAAAACTTATAAAGATGCTTTCTTTTCAACAGAAAATTATTCTGATGAATATTTACAAAATGAGTTTGAGACAATTGTAAAAGAAATTACTTCTAAGGAAGATAAGGAAGAATTAGTAGATTTATTAGAATCTTACTCTAATACACAAGATGGAAGTTTTGATGTTTTAAAGTCGACTTACGAAAAATATAATACTAAAGACGAAGATACTGAAAGTATTACTTTAGATAGTAATGGTATATATGAAATTTCTTCTAGACTTTATAAAGCTACTTTAAATGCTACAAAAAAATACTATGATATTAATGATTTCTACATATACTACAAAGATCAATTAACAAATTCTACTACATCTAATGATAATGATGAATTTGAAAATGAAGTAAGAATGACTACAATAAAAGAATATACAATTGCTAATATTTATAAAAACGCTTATAATGATTCATTTATATCAAAAGTAATTGCTTCAATTGAAGAGTCTACTACTGAAGAAGAAGTAGTAGTTGATAAAGAAAATACTTCTGAAAATACTAGTGAAAATACTACAAAACCAGAATCAAGTACTCCTTCAACAGATGACAATTCTACAGATAACTCAACTGAAAATGATGAAGACGAAACTTATTCTGAATACTTAGAGTTTTCTGAATCATTAAAAAGCCAAATATATGATGCAGGAGTAAACTCTGCTATTGATTTTATAGGGCAAGAGATTTCATATTCACCATCTGATTATTGCAGACAACTTTATGATGCTCTAGAAAATGATAATCCACTTGGTGATAACAAAGAAGAAGGATACAAATTCTTCTTAGAAGGTTTTAAAACTACATTAGAAAATAATGGTGTTGAATTTAACTAATACAAAAAGCTATGCATATTAATGTGCATAGCTTTTTTATATGTATAGTCGTTTTTATATTGTATTTTTTGTACCTTTTGCTACTATTATATATATAGGGGGTGTAATATATGAATTTTGGAGACAGAATATTATACGAAGATAATGGTAATGTTTCAAAAGGTGTTTTTATAAAAGAAATAAACCAAGTTGAAGCTGTAATAAAGCTAGATAGTAAAAAAGAAAAAAGTATAGTAAATAAGGATACAATTAAAGCTATCGGTAATATGGATAATATGGATCTTCTTCATGCTCTAACAGTGGCAGATTATATATCTAAAGAAAAGTATGATGGACATTGGACTCTACTTTGCTTTACAACAGGATGTAAGTTTTGCTTTGGTACCCTAGATAAAATAAACTATACTACTACAAGTTTAATGGCTTCAGGAAAAAGCATAGAAGAAGCTATAAAAAAAGCCATTGATAAAAATATAGATGCAGATAAAGTCTTGGAATTAGAAGAAAAATTACTTAGATAATTTCTTACTATTTTACATATAATATAATCCATTAAAGTGAAATTTGATGGATTATTTTTTTTATTTGTTTTATATTATAATAAGAAAAACTTTAAGGAGAGTAATAAATGAAATTTGTAAAATCATCTTTTATTCCAGATAAAAAAATAAGCCTTGCTTTAGTTGATAGTAGAATAACTGAAGAAATGATAATTAATCTAAATAAACACAATATAAGTTTGATTAAAAGCGCAAAATGTGAAGAAACTTATAATGCTATAAGTTGTCATCCTGATATAAATCTTATAAAACTTCAAAATAATGATATTTTAGTATCTCCAAATGTATATGATTACTACAATAAAACTCTATCACCCTTAGGATTTAATGTAATAAAAGGAGAATCTATTATAGAAAAAAAATATCCTAACAATGTAGCTTATAATGCTGCCATATTAGGTAACAAAGTTATACATAATTTTAATTTCACCGATAAAAAACTACTTAACTATATTGAAGAAAATAAATTTAAAAAAATACATGTCAATCAAGGATATTGTAAATGTTCTATTTGTATAGTTGATGAAAATTCAATTATCACCTCTGACGAAGGTATATATAATGAAGTAATTAAGCATAATATTGATTGTCTTTTAATTGACAAAGGCTATATTGATTTATTCGAGCTAAATTATGGATTTATAGGTGGATGCAGTGGACTTATTAGCAAAGATACTTTAGCATTCTTTGGAGATATAAGCAAACACCCTAATTTTAATGAGATTAAGAGTTTTTTAGAAAGTAAAAATAAAAAATTTATATCATTGAGCAATGAAAAGCTTTTAGATTTAGGTTCTCTAATACCTTTGATTTAGTATTATTATAGATAAAAAGACTATCTAAAAGTATTACTCACTACTAGATAGTCTTTCATTTAATATGTACTATTTATTTTTGCTTAATATGAACTATCTCACCTGTATTATCTAAATTATATCCACCTAAATCCTCTAATTTTCTAATAAATGATTCTTTTTTTATAGTCTCTAATAAATGTTTTATATACTCACTTTCTAATAACTCTTCTTTTAGAAGTAAATCATACTCCTCTTCACAAATAGGAATAAAATCTAAGTCAAATACATGGGCAGCTGAGTATACTCCAAGTCCACAATCAACATCGCCATTATCTATTGCTTTTGCCAATGACATATGAGTAAACTCTTCTCTTTCATAACCATTTATATCACTCTTTTTAATGTTATTTTTATTAAGTAAATAGTCAAATAAAATTCTTGTTCCCGAACCCTTTTGTCTATTTATATATCTAACATTAACTAAGTCTTTTATAGATTTAATATTTAAAGGATTTCCCTTTTTAACAATAAATCCTTGAGTTCTTTTTACTAATTTTATTAGTGCTACATCTTCATCTAAGTATTTATTGATAAATGGTATATTATATGTTCCACTCTCTACATCAAATAAATGTATTGGAGCAATATGACTTTCTCCTTTTTTTATAGATAGTAAACCTTGGAAACTTCCTACATGAGTAGAACTTAAGTGAATTTTTCCTCGAGATTCTTTTATCAATTCATCATTAATAATATCCATTACCATATCATGACTTCCAATAGATATTATTGTATTATTTATTTCATTGATATCTTTTAATAACTCAATATCTACTTTTTCTCCTTCTTCTATACCTTCCACATTTTGTGGAACTCTTATAATACCATCTGCATTTACTAAAGTAGTTATTGTTCCTGCCCCTCTTTTTATTGGAGTTGCCACATATTGATTATTTATTAATCCCAGTTTTACCCTTACAAACTCTTCATATTTTAAAGTACTCATAACTCTTTTGCTAAGAGTAGCTTCTACTATTTCCCTTTTATTTACTTCTTTGTATATTGCTTTTCTAACAACTGGTTTTACTATATTTTCCATAACAACCCAAGCTGATACTGGATATCCTGGTATCCCAATAACAGGCTTATTATTTACTTTTCCTAAAATGGCAGGTTTTCCTGGTTTTATTGCTAGACCATGAATACAAACCTCTCCAAGCTCTTGTATTATGTCATATGTAAAATCTTCCCTACCTTGAGATGAACCTGCATTTACAAGAACCATATCACATTCATCCAAAGCTTTTACTACACTTGCTTTTATTTTTTCATAATTATCTTCAACTATAGGGTATCTTACTGGTACAGCCTCATATTCTAAAACTAATCCTTCAAATAATCTAGAATTAAATTCTATAATATCTCCAATTTTTGGTATTACATTTCTATCAATTAATTCTGTGCCTGTAGGTATAATTCCCACCTTAAACTCTTTGAAAACTTGAATTTTATCCACCTTAGCACTAATCATCGCCCCAATATCTTGTGGTCTAATAGTATGAAAAGAAGGTATTACCATTTCCTTCTCAACAACATCTTCCCCTAAACATCTAATATGTTGCCAAGGTATGGCTGGTTTAATAATTTTTACAGTATTCTCATTTCTTTCTAATAAATCCTCTACCATTATTACTGCATCAAATTCCTTTGGTATTGGATCCCCCGTATCTACTACCACATAGTCTTTACTCTCTTCTAAAGTAATCATATTTTGTTCATTTGCCATAAATGTAGACTCAGCTTTTACTGCTATTCCATCCATGGCTGAACAATTATAAAAAGGTGCTGATAAATTGGCATATATGGCTTCACTACTCATTCTATTTAATGATTCTTCCACATCAATATATTCAGTTTCTCTCATTCCATTTATATTTAGTAAATTTAAATATTTTTCTAATCCTTCATTTAAAGGTATATTTGATAAATATTTCCCCATTATAGTAATCCCCCTAAGTTAAAATAAAATTACTTTTACCATTTCCCCTTGATGAATACCTTCCAACTCTCTGTCAATTTTTATATATCCATCGCAATATGCAAAATGTTTTATGACGCTTGATTTTGCAAAAATTGGATTACATTTTTGTATTTTATCTTCTTCATATATATTTACAGCTAAATATTCTTCTCTACCTTTAGATTTATGGTAATTATATGCGAACTCACAAGATATATATTTATTACCTTTTTTGTAATTAAACAAAGACAATATAAAAGGTTTAACAATAGCTTCTACAACAAAACCACATGAAAGTGGATGACCTGGAAGACCTACAACTAATTTATTATTAATATTTGCTACTATTGTTGGTTTACCAGGTTTTATTGCAATTCCTTCAATTAACACTTTACTATTATCAAATGACTCTATAGCTCTAATCGTTTCATCTTTCTTTCCAACAGAGCTACCTCCAGAAATTAAAACTATATCACATTCATTAACTGCCTTGTCCATTAAGTCTATAATCTCTTGTAAATTATCTTTTGCTGGAGGATAAATAATTGGTTTGCAAGATATTTTACTTAGTTGTCCATATAACATATAAGAATTTATATCTTTTATCTTAGCATCTCTTATATCATCCTCTGGATTTAATATTTCATCTCCCGTTGATATAATACCTACTACAATTTTTCTATATACAGGTATACTTTTAATATCAGCTCCTGCCAATACTCCTATATCTCTTTCATTAATAAAATGTCCTCTTTCATATATTTTTTCGTCTTGTCTAATATCTTCTCCAACTTCAACTATATTTTCATTTAGTGATACACCCTTTTGTATTAATATAGTATCATCTCCAAGTTTTTCTGTGTATTCTATCATAACTACACCTTCAGCATTACTTGGTACCATTCCTCCTGTTGGGACATAGACTACTTCTTCTTCAGCTAAGGTTTTATCACAAATCTCACCCATATAACTTTCTCCTATTAATGTCATTGGTACAGGATTGGATTCACTGGCTAAAAATACATCCTTTGCTAAAACTGCATATCCATCTACAAGAGATTTTCTAAAATGAGGTACATTTATTTGTGATTTTATATCTTTACTTATATATCTTCCTATACTCTCAATAAGACTTACATTTTCACTTTGTAGATCTATTTGAAAATTATCTTTCATTATTTTTAGTGCATCTTCAGTACTTACAACATCAAATAATTTCATAATACCCCCTTATATTTATGATTTAATATTTTTTAATAAATCATTTAGTTCTTCCTCTTTGATTATATTTTTATTAGTTAAAAATTTACAAAACCCTAATTTATCTAATTGATCTTCTGTATTTTTCCTGCTTTTTTTCTTTGTAATGTTAAGATTTCTATATTTATCTGGATTTTTTATTATTTTATTTAGTAAGTCTAAAGTATTTTCATCATCCTTTAAAAAAGTAGAAAATATTAAGCTATCTACCCCATATTTATTACACAGAATATCAATTTCTTTTGCTTTATTCAATGAGTATCCTTTATTAAGAAGTTTTTTTATGGATGAGTTATCACAATTTTGATTGCATCCAAAACAAGTATTTTTATCATCAAAATAATCATTTATATTGTTATTGTTCATTCTAGCAATTATTTTTTCATTGATTTCTTCAACTATATGATTTTTATTAATATTTTGATTATCTACTTGCTTTAAAGCTATAGCTTTTAAGTTTTTTTCCCCCATTAATTTTCCTAAACCATTCTTTCCACAAGATTTATTCCTGCTAAATATAATTCTTGAAAAGTCTACTTTTTTAACTCCCCCTAAAGAAATACTACAAATTTCTAAATTAGGATCATTAAGTCTATCTTTTATTGCTATTTCACTTTCCTCACTATCTTTTATATAAAAGTCTATTGCATCATATATTTTTACTTTGTCTTTATTTATATAAATAAAAACTGGATTTTCAGATTTTCCCCTTATAGTTATATAATCATACCCATTAGATTTTAAGTAATGAGAGAAATATCCACCAGCTTTTGAAATTTTATCTTTAGAAAAAACTGCTATTCGATTTACTCCGATAATATTATAGCCACTTATTAATGATGTTTCAAAAGTTAAGTCATCTTCCTTAAATATTATTTTTTCATCATCTTCAATATAATTTGTATATATATCTTTACTTTCTAAGTTAACTACTAATTGTTTTTTCAATTGTATTCCCCCATGTTTTAATGCTAAAAAACCTCATCTCAAAATTAATAAGTTAAGAGACAAGGTTGTTTATTATCTATTATTCAAATATAAAGAATAAAGGCTCTCCATATTCTTTAACACCATATTCTTTAATTTGTTTTTGTACATCATCAGATTTATAATATTCAACTAGTTTATTAGTTATTTCTTCTTTTTCTTTATCTAAATCACTTATAGTTACTATACTATAAACATTTTTTAAACTGTCATCAGCATCTTTTACAACTTCTAAATCTAAGTTATCTCTAGTTGATAAGAAAGTACCTATATCAGTTAAACAGTAAGCTTTCATTTCACTTGCCATTTGTAAAGTTGCTGCCATTCCTTTACCTACTTCATTGTAGTTAGAAAATTCATTTGTTGCTCCACTTGCTTCCCATAAGCTTTTTTCTTTAGTATGAGTTCCTGACTCATCACCTCTTGATGCAAACGGTAAGTTGTTATCACTTATATATTTAAATGCTTCAGGTGCACTTAATTTTGATATTTCTTTGTTATGTTCATCACCTTTTGGACCAACTACTATAAAGTAGTTATACATTATTTCAGTTCTATCTACTCCATAGCCTTCTTTTATAAAATCTTCTTCTTTTTGTTTAGCATGCACAAATAATATATCTGCATCCTTTGATTTTCCAAGTTCTAGGGCTTCTCCTGTACCCTTTGCAACAACATTAACTTTTACTCCATTCTCTTCTTCAAATCCCTTTAAAGTTTCTTTTAAAAAACCAGTATCATCTAAACTTGTTGTTGTAACTAAAGTTATTTCCTTTACTGAGTTTTTGTCATCCGCACTTGCTGAGTCTTCATTTTTTGATGAAGAACATCCAACCATAGAAATTGTAAGCATTGCGGCAATCATAGTGCTTAATAATTTTTTCTTCATTGTATCCTCCCATTGTAAAATATATCTATAGAAAAATTAAAAATAATTTAACTACCAAAACAAATATTTATAATATATTTTTGAAAAACTCATAAGGACTATATGTACCTACCACTTTTAAGTTTTCCATAAATATAATTTCATCTCCCAATTCTTTTGCTTGAATAAAGTCATGGGTAACTAATATAATAGTCTTTTTTTGTTTCCTAAGTTCTCTCATTTTATTTTCTACCAGTTGTCTTGACTGTGAATCTAAACTTGCCATAGGCTCGTCCAATAATATATAATCCTTATTCAAAACTATAGTTCTAATAAACTGAGCTTTTGCTTGTTCTCCTCCTGATAGTTTTCTCACATCACTTTTCAGTTTTTTTTCTAATTTAAACTCTTTAATAAGTTCATTTAGTTTATTTCTAGATAATAAGTTTTTACTTTTACTATATTTATATATGTAATTAAAGTTTTCTTCTAATGTCCCTCTTAAAAAACATGACTTTTGTGGATTATAAGCTATATATTCTTGTGCTATTTCCTCAGAAAACCCCTTGCTGTCTATGTCAATTTCTCCATCTTCATAATCAGTTAAATTATATAGAATTTTTAATAATGTACTTTTACCACTACCATTATGACCTAGTATTGTATATATATATCCCTTTTTTATTTCTAAATTATCTATTATTAATGGTGACTGATATTTTATATTTTTTTTAATATTTGAAATCTTAATCATCTAAAGTCCCCCACCTATTTCTCTCTTTGTAGTCTTCTTATAAAAAATGTTGATATAAATGATATGGATAATAATATTACTGCTATCATAAGCGATTCATCAAAATTACCCATAGATGTGGATTGTGCTATATATGTAGTCATAACTCTAGTTTTTCCCCTAATATTTCCACCTACTAGCATAACTGCCCCAACTTCTGATATTCCTCTACCAAAAGTAGCTATAACAACTGTAATTATATGATATTTTATTTCTTTTATTAATATTATTACTGTATCTTTTTTATTCGCTTGTAATATTTTACAAGTGTTAAGTATATCTTCACCAGATTTATTTAAACAATCTATAGTTAAACTCATAGAAATTGGTATTAATAAAAACAATTGAGCTATTATCATGGCTGTAGGAGTAAAAAGCAGTTGTAAATTACCTAATGGTCCTTTTCTCGATAATATTAAAAATACTACTAATCCCATTATTACTGGTGGTGTACTCATTAAAGAATTTATGATTGATATAAGTTCATTTTTAAATTTAAATTTACCCAAATATATAATTATACTTAATATAATTCCTATTATGGTAGCCATACAGGTGGCTGTAACCGTTACGTATAAAGATCGTATAACTATTTCAAAAACTTCTGCTGTGTTTATATTCATAAAATTTTTCTCCAAGATTTAACATTTACCTAACAAGTTTATCACTATATATTGATTATTACAATATATTTTTACAATTTTTACCATAATTATATAATTAAATTATATTTTATACAATGAATTAATTATAAATATAAAAAAAAGCTATAAATGGTAGATTTTAATCTACTATTTATAGCTTTTGTTTCAATTTAAATCATTTAACTATATAATTTTTTAACTACATTACTTTAGCTAATATAGCTTTTATTTCATCATGAGTAGCTTGTACTGGGTTAGTAGCACCACAAGCATCTTTTAATGCATTAGTAGCTAATATATCGAAGTCTTCTTCTTTAGCTCCAAGTTCTGCAAATCCTTTAGGTATGTTAACATCAGCAGATAATTTTCTTATTGCAGCTATACAAGCAGCAGCACCTTCATCATCGCTCATTCCTGAAACATCTACACCCATGAATTTAGCACAATCTTTTAATTGTGGAGCAGCAACTTTAGCATTAAATTCTTGAACCGCTGGTAATAATATAGCATTACATACACCATGTGGTAAGTTATAGAATCCACCATATTGATGAGCTATAGCATGAACATATCCTAGAGAAGCATTGTTAAATGCCATACCTGCTAAGAATTCAGCATAAGCCATTTTGTCTCTAGCTTCCATATTATTTCCATCAGCAACAGCATCTCTTAAGTAGTCACTTATAAGTTCTATAGCTTTTTGAGCACAAGCATCTGTAACTGGAGTAGCAGCAGTAGATACATAAGCTTCAATTGCATGAGTTAATGCATCCATTCCTGTAGCAGCTGTTAAAGAAGCTGGCATACTAACCATTAAGTTAGGGTCATTTATTGCAAGAACTGGGTTAACATGTTTATCAACTATTGCCATTTTAACATGTCTTTCTTCATCAGTTATGATTGAGAATATAGTCATTTCAGAAGCAGTACCAGCAGTAGTGTTTATTGCTATAAGTGGTAATTGTGGTTTTTTAGAAACATTAACACCTTCATAATCTTTTATATTTCCACCATTTGTTGCAACTAATGCTATACCTTTAGCACAGTCATGAGGAGATCCTCCACCATAAGATATAACAAAGTCACATCCATTATCTTTAAGAACTTTAACACCATCCATTACGTTAGTAACAGTAGGATTAGGTTGTGAACCTGGATATACTACAAATTCAACTCCATTAGCAGCTAAATTATCAGTTATTCCTTTAAATTCTGCACTTTTAGCAGATCTTTTCCCACAAACTATTAAACCTTTTTTAAATCCTCTTGATTTTATTTCATCTGGTAAATTGTCTGAACAACCTGGTCCCATTAAACTAACACTTGGCATATAAAATGTAAAAGCCATATAAAAAAAACCCCCTTGAAAATTAATATTATTTTATTTATGTAGTTTTCTACACAATAACTAACATTTTTAAGTAAAACCTAATTATTTGTTTGCTTATGAAATTCTTGATATTCCAGTGGTGTAATGCCATAAATTTTTATAAAATTTTTATTAAGATGACTTAAATCATAAAATTCATATTTATTCACAATTGTATTAATATCTACCCCATCTAATAAATCCTTTTTGACCTCTTCAATTTTGCAATTTAGTATATATCTATAAGGTGTAACTCCAGTCTCTTTTTTAAACATTCGCGAAAAATAAAATTTAGATAAGTTTATATACTTACAAATTTCATCTATACTTAATTTCTTTCTTATATTGTTATTTATGTATTCGATGGATTTAGATATATATGGATTAACATTATTTACTTTACTAGTATACATAAAAAATCCTTTCGCTCCTTCCACTCTTATATACGAAAGTTGCTTGAGATAAATTATAATAATTAAATCATAACACTTATCTTGTAATTATATTTCCTATATTTATATATTAGAACAATTTATGTTTTTATGTATAGTAATATATTGCTTTTTTTTTATTTTTATATATTTATAATATTATACTCATTGTATAAAAGGTCGATAGTAAGCAATTTATTTCTAAGTACCTCACCTTTAGACAATAATATCTTTATTACTTCACTTACTTCTATGGACGCAATACTAGCTGGTGTAAAAGAAGGGTTACCTAGCTTCTTTTCTATGCCAGCAGAAGTATTTTTATATATTTTCTTAAATGTATCATCTCCAGGAAAAATTGAACAAACTTGTCCATACCATCCGCCTATAGCACCATGTACTAAAGGAATTTTAATTTCTGCACAAAAACGTTGAAGTAGTTTTCTGCTATCAATATTATCAAGTGCATCAACTACTACATCATGATTATTTATAATCTCAAGTCCATTTTCTTCATTAAATGGAGATTGTATTACATTTACATGTACATCTGAATTTATAGCGTTAATTCTTTTTTTTGCTTCTATAGCCTTACTATTGCCTAAATTTTTCTCTGAAGAAAGAATTTGTCTATTTAAATTACTTTCCTCAAAAACATCCATGTCTACTACAGTTAAATACCCAATACCTATTCTAGCAAGCATTTCAATTACATACCCGCCAATACCTCCACAGCCTATTACACATACTTTAAAATCTCTCAATTTTTCATTTTCTTCTTCTGTAATAGTAGATATATTTCTTGTATATCTTTTCTCCATATCTTACCCTCCTCCAACAGGTGGAAATAATGAAACTACATCACCATCTTGTACTATTCTATCACTTGTAGCATCTCTTCCATTTAAAAGCATGATAGCTACTTCTTCTTCTTTTATATCAATTATATTTAAAATATCTAATATTGTTGTATTTTCTCTTATTTTAATTTTTTGTATCTTTTCTCTTCCTTGTCTAAAAGTAGCAAATAATCTTACTTCAATTTCCATTAAATCACCTCCCCCATTTAACAGTAATACCCTCTAATTTTTAGAGGGTATTACTTTAAATTATAGTCCAAGTATGTCCTTTTATAATATTAATAGCTAACAAGTTGATTTAGCTTCAATATTACCAATGTATTCATCTAATCCTAATTTCTTAAGTGTTTCTTCAGTTGGTATACCATTTTCATCCCAACCTCTAACACTATAATACTCTGGTAATAAGACATCTAATTCATGTACTTCTCCTTTAGTTGGTCCTGCAACTATAGGATCTTTTAATAATCTCTCTGGTAATGTATCATCAGATTTATCTATTCCAGCTTTTAAGTTAAATATTTTTTCTAATGTCCATATTCTATCTCCAGCTTCTAATAAAGTTTCTGGAGTATAAATATCACCACAAACTGCATTATACATTTCTGTATAATCATTTAATCCTAATCCAAATGTAGTGAATATGCAAAGACCCATAGAGTCAATTACTGCAGTTAAATCATGGAATACTTTAGCATAAGCTGGTTTTCCTTCTAGTGATAATCTATCTAATTTTTCTGGAACACCTAGTATTTCTGGATTTATCATATATCCTTTAATATGGCAACCACCTCTATTATTTACTGCGTAAGTAATACCATGACCTTTAACTCCTCTTGGGTCATAAGCTGGTAATTCTTGTTTTTTAACTGTCATTGCATATTGAGTTGCGTTATAGCTTTCACATAATCTATATGAACCCTCTGCTAATTTATCTCCAAATCCTTCTCTAAGTCCCATTTTCTTAGTCCATCCAACTACTGCATCAGCATCTCCCCATTTTAAAGATAGACCATCAGCAGCTATTTCTTCATCTTTAATATATCCTCTTTGATATAATTCCATTGCAGCCGCAATAGTTGCACCAGCTGAAATTGTATCTAATCCATACTCATTACATAACATATTAGCTTCATTTACTGCATCTAAATCATATACATCACAGTCTGAACCAAATGACCATAGAGTTTCATACTCTGGTCCTCCTACTTCACTTCCATCTTTTAATCTTACCCATCTTCCACAAGCTATAGGACATCTATGACATGGATTTTTTCTAACTAGGCAATTTTCTGTCATAGCTTCTCCACTTATTAAGTCTGCTTTTTCTGTATATGATTCTTGGAAGTTTCTAACTGGGTGTATTCCATTTTCATTTATTATATTAACAAGTATTGCTGTACCATAAGTAGGAAGTCCATTTCCTGCAACTGGGTCATTTCTTAATATATTAACTTTTTCAGAATTTACTTTCTTAGCTAATTCACTATCAGCTACTTCTACTTTTTTAGTTCCTTTAACTACTACAGCTTTTAGGTTTTTAGAACCCATAACTGCTCCAACTCCACCTCTACCAGCGGCTCTATCTACATCATTCATTATTGCTGCCATAGGTGATAATTTTTCTCCTGCAGGTCCTATACACATTACATTAGTACCAGGATGAACTTCAGTTAAAGCATTAGTTACTTCAGAAGATACCATTCCCCAGTATTTTGAAGCATCTTTTATTTCTACAGTTTCATCATCTATATATAAATAAACTGGCTTATCTGCTCTACCTTCCATTATAACCATATCATATCCTGCTGATTTAAATTTAACTCCCCATTTACCTCCAGAGTTAGATATTGCTATAGTTCCTGTTAAAGGAGATTTTGTTATTACCATATATCTACCTGATGTAGGCATTGGTGCTCCAGTTAATGGTCCTGTAGCTATAATTAATTTATTCTCTTCACTTAGTGGATCTATTTGAGGATCTACTTCATCTATATAAGTTTTAACTCCTAATCCCCTTGCACCAATATATTTTTGAGCTAATTCTAAGTTTAAATCTTCTTTCTTTACTTCTTTAGTAGTAAGATTTATTCTTAATACCTTTCCAACATATCCATTCATATAAAATTTTCCCCCTTATTAAAAATTAAAAAACCATCATCTAGAAGTAATATAATACTTTCTTAGATGATGGTTATTCACATCATAAATTAATTCTGTATGGAAAACAGACAGTATTATTATTACTACCATCTCCTTTCCACTGGGAGGCATAAAAATTTCTAATTATACCCTACTGTTTTACCAACCATAGCAAGCCTTAGGTCTGTAAAATCGGAGAATTATTTATTCAATTTCTAACTTAAGTGTATTTCAATTTTATTATATTGTCAACATTTTCTAAAAATATTTTTAAAATATCCAAGCTTGATTATCATCAATTTCTTTTATAAAAATTTTTCCCATGTCCTCTTTATATTTCGCTTGATGATATTTAAATATTACTTTATTATCATCTGTCTTACCTATTATTTCAATTTTTCCTCTAGTTGTAGACATACAATATTTAAAACATTTTCCCTGACCATTTTGTAAATTTTTAGCTCCTTCTACTATATCAATACCTCTTTTTAATGGTACCTGAAATTGATTTTTTACACCTGTAACTGGTCTACACTGAAATACATAGTAAGGTACTATTCCTATGGAAGTTATTTTTTTTAATAGCTCTCCTAAAGTTTCACTATTATCATTAACTCCCTTTAATAAAACTGTTTGGTTTTTTATAACTACATTAGCTTCTCTTAAATATTTTATTGCCTCAGTAGATTTCTTAGTTATTTCCCTTGGGTGATTAAATTGAGTTACTATATATATTTGTTTCTTTTCACCGTATTTTTTTAATATTTCTTTTAAACTATTATCTCTTGTTATTCTTTGTGGATAAACTACTGGAACTCTTGTACCAAACCTTATAAAATCTAAATGTTCTATTTCACATAATTCTTTCAAATATTTTTCTATTTTTGCATTACTATTTAAAAGAGCATCTCCACCAGATATTAATACATTGCTTATTTCTTTATGTTTTTTTATATACTCTATTATTTCATCAAAATGTGTGGCAATTTCTTCATCAGATAAACCAACAAGGCGCTTTCTAAAACAGTGTCTACAATACATGGCACAATTATTAGTGGATAATACAATTACTGTTTGCTTATACTTATGTTGTACCCCAGTAATAACTGTATTATCCATTTCTCCACTTGTATCAAAACTTCCACTAAGATCTGTTTCTTCTATTGAAGGTATACACATTTTCTTTATTGGATCATCTGGATCATTAAAATCAATCAAAGATAAATAATATGGAGTAATAGACATTGGGTATCTTTCAAGTATTTCACCCATTTTTACTTCCTCATCTTTAGTTAAATTTAAGTATGGCTTTAAATCTTGTACATTAGTTGCATTTTCTTTTAATAAATTACTTTCTTTTTCTTTTAATAGTTCTGCACTCTTCAAAATATCACCCCTTATTTAAATAATGCTACTTTAAAATTTTTTCATAATATTATTAATATATTTTATTTAATATTACAAAATCTTAAACATCTATTATAAATACTATATAAAGTTCCAATTTTCCTCTTTTTCAAAGATATTATCTTATAATTTTTCTAACAAATGCACCTGTACCGATTCCAACAGTAATAACTCCTAATATCATTTCTATATTAGATATTACAAGAGATATTTGAACTGGTTCACAACTATATCCACCAACACCTAAAAATATTCCTGAACTTAATGCTAATGATTCATTATAATCTTCTATAAATTTAATAAAATTAAAGTTTCTCAAAGTACTTAAATTATATATTACATATTTATCATCAATATCTACTCCTACAAATAGATATATAAGTGCAAATATCATTATTAAAAATATGCCTAGAAATAAAGCATTAAAAGGTCTCTCTCCATAACCACAAGATACTCTATATATAAAAGATGAAATTTTAGGCAAAGGATCTAAAGTTTTATGCTCCGTTTTTTTACATAAAAAATAATATTCACCAAAGTTATTATCTAAAGTATTTTCTTTAAACTTATCAGCTATTGTTTCATAAATCATATATGTACCTTCATACTCATCTCTATCTTTTTTTCTCATTATAAGCTTATCAAAGAAAGTTTTTTCATCTACCTTCGTTCTAAACTTATCATCAAATTCAAAATCCTTAATATAACATTTATGTGTTTTAAATCCACTTAAATCACAATCTCCTATTTTTATTTTATTAAGTTCACAAGTATTAAATATGGTACTTTTCATCATACATATTTCAAAGAATGTATTTCTAATTAAGCAATTTTCAAATATTGCATATGATAAATCAGAATTTTTAAACTTACTATAAAATTCACAATTATAAAACTCACAGGAATAGTTTGTTTCATTGTTCAATGAAGGTGACTGTATGGAGTCATCCATAATAAATATACAGTTTTCAAATATGACACCACCATGGGTAAATTTACAATCGTAAAATTTACACCCTATTATTCTGCAATTAATAAATTTAACATTAGCAAAAGTACAATACTTAAAACTAGCACACAGTATATCTTTATTTTCTATATTGTGAAAATCTATCTCATCTAAAGTTCCTTTTTTCCCTATAAACTCTCCTTCAATTTTTTCATAACTATATCTATTCTCTGGACTATAATCTGTCATTTCATTTTTATGTTTAATGATATAATTATAATTTTTTTCATTATTTTTCTTTCTCTTTTCCAATTGAATCTTTAGTTTATAATTTTCTTCTTTAAAATTTATATAAGCCATATTTATTCCTCCTTTGTCAATTTTATTATTTGCATAAAAAAAGACTTAAATGCATATACATTTAAGTCTTTTATCACAATTTCATTATTAACTTTCTAATATTCCATCTCCATCCATATCTTCTAATTCTACACTCTTACCAAATATTTGTATTCCTATAAACATGGCTACAAAAGCTATTGGCAATACTATATACACTGGCAATCCAAATCCAGCTGGTATATATCCAAATACTATAGTTATTACAGCTACAAATATAGCATAAGGCATTTGTGTTCTGACATGATCTATATGATTGCACCCAGCACCCATTGATGAAAGTATTGTTGTATCTGATATTGGTGAACAGTGATCTCCAAATATGGCACCTGTTAAAACTGCTGATGTAGCAACTATTATATAAGACATTTCTGGATTTATTGAGTGTGCAAGAGGTATAGCAAGTGGCATAAGTATACCCATTGTTCCGTAAGAAGTACCTGTTGCAAATGATATTATTGCACCAAGAACAAATATTAAACTTGGAAGTATAAATGGTGGTAGTGAGCCTGATAATAATTGAATTAAGTATTTAGCAGTACCAAGTTCTTTTATTACTGAAGATAATGACCAAGCACATATTAATATTACTCCAGTTATTATTAATGTTTTCATACCATCTACCCATATATCTAGAGCTTGTGACAATGTAAATATTTTTTTAGCTACACCCATTATTATAGCAACTAATCCTGCAAAGAAAGCTGATTGGAAAAGAGCAACTGATGCATCTGCATTTGAGAATGCTTCTTTTATTGCATCAAATGATGCTGGTGAATTTTGCATAAGCTGAATTACGGCACTATCTTCACCACCCATTATTGCTGTATATCCACTATAGTAAAATGCGAATAATGCACCTAGTATTAATGCTCCTATTGGTATTATTGCATTCCATACGCTTAATTTTACACCAGGTAATGGTTCTAATTCATCATGCTTACTTAATTCTTTATTAATATCTTCATTTGAAGCAAGATTTAGTCCACCTCTTCTACATTCTAGTTCTGCCTTTCTCATTGGGCCAAAATCTTTAAGAAGTAGAGCTGTTATTACTATAAATCCTAAAATTAATATATTATAAAATCTAAATGGTATTGTATTTAGAAATACACCGAAAGCATTAGTCTCAACACCAATACTATCAAAAGCTGAGCCTATAAGTCCAACTTCTAATCCTATCCAAGTAGATATTATTGCAATCCCGGCAACTGGTGCTGCTGTAGCATCTATTATAAATGCTAATCTTTCTCTTGATATTTTCATTTTATCTGTAACTGGTCTCATCATTGGACCTATTATTAGAGAATTGGCATAATCATCAAAGAATACTAAAAGTCCTGCAACCCAAGTTATTATTTGAGCACTTTTTGCACTTTTTGCTCTTTTTGATAAGGCTTCTGCTATGGCTTTAGCTCCACCCATTTTCCCAACTAAATTTATAACTCCTCCTATGGCAAGAACTTGAAGAATTATACCTGCATTCCATGGATCTGCTAGAGAGTTAACTGCTCTTTGAATTAAATCTAAGAACGAATAAAATAAGGCCATAAATGGATTATTTCCTGATATATTCAGTATAAATCCTCCAGACATAATTCCAATTACTAAGGATACTATAACGTTTTTAGTTATAAAAGCAAGAGATATGGCAACTAATGGTGGTATTAAAGTCCATATACCAAATTTAGCTGCATTTTGAGCTGCAATGTCAACTTCCTCTGCAAAAGATAAGGCAGTTGTCATAATGAATAACATGGTTGTCATTAAAACTAATCTTAATCTTATTTTTTTCATTTTAATTCCTCCCCCATATTTTAGTGAATATTATAAGAGATATATGCTTTTTATTACTACATTAAAAAAGACCTTGATGAGTCATCATCAAAGTCATAATTTTAAAAACTATAAATCCAAATGATAGCTCACCACTAATTCCTTAGTGACAGTGGCATGTATATTTTACATACCCCCAGATATATAACCTTAAAGCTTCAGTTATATACTTCGGCAACATTTCCTTTCACAATAAATCAATGCTGCTTAACTCCTTATTGTTACTAATAAAAATCGCACCTCTATCTTAAATATTCACTTTAATATGAGTATATAGTAACTTCCATTATTTAGCAATAATTTCATACTACTTTTTCATATATATCTTATTTCATAAATATTTTCTTTTATTTTTAATTCATATATCCATGTTATTTATCTATAATTTAATTACAACAAAATAAAAATGAAAGGAATATTTATATGATTGTTTTTTTAATTATTGTTTTTACAATTATAATGCTAGTATATAGCGTTTTTAATAATATTTTTCTAGGATATGGTTTAACAATATCTTTATTTTTATTTTCTTTAGTTGGCATTAAGCGAAATAAAAGCTTAAAAGACCTCTTTAATCTATATACTTTGGAAGCCAAAAAATCTTTGCCCATAATATATATCTTATTGCTAATTTCCGTATTAATAAGTACTTGGCTTTGTTGTGGAACAATTCCAGCTATAGTTTATTACTCTTTGAAATATATTAATCCTAATTTATTTATACTATTTTGTTTTCTAATAACTGCTCTAACATCATTTTTAATAGGAACCTCCTTTGGTACTGTAAGTTCTATAGGTCTTCCCCTTATTATTATTGCTGGAGTATCTAATATTAATTTAAGTCTAGTGGGAGGTGCCATAATGTCTGGTTCTTATTTTGGAGATAGATGTTCTCCCTTATCATCTAGCTTATTACTTCTATGTAAATTAACAAAAGTAGAATTATTTCATTATGTAAAAAAAGTATTTATATATGGAGTTATTCCAACTATTATAAGTATTATTTTTTATACATTTTTCTCATTTAAAAATCCTTTAACTTTTGTTGATAATTCTTTAAGTCTAAGTTTGTATAAATATTTTAATATAAATGTTGTTTTATTAATACCAGCTCTTATAATAGTTATTTTATCATTAAAAAAAGTATCTATTACTAAGTCAATAAGTATTAGTATTGTAGTTTCCATATTAATTTGCTTTGCTGTACAAAAAACTGACTTTTTTGATTTAATTAAATATATAATCTTTGGTTATGAAAACTCTTCATCTTTGTCAGATATAATCAAGGGTGGTGGAATTATATCCATGTTGAAAACTTGTTATATAATTGTTATTTCATGCTGTCTAACTGGATTTTTTAGTGGACTAAATATTTTTTCTGGACTCGAAAAATCTTTACAAAAACTAAATTTAAATCGTACTAAGTTATTTTTAGTAACCTTAATTCTTGGCTTAATTGTTTCTGCCATTGGATGTAGTCAGACTATATCTTTTATTTTAACTTTAGAAATACTTAGAGATACTTATAAAGATTATGAAAATGAAGATATAGCCATGGAGTTTTCCGACTCTGCTATAGTTACAAGTGCACTAGTTCCTTGGTGTATAGCAGCTTTAGTTCCAACTTCAGTTTTAAATATTAGCAATTATAAATTTATACCCTATGCCATATTTTTATATATAACTCCTATTTGTCATCTATGTTATTGTATTTATTTAGATTATTTTAAAAATAAGTTCTGTAAAGTTCCTTCTAAGAAGAACCTAATGAGTTGATATAAACCTTCTATAAATAATAAAAAATAGTAATAATTTTAGAAGTTATTACTATTTTTTACTTTATACTTTGTAGTTTTAATTTATTTTTCATATAATAAATCTCTTATCACTTGAGATGCTATAATTAACCCTCCACAAGAAGACATAAAAGATATACTTCCAGGTAATATTCTATGACCATTTGATATTTTTTCTCTAACTTCCAAAGGCTTCTCAGTTGAAAATACTACTTTTAAATGTTCTATACCTCTATCCCTAAGCTCTTTTCTAATTACCTTTGCCAGTGGACATGTATGTGTTTGTGATATATCATTAATTTCAATTTTAGTTGGATCTAGTTTGTTTCCCATTCCCATAGAACTTATTATCGGTATATTTTTATTTATACATAGCTCTATTAAATGAATTTTTGAAGAAACCATATCTATTGCATCAATTACATAATCATAATTTTCACTAAATATTTCACTGCTACTTTCTTCATTAAAAACACAGTTAATTGCTTTTATATTTAAATCTTTATTTATATCTAGTAATCTATTTTTTACTACTTGAACTTTCTCTTTATTTAAATTAGAAATTAACCCTGGTAACTGTCTATTAAAATCACTTTCTTCAACTTTTGCATAATCTACTATAGTTATATTTCCAACTCCACATCTTACTAATGCTTCTACACAAAAGCTCCCAACTCCACCTACACCTATGACAAGAATATATGAATTTCTTAGTTTTTCTAGATTTTCTTCTCCTATTAATAGACCTGTCCTCATTGTAAAATTATTTTTCATATAAATTCTCCTTTAATTATTACAATAAAATCTACTATATAGTTTGTACTAGATATAAAAAAAAAATCCATTTAAACTTGGTAAATACCATAGTTTAAATGGATTTATATCTTTATAAAATTAAGCTATTAATTTTTCTTCATTTTCGTCTATATCTACACTTTTACCAAATATTTGTATTCCTATAAACATTACCATAAATGCAACTGGCATTATTAAATAAATAGGAAGTCCAAATCCTGCTGGTATATAACCAAATAATATAGCTATAGCACCTACAAATAATGCATATGGCATTTGTGTTCTAACATGATCTATATGATTACATCCTGCACCCATAGATGAAAGTATTGTTGTATCTGATATTGGTGAACAGTGATCTCCAAATATAGAACCAGTAAGCACTGCACTTATAGAAACTACTATATAAGACATTTCTGGGTTTATAGAGTGAGCAAGTGGTATAGTAAGTGGCATAAGTATACCAATTGTTCCAAATGATGTTCCTGTAGCAAATGATATTATTCCACCTAATACAAATATTATACTCGGTAGTAAGAATGCTGGTACTGATCCTGATAATAATGTTACTAAGAATTTAGCAGTTCCCAGTTCTTTTATTACTGATGAAAGTGACCATGCACATATTAATATTACACATGTAATTACTAAAGTTTTCATTCCATCTACCCACATTTCTAAACCTTCAGATACTGTGAATATTTTTTTATTAACACCCATACATAAAGCGACTATACCTGCAAATAATGCTGCTTGGAATAAAGCTACTGATGCATCTGCATTAGAAAAAGCTTCTCTTATTGATACAAATGATAAAGGTGAGTTTTTAACTAATTCTATTAAAGTAGCATCATCACCTGAAAGTATTGTTTGATATCCACTATAATAAAATGCAAATAATGCTCCAACTATTAATATACCTATTGGTATTATTGCATTCCATATATTTAGTTTAACACCTGGTAGTGGTTCTAAATCGCTATGTTCACTACTTATTTTTTCATCTATTTCTTTGCTAGAAGCTAATTTCGATTCTCCTCTTCTAGCTCTTAACTCTGCTTCTCTCATTGGACCAAAGTCTTTTAACATAATACTTGTTAATACTATAAATCCTAATATTAAAATATTATAGAATCTAAATGGAATAGTATTTAAAAATACACTAAATGCATTTGCTTCTACTCCTATAGCATTAAATCCATCTCCTATTAATCCAACTTCTAAACCAACCCATGTTGATATTATGGCAAGTCCTGCAACTGGTGCTGCTGTAGCATCTATTACAAAGGCAAGTCTTTCTCTTGATATTTTCATTTTATCTGTAACAGGTCTCATCATAGGTCCTATTATTAAAGAATTTGCATAGTCATCAAAGAATACTAAAAGACCAGATGCCCATGTTATTAACTGAGCACTTCTTGCATTTTTTGCTTTTTTTGCTAAGGCTTCAGCTATGGCTTTTGCCCCACCCATTTTAGCAACTAAGTTTATAACTCCTCCTATGGCTAAAACTTGAAGAATTATACCTGCATTCCATGGATCTGCTAAAGCAGCTATTGCTCTATCAACTAAATCTAAAAATGAGCTAAATAAAGCTGAAATTACATTCATCCCATTTAAGTTAAGTAAAAAGCCACCTGACATTACTCCAAGAACTAGAGATACTATAACATTTTTAGTTGCAAAAGCTAAAACTATAGCAACTAATGGTGGAAGTATAGTAAGTACTCCAAATTTCTCTGCATTTACTGTAGCTATATCTGTTTCTGCAGCAAAAGTCGATACACTTGACATTACAAATAACATTGTGGTAATTAAAAATAATCTTGCATTTTTTTTGTTCATTTTATTTTCCCCCTATAATCATTTGTGAATATTTTAGGGCTTTGCTATTTTTAATAATAAAAAAACCTTGATAAAGCTTATCAAGGTATAAATTCAACACTAAAAAATAATATTAGTTCTTCTCAATGATAGCTCAACACTAAAACTAGTGACAGTTGCATATATATTCTATATACACCCAGTTATATAACCTTAAAGCATCAGTTATATACTTCGGCAAAATTTCCTTTCTTAATAAGTCATCGTGCTTACCTCATTATTAATACTGATAAATTTCGCGCCTCTACCTATATATTCACTTGTTGTTTTATATAGTATATTATATATTTTCGTAAAAAACAATATATATTTTTTATTTTATATATACTTTTTATTATATTTTACTGTAATAAAATACAAAAGCATAAGGTATCCAATCAGAAACTTTTGAACTTAAAAGAGAGTAATTAAGTTTATCTAAAGTAATTTCATCGTCATCTAATAAATATACATATATTTTATTATTTTCTTCAAACATTTTTAGATATTTAAAAGTATATTCATAATAATCCTTTTCTTTTGATTCTCTATACTGATCTCTAGAATCATCTTCTATCATAAAAAATTTATCATCTTTATACGATAAATATGTTAGTATTGGATCATTTTGTTGTGTATATTGAAGAATTAATATACTATCTTCTTTTTTATTTTTAATATTTTCATAAAAGTCATTCCATAGATTTTCATTCTTCACAATCTTTTCATTCTCTATTACTACTATATTTCTTTTACCTGCTTTCTCCACAGTTAAATTTTTAGATCTTCCATAGGATTTTAATAAATCTTTTACTTCTTTTGAATTAGTATCTGAATATATTTCTATTTTATCATTTTGTCTATTATCATAAAAATTGCTTGTAAGTTTGTCATTTTCTGATTTATTGCATCCTGTTAAACTAAAAAGTATTACACAAATAAATATAGAAACTATTCTTTTCAAAATCTTTACCTCCTCACATATAGACTATTATTAATCTTCCTCTTTTCTATAATAAATCCTTTATTTTCTTTTTTATAATTAAGAAAACTTTCTTATTAAAAATATATTTTTTTAATTTATTAGAGGATATTATTATATTTTGTCAAATATTAGAAGAATAATTTATTATAAAATACTATGGAGGAGTAATCATGTTATTAATCAATAATACTAACACTAATGCTTATTTTAATTTAGCAATGGAAGAATATTTTTTAAAAAATACTAATGAAGATATATTTCTCTTATGGCAAAATGAAAACTCAATTATAGTTGGTAAAAATCAAAATACATTATCTGAAATTAATTATGATTATGTAAAAGAGAATAATATTAAAGTAGTAAGAAGACTGTCTGGCGGTGGAGCAGTATTTCACGATTTAGGTAATATTAACTTTACTTTTATCTCTTGTAATGATAATAGTTTTAGTGATTTTAAGAAATTTACAATGCCAATTGTTGAAGCTCTTAAAGAATTAAATGTTCATGCTGAATTTTCAGGTCGAAATGATTTGCTGATTGATGGACAGAAATTTTCTGGAAATGCTCAGTATAATTATAAAAATAAAGTAATGCATCATGGTACACTTTTGTTTTCATCTGAAATTAATGATTTATCCAATGCATTAAAAGTTAAGCCTTCAAAATTCAAAGGTAAAAGTGTAAAGTCTGTTAAATCACGTGTTACTAATATTAGTAGTCATTTAGATAAAGAAATGACTGTTTTAGAATTTAAAGATTATTTAATGGATTTTATAAATAAAAGAGATGAAAATAGTCATTTTTATGAATTAAATGACAAAGATATTGAATCAATAAACAAATTAGTAGAAGAAAAATACAGTACATGGGAATGGAACTTTGGATATTCTCCTAAATATTCCCTTAATAATGAATTAAAATATCCTGGTGGAAATGTAGAGTTTAGTTTAGATGTTCATGATGGATTAATAAAAGATATAAAATTCTTCGGTGATTTCTTTGGAAAAGAAGATATTTCGTTTATCGAGGATAAGTTAAGAAATGTTAAACATAATGAATATAGCATTAAATCTGCTTTAGAAGATGTTGACATTAATAATTATTTTTTAAATTGTAATATAGATATATTAGTATCAGGTATTATGGGTGCAAAATAAAAATTCGCTATGCTTCATGTCGCCAATATCTAAGTCTTAGAGCTATGTAAGTAAAAAATAAATGAAGAATAGATAATTCTACTCTTCATTTATTTTTTTATGCTCGTAATTTTCTAAGTCTTTGTTAAGTTTATTTCCTATTTTCCATGCTATAAAAGTTATTACTGTTAATGTTAATACTTTTATTGGACTTGTTATAAATCCTATAATATCTTTTCCTATATAACTAATTATAAAAAACATAACAAGTTTTCCAGCTACTACTGCAGATATAAAATCAGCTGAGTCTCTTTTAGAAAGTCCTTGTGATATGGTTATTACACATGCTGGTAAAAATGGACAAGCATAAGCTAAAAATAATAACTTGAATCCTTTTTCTTCAACCCAATCTATGGCCTTTTCAACTTTTTCATTTGTTAAAAGCTTTACAAATTTCCCATCACTCAATTTTTTTACTGCCCAAAATAAACATATAGTTCCCGATACTGATCCTAACCATGATATTACAAATCCCGGAATCATCCCAAATAATGCAGCATTTGCTGTAACAATTGCTACTAATGGTAATATAGGTAAAAAACTTTCTACAAATACACTTACTAATCCAACTGCAATAGACAATATCCAATAATCATTTACTATATTGTATATGTCTTGAATAAACTCCATAATATTCTCCTTTTTAATAATAAAATTTATTGTATTTATTATATCATATTAAGTTTTATTTAAATCCTTATATAAGTAATTTTAATATAATCTTAAGAATTTTTTATATCAAAATACTTGCTTTCTCATTTAAATAAGTGAATTTAAAAAAGACCACATTTCTGTGATCTTCATAATTATTTTACTATTTGTTTTACATGTAAATCCATTTGTGGATATGGTATAGATATTTCTTCTTCGTCAAATCTTAATTTAACTTGTTCTAATAAATCAAAATAAACCGTCCAGTAATCAGGTGTATTAACCCATACTCTTACAGCAAAGTTTAAAGAATTTGCTCCCTGTTCATATAAACCAACAAATGGCTCTGGATAATCTAATATTAATGGATTTTTCTCAACTATTTCTTTTAATACTCTTCTAACTTTTAATATATCACTTTCATATCCTGCTGAGAATATTAAGTCAACTCTTCTTGTATCTTTTGTAGAATAGTTTATTAAACTTCCATTTGATAAAGTTCCATTTGGTATTAAAACCACCTTGTTATCTACTGTTGTTAGTGTAGTATAGAAAACTCCTATTTGTTCAACAGCACCTTCAAATGCTCCCGTTTGTATATAATCTCCTACTTTAAATGGTCTAAGTAGTAAAATTATAAATCCTCCTGCGAAGTTAGATAAACTTCCTTGAAGAGCAAGACCTATGGCAACCCCTGCTGATGCTACTATGGCTGCAAGACCTGATAATTGTATATCCCAGTATCCACCAGCTATAACTAATACAAGAAGTATTTTTAGTGAATAATTTATAAATGACTTTATAAACTTAACTAAAGTCATATCCACATTTCTTTTTTCTGCAAATTCAATAAATCTTTTTGATAATTTATTAATTATTTTAAATCCTATTACTATAGCTAAAATACCTACTATCAATTTAACTCCACTAGTAAAAGACCACTCTATTAGTTTTGTTATCATTGTCTCTATAGTCATGTTTTTAAAGCTCATAGTTTCTATTGAGTTAATTAAATCATTTGTCATATATTTACCTCCACCATTCTATTTCACAAAATATATAATACACGTTTTTATTATTTTTGTCTATCATTGATGCAATTTTTCGCAATATGTAAGTTTATGTAATTTACTCTATTATATAGTCATTTATATTTTTAAAATATATTTCTACAGTCCTTTCATGAATACTAAATAAAAATTCGCTTCGCTTAAGCCACTGCGTGGGCGAATCATTTCATGTCGCCGACAGCTTCGCCCGTTGCTCCTTTAAGTAGTTGGAAATTAAAATAACCCTCCTAAGTTAATCTAGGAGGGTATCTTTATATGATAATAATTTTCATATTATATTTTATTAAAGTAAGGGTGAGAACATACGAAGTATTAATCTGCCAAATTTCACAGGCCATTTAACATTTTCACAATCTTGTAAGCTTATTTGCTGACATAACTCTAAAGTATCTAAAAAATCTTCTTTTACTTTTAATACACTATCTGTTTTATAAAGCCATGCACCACATTCAAAGTGAAGATATAAACTTCTAAAATCTAAATTTATACTTCCTACAACTGCATATTCATCATCCACTACAAAAGTTTTTGAATGCATAAATCCTGGTGTATATTCGTAAATCTTTATATTATCCTTAATAAAAGAATGATAATAAGACCTTGTAACAGCATGAACAAACCATTTATCTGGAATATGAGGTGTTACAATTCTCACATCTATCCCAGATTTTGCTGCAATTTTTAAAGCTGTTGCCATTTCATTATCGATAATCAAATAAGGTGTATTAATATAAATATATTTTTTAGCCTTATTAATAAGATTTAAATATACAGTTTCTCCAATAGGTTCATTGACTAAAGGACTATCATCAAAGGGTTGAACGTACCCTTTAGATAAATATTTTTCATTAGTAAAGTTTTCTGGTCTATATTTTAAATAATCATCATCACTATTATTTATAAAGTCCCACATAGTTAAAAACATGACAGTTAGGTTAAATACAGCTTCTCCCTTAAGTAGTATTGCTGCATCTTTCCAGTGACCATATTTTTCAAAAGAATTAATATATTCATCTGCTAAGTTAATTCCACCCATAAATCCCACATAGCCATCTATTACAGCTATCTTTCTATGATCCCTATTATTTAGCCTATTTGTAAGTATAGGAATAAATGGATTAAACACTCTGCATTTTATTCCGTATTTTTCTAACTTATCACCATATTTATATGGTAATTTCATTACACAACCTACATCATCATATATTACTCTAACATCCACACCTTCTTTAGCTTTTTCTTTAAGTATTTCTAAAATTGTATTCCACATAATGCCTTCTTCTATAATAAAGTATTCTAAGAAGATAAAATGTTTTGCTTTTTTTAACTCTTCCACTAATTTCTCAAACTTAACTTCACCTGGTGTTAAATATTCATTATAAGTATTTTCATATATAGGACAATTGGAATAGTTTATCATATATAAAGCTTGGTTTTTTGCATGTTGGCTCTCTTTTTCCAATCTATCTAATACATTAGGATTTTGAATCAAAGATGATTTCATTTTTGTATTTTGATTTTTCATTTTTTTCTTTTCTCTTTTACTTAATTTATTTCCCCCATAAATTAGATAAAATATTCCCCCAAATATGGGCAATATTAATATAGGTACTATCCATGCAATTTTATAACTTGGATTACTTTTCCCATTTAAAATATAAAAAACAATAATACATCCAGTTACTAAAGAAATAATATAAAAATATAAAAAATAATCTTTAAATTGTAACATAACTAGAAAAATAATATTAATCTGTATTGCTAAAGTTAAAAATAAGAATAATAGTCTTTGGACGGAGCTTTTATATATTTTTTTCATATTTCTTTTTAATATCTCCCCTTAAAATTTTTACATATATTTATAGTATATATTAGTTTATATAATAGTGTGAAAATTAGATTAAATAAAAGTAAAATATAAATTCCTTACAATAAAAAAATTACCCAATAATCTTAAATTATGGGTAATTTTTTATTATTACATTTTACTTAACTTTTCTTCTATCATTTGTTTTGCCACAGGAGGATTTGCTTTTCCTTTTGATGCTTTCATTACTTGTCCCATCAAATATCCTACTGCTTGAGTTTTTCCTGCTTTAAAATCTTCTACTGATTTAGGATTATCACTTAAAACTTTATCTACAAGTTTTTCAATTTCATCAGAACAGCTAATTTGAGATAATCCTTTTTCTTCTATTATTATTTCTGGATCTTTATCACTTTCAAACATTTCTTTAAATACTTCTTTACCAGCAGTATTACTTATTTTGCCGCTTTCTATTATTTTTAAAAGGCTTACAAAGTTTTTAGGAGATATTTTTATATCTTCTGGCTCCATATTATTTGCATTTAGCATACGAAGCAAATCTCCAAGTATATAATTTGATACAGTTCTAGGATTTCCACCAAGTCCAACTACTTCTTCATAAAATTTAGCTAAAGTTTTACTTGATATTATAATTGAAGCATCTTTTTCACTAAGTCCATATTCTGATACAAATCTAGCTCTTTTTTCTATTGGCATTTCTGGTAAAGATTTTTCCAACTCATCTACTTTTTCTTGAGGTATTATAATTGGTGTTAAATCTGGTTCTGGGAAATATCTATAATCATGAGCTTCTTCTTTTGAACGCATTGGAAGAGTTTTTGCTTTAGATGCATCCCATCTTCTTGTTTCTTGTTTTATTTTATATTCTTCACCAAATTGATATAATTCCTTTTGTCTTTTTTCTTCTTTTTCTAAGGCTTTTTGAACTTCTCTAAAAGAGTTTATGTTTTTTATTTCCACCTTTGTTCCATATTCTTCACTACCATAAGGTCTTATAGAAATATTTGCATCACATCTTATAGAACCTTGCTCCATTCGACAATCTGATATTTCAGCATATTCTAATATTCCCTTTAATTCTCTCATAAAAGCTGCTGCTTCCCCTGGAGATCTTAAATCCGGTTCTGTAACTATTTCAACAAGAGGTACTCCAGCTCTATTGTAATCTATAAGTGATACTGGTTCATCTTCTAAATGGACAAGTTTTCCCGCATCTTCTTCTATATGTATTCTATTTATTCTAACAGATACTTCTTTTCCTTCGTAATTAAATGTTACTTTACCATTTACACACATCGGTAAATCATATTGAGAAGTTTGATAATTTTTAGTTAAGTCAGGATAAAAGTAGTTTTTTCTATCCATTTTATTGTAATTATTTATTTCACAATTAACTGCTCTACCAGCTTTTACTGCCAAGTTTACAACCTCTTCATTTAAAACTGGAAGTGTTCCTGGTATTCCTAAACATATTGGACAAGTATTTTCATTGGGTTTAGCTCCAAATTCTGTAGAACAAGAGCAAAATATTTTTGTATTTGTTTTTAATTCAGCATGTATTTCTAGACCAATTACTGTTTCTAGTAACATAATTTACACCCCTCTTTCAAACTCAAGATTTAGTTTTTTCTCAAGTGCATAGGCAACTTTATATATTTTTTCTTCTGTAAATACATCTCCTATTAATTGAAGTCCTATTGGTAGGCCATCACTACTCTTTCCACCAGGCATAGATAAAGCTGGAACTGTTGCTAAGTTTATATTTATTGTATATATATCAGCTAAATACATGGCAGTTGGATCTTCACATCTTTCTCCTATTTTAAAAGGTAGTATTGGAGATACTGGTCCTATGATTATATCGTACTTTTTGAAGGCTTCTTTAAAGTCTTGTTTTAATTTAGCTCTGAATTTCTGTGCTTTATTATAATAAGCATCATAATATCCAGAAGACAGAGCATAAGTTCCAAGCATTATTCTTCTTTTAACTTCTCTACCAAAACCTTCACTTCTGCTCTTTTCCACTAATTCTTCCACACTTGTAAATTCTTTTGTTCTATATCCGTATCTTATAGAGTCAAATCTAGCCAAGTTTGAGCTGGCTTCTGCAGAAGAAATTATATAATAAGGTGCTAGGCCATCCTTTGTTGTAGGTAGAGAAAATTCTTCTACTTCTGCTCCCAGCTGTCTTAAAGCTTCTATATCTTTAAGTATGACATCTTTTATTTCACTGTCTAACCCTTCTTCTTCTATAAATTCTTTTGGAATACCTATTTTCATTCCTTCTATTCCAGAATCTATATTTTCTGTATAATCCTTTTTAGAAAGTCCCTTAGCAGTAGTTCCATCTAATTCATCTTCTCCTGCTAATATATTTAATAAATAAGCATTATCTTCAACTGTCATTGAAAAAGGTCCTATTTGATCTAAAGAAGAACCAAAAGCTATAAGTCCATATCTTGATACTAGACCATAAGTAGGCTTCATTCCTACTATTCCACAAAATGATGCAGGCTGTCTAATAGATCCTCCCGTATCTGAGCCTAAAGCTAGAGGAACCATCTCAGCCCCTACAGCTGCTGCAGATCCTCCAGAAGATCCTCCTGGTACTCTAGTTGTATCTATAGGATTTTTAGTTATTTTAAAAGCTGAATTTTCTGTAGAAGATCCCATGGCAAATTCATCTAAGTTTGTTTTACCTATTAATATGGCATCTTCCTCTTCTAATTTTTTTATTACTGTGGCATCATAAGGAGGTACAAAATCTTCAAGCATTTTAGATGCACAAGTTGTTTTTACTCCCCTAGTGCACATATTATCTTTTATAGCTATTGGAATTCCTACTAGGCTCCCTACTTTTTCACCTTTTGCTATTTTTTCATCTAGCTCTTTAGCTTTTTTTAAGGCATCCTCAGTTTGTAGTAATAAAAAAGCATCTATTTTATCTTCTTTTTTTTCGATTTCTTTTATATAATAATCAACCACTTCCACACAAGAAATTTCTTTTTCTTGTATTTTTTTTACTAGTTCTTTTATACTGTATTTTTTCATTAGTTTCTCCTCCTACTCAATGATTTTAGGAACTTCTATAGCTGTATCTCTCATAACTTTTACATTTCTATATAAATCTTCTATTTCACATTTTTTTCTTTCATCTTTTCTAACTACTGCCACGCTTGGTCTTTCAATCTTTACATCATCTAAATTAAGTTTATCTAGGGTTTTAAATTGTTCTAATATATTTTCAAACTCACCTGCAAATACTTGAGCTTCTTCATCATCAAATCTTAATTTTGCCAACTTCGCAATATATTTCACATCATCTTTTGTTATTGCCATATTAATTCATCCTTTCTTAAATTAATTATTTAAACTCAAATTATGGAGTTAATCTCTTCATATCTCTTGGTACTAAAGTTGCCTCTCTTATGTTTGATAGTTTTAAAATTTTCATTGTAAGTCTTTCTAGTCCTATGGCAAATCCACCATGAGGAGGCATTCCATATTTAAACGTTTCAAGATAAAAGTCAAAGTCCTCTGGATTTAAACCAAATTTTTCAATATTTTCTTTTAACATTTTATAGTCATTTATTCTTTGGCCTCCAGTTGTTATTTCAAGGCCGTCAAATATTAAGTCAAAACTTTTAGTTAAATTTTTATCTTCATCATCTGGCATAGTATACATTGGTCTTTTAGATACTGGGTACTTAGTTAAAAATACAAAATCACAGTTGTATTTTTCTTTGACATATTTTGAAATTAATACTTCGCCTTCAGCATCTATATTGCCTACAGGAGATTTTTTATTATATTTTTCTAATAAAATCTTATGAGCTTTATCTAATCTTATCCTTGGTATTTTTACTTTATCTGGAAGTTCTATTTTATACATTTCTAACTCTTTTTGACAAGTTTTATTTAAATGTTTGTATAAATAATTTATAAAACCTTCTTCTAAGTCCATAAGCTCATATTCATCTTTTATAAATCCCATTTCCACATCTAAACTAACATATTCATTTAAATGTCTCCATGTATTATGAAGTTCTGCTCTATATGCATGACCTATTTCAAATACTCTTTCAAATCCAGCACCCACCATCATTTGTTTATAAAATTGAGGTGATTGTGCTAAGAATGATCTTCTATCAAAATAATTTACAGTAAACATTTCAGATCCACCCTCAGTAGATGAGTCTATAATTTTTGCTGTATGAATTTGTTCAAAGTTTTTTTCTTTTAAATAATTCCTAAAAGCAGTTTCTATTTCATTTTGTACTTTAAATATAGCTCTAATTTCTGGTCTTCTAAGAGCTATAGTTCTGTGGTCAAGTTGAGTTTCTAAAGTTACATTATTTTTAAAACTATTTACTTCAAAAGGAAGTTTTTCATAATAAGTAGTGCCAACAATCTTTATATCTTTGACTATTATCTCAATTCCCCCTGGTGCTTTTTCATTTTCACACTTTGTTCCTATTACTTCTATGGCATTTTCTAATCTTAAGTCCTTTACTTGATCTTTGTCACATACCAATTGAACTATTCCTGATTTATCTCTTAGCTTTACAAATACAACATGGCTTAAATCAATTATTTTATGAACCCATCCCCTAAGCATTACTGTTTCTTCTTTAACTGCTCTAAGTTCACTTATAAATACTCTTTCTAATTTTTCATTTCCATCCATTGAAAATATTTTTTCAAGCTGTGCCATTTTATTCAATCCCTTTCTTTAATTTTTTATTTAAACTTGTAATAAAAAACGCCCCTATACTAATGTATAGGGACGTGATATTTACGCGGTACCACCCTAGTTGACTAAAAGTCCAACTCTAATACGTACAGATTTTGTATCGATACGATTCCTCTCTAACGGTAGGACTCCGTTTAGATCTACTCTTCATAAAATGAATTTCGGCTAAATACTCCAAAGTGTTCTTCAATTCAAGTATCATACAAAGCTTCCACCATCCTTTGCTCGCTATAAATCAACATAGAACCTACTCTCTTTTTCACTGTATTTTCCAATATCTTTATTTTGTAATTATTGTAATTTAGTTTTCTAATAAAATCAACATTTTTTTGCTCTTATTTTATATTTTAATTTTTATGCTAAATATTATTAACTATTTAGGAGTATTATATTCAAAATATGTAAATATGTTCATGATTTTTATTCTTCTACGAAATACTCATTTAATAAAGATACAAATTTTTTACCTTGTCTTGTTTCATCTTTGCACATTTCATTTAATATATTGTAAATAATATCAAGTCCTGATTCTTTGGCTTTTTTAGATAGTTTTAATATATTTTGAACTGAATTATATTCTCCTTCGATAATTGATTTTAGATTATCATTGGTATTAGGCTTAACTACTTCTCCTAAAAGCTCTGCCATTAAAGCTGCATGATTTGCCTCTTCATATGCTATTTTTTTAAAGGTGTTGCTTATTTTTACATATCCTTCTTTGTCAGCTATTTTACTCATAGCTAAATATGTTCCTACTTCAGAGCATTCCTTAGAAAAAATATTTCTTAAATTACATATCATATCTTTATCAGCATTTTTAGCTATACCTATTTTATTGTTACTAAAATATGCTTTTTCATTAATTTCTTTAAATTCTTCACAAATAGAATTACATATAGGGCAAGACTTTGGCTTTTCATTTTCTATAATATATCCACATATGGGACAAAAATATTTATTCATTTAAACTGCCTCCATAATTTTTCCTCATAATTTTAATAATAGTATTATGGATAAACTTATATTTTTTTATACTTTTATCCAAATTCCATAATGTAATATAATTTTGATTTGTTTATTTAGAATAATCAATAAACGAATCAAATATATTGTTAGTAATAGTATAAAATAATTAAAAATTAGATTGTTACTAAGGAGGACATTATTTATGGGAATTTTCACAACTTTCTTGATAGGATTTGCTTTAGCTATGGATGCCTTTGCTGTTTCCATAACAAAAGGTATAACCCTTAGAAAAATAAACACTTATATATCATTAAAAATTGCTTTTTTCTTTGGTTTATTCCAGGGATTAATGCCCCTTATTGGATGGTCTGTAGGTATTAAATTTCAATCATATATAACAGCCATAGACCACTGGATAGCTTTATTTTTATTATCTTTTATAGGGATTAAAATGATATTAGAAGCTTATGAAGATAGTAGAAATCCTGAATTAAGCGTAACTTGTGATGGTGAGCTTGATAATAAAGAACTAATTATTTTATCCATAGCAACTAGCATTGATGCTTTGACTGTAGGAATTAGTTTTGCTTTTTTAAATGTAGATATTATTCCTCTTTGTTTAAGTATCGGTATTATAACATTCATATTATGCTTTATTGGTGTTATGATTGGTACATTCCTTGGACCTCTTTTTAAGAACTATTCTCAAATTATTGGAGGTATAATTTTAATACTTATTGGTATAAACATATTAAATGAACATACTAATTTTATCTATAGAATGCTTAATTAAATTATTTATTACATAAAAAATAAACGGTAGAATTTAAATTTCACCGTTTATTTTTATTTATACTTTCATTTTCAATAAATAATAAATTATGAATCCTTATATATAATTTAAAAATCATTTTCTATGTTATTTTCTTCATTGTCATTTAAATTTTCTTTATTATCATACTCTTGTAGATCTTCTTGTTGTGATTCATTTTCTAGGTCTTGTTGTGGATCCTTCTGTGGTTTATTTTCAGGATCTTGCTCTGGATTCTTCTCTGGTTCATTCTCTGGATTTTTTTCTGGCTCTTGCTCTGAATCCTTCTCTGGTTCATTTTCTGGATCTTGCTCTGGATTCTTCTCTGGTTCATTCTCCGGATTTTTTTCTGGATCTTGCTCTGGATCCTTCTCTGGTTCATTTTCTGGATCTTTTTCTAGCTCTTGCTCTAGTTCTTTATCCTCATCAGTGTTTTCTTTGTCTTTATCATCATCTTTGTTATCATAGATTATATTATTACTATTATTTGTATTAGTTTTATTAATAAGATTTTCTTCTCTTCTAATAGGAATAAATTCTTCTTTAGTATCTTCGTTTTTAGTTTCTACAGTAGTTTTTCTTGTTGCTATATTGTCACCCTTTTGATTTTTTAAATATTTTGCTCCAAAAACTGTTGTACTTATTAATATAAATACACCAACCCCTATAGCTAAATATTTTTTTATGTTAGGATTGTATTCTTTTTTTATTTTTTCTTCAAAGTTTACAATGGTTTTATAAGATGTATCTCCATACTTCAGATATGCAT
The DNA here is from genome assembly GCA_945871955.1 of uncultured Clostridium sp. Taxonomy (GTDB): domain Bacteria; phylum Bacillota; class Clostridia; order Peptostreptococcales; family Peptostreptococcaceae; genus Terrisporobacter. The sequence continues at coordinate 9,058 of CAMBXR010000011.1, read as the reverse complement.
TAATTTCACCTAAAAATTCATTTAAATCCTTATATTTAGACTTATGCTTTTTATTCACATTAGTTGATTTTTCTAATATATGTTTTATATTTTCATTTAATTCAACATTATTTATACTATGGTCCCAATATTTTTTACCAGTTAGCATATCACATAAAATACTTCCTATATTATAAATATCTTCACTTTTGTCAAACTTTTTATAATATACACTTTTACAATTTAAATGACCTTGATGATTATTTATAAGTGCTAAAGTATCTACTTTTACAATTCCTTGGCCATTTATAATTATATTTTCCTCAGTTAAGTTTTTATAATTTATTCCTTTTTTATTTAAGGCATTAACACCTTTTATTACTTCTCTTATTATTTCTAAACATTGAGTTTCATGTAATTTTGACACATGTCTTAATTCACCTAAAGTTAATCCTTCAAAATATTCACTCTCAATATAGTAATAAGTTTTGTCTTTGTTTATATAGCTTGACATATCTTTTATTGATACTAGATTAGGACTGTCTATTTCTTTTAATAAATTCACTTCTTTCTTAAATTTTTCTAAACTATCTTCATTGCTTTTTATATTTGTAATTATGTTTAAAATAATTTTGTCGTTAGTTTTATTATTAATTCCTTGGTAAACATTAGACCATTTATTTTTATCAATAAAGTCTCTAATAGTATATTTTTCATTAAAATTTCTCACTAACTTCGCCTCTTTACTAATTATTTATATTAAAATATTAGATTAATATAAAGTATTTTTCAACTATAAAATAAATACTTTATATTTTAAAAAGCATATTATTAGTCTTATTTAATAATATGCTTTAAATATATTTAATTTAATTTTTATTCACTTTCTACTTCTATATCAGGCGTTTCTACAGGTGTATCATTGTCATTGTTTGAATTATCTGGGTTAGGAGTAACTTCAGGAGCTTGCTCTACACCACTATTATTATTTCCTTCATTAGGTTTTGTTGTTGTATTTCCTGAACTTTGGTTATTATCTGGTTTACTTTGATTACTATTTGGTTTATTCGTATTACCGCTTGGCTTATTTGTATTATTAGGTTTACTTGTATTATTACTATTTGGTCTATTATTTGTATCCTTATCTTGATTAGAATTACTATTATTAGAGTTGCTATTAGTTGAAGAATCTGTTTCACTTTCATTTTTACTACTTGTTTGATTAAAAGAGTTAGTTTTCTTATCTTCTTTTTTCTTTTCAACAGTTTCTTCCTTATTTTCTTCTACTTTAGCATCTTCTTTTTCATTTGTAGTATCTTCTTTTTTATTCATCTCTTCATCAACTTTAATAGTTTCTTCTAATTTTGTATTATTGTTTTCTGATTCTAAATTATTTTTTTCTAATAAATCATAAGCATATACACCAGCGCCAGCAATCATTGCTAGTGTTGCACAAATACCTAGACTTTTTCCAAGTTTATTCTTTTTCTTATTTGGTTTAGGTAAAACTTTATCTTCTAAGTCATAATCATCCTCTTTTATTTGACCACATGATAAGTATGATTTAAGATCTATTATTAATCTGTCTACACTAGTATATTTTTCTTCTAAGTCTTTATTAGTTGCTTTTTCTATAATGCGTAATAAATTTTCATTGTCTACATATTTTTTGTATTTTTCTTTTTCAAAAACAATTTCTCCACTTAATAAGCTATATAAAATTACACCTAAAGCATAAATATCCTTATGTGGATTAAATGTTTCTTCATGTTCTTCAATATTTACATCAAAATTTTTCTTTTCCAAATAAGATAACGCATCTATTTTCACTACATTTTTAGAATTTATAAAAATATTTTCAATACTTAATATATCAAATAATAATTTTCTATTATGAAGTTCCTTTATAACTTCTGATAATTCCTCTACTATTTTAACTGCTTCTCTACTTGAGAATTGCTCGTGTTTTATTCTTTCTTCTAAAGTAATTGCTTTAAAATATTCACTTTCTATATAATAATAAGTTTTTCCACATGCACTATATTGAAACATATCATTTATATGAATTAAATTATCATTTTTTATATCTTTAAGTATTGACACTTCTTTTGATAAATTATTTATATATTTCTCATCATCGCTTTTATTAACAAGAAGTTTTACTATTACTTTTTCTTCACTTTGAGCATGAATAGCTTTATATGTATCGGCCCATTCATTTCTACTTATAAATTTTCTTTTTCCATAGGTTTCATTAAAACGCTTCATTTTATTCCCCTTTAATTGCTAAATTCTTTCTATAATAATTTTATCAATTTTATTAGATTTGTAAATATTTAAATATATAATCCTAAATTTAACATTTAAAAAGGACATTACAAAATGTAATGCCCTTTTTAATAGACTATTTTTTATAAATCAATTACTCATTAGATTTTAATGCATCTATCATATTAACTTTTTTCAGTTTTAAATGCATCATAATCATAACTATCAGCGAGAATAATACTGTTATTAATGCAGAATACATATAACTTGTCATATATATATTAGGCATCATCATCATAGTATCCAGTTCTGCTGTTTTTATAATAAATGTATAAAGGATTTTTCCCATAAATGAACCTACAAATATCCCTAGTAACGTCAATATTACATTTTCTCTTAAGATATACATGGTAACTTCATTGTCATAAAATCCTAGTACTTTTATTGTTGATAACTCTCTTATTCTCTCCGATACATTTATATTGTTCAGGTTGTATAATACTACAAATGCTAAACATCCTGATGCAAAAATTAAAACTAGCATAATTATATTTAAGCTGGCTGTGGACTCTTCACTTGTATTTAAAGTTTTTGAAGTTAAAGTCACGTTTATTACTTTGTCACAATTTATTAATTTAGTTGATATTTCTTCTTCATTCTTATCATTAGAATTTAATTTTAATAGCTGTGCATTATACACTACTTTCTTTTTAGTTATTTTTTCATAATAAGATGGCGACATATAAATAAAATGACTAAAGTAGTTTTCAACTATATGATCTACTTTAATATTGTATATATTGTTATCTCCATCTCTCATAGTTATTGTACTGCCTTCTGATGCACCTAATAAATTTGCTAATTTTTCAGTTATAATAACTCCATCATTAGATATTTTATAAACTTCTTCACTCTTTCTATTGTTTAATAATACAAATTTACCGAAGTCTTCTGTATTCTCAGGTACATATAGCATTGCTGTCTGCTTATTCATATTTTCTTTGTTGAAAGTTACAGACTCTTGACGCATATTTATATTACTATCGTATTCTTTTATGCTTTTTAAAACTTCATTATAATCCTCATCGTCTTTTTTACTAGCATCTTCATCAAAAACTACCATAGCTTCATAGTTCCATAATTTTTTAAATTGATTATTTAAAGTTGCTTTATTTGATGCTTGAAGATTAAATCCAGTAACTAACATGGCCATACATCCAGCTATGCCTAAAACTGTCATTATCATACGTTGTTTATATCTAAATATATTTCTTAAAGTAACTTTTTGATTAAAGTTTAATCTTCTCCATAAAAAAGTAATTCTTTCTAATAAAATCTTTTTACCTACTTTTGGAGCTTTAGGTCTCATCATTTCTGATGGGTTACTTCTAAGATCCACATTTAAAACAAATAATGAAGCTCCCACTGTACATAAAATTGATAGCACTATTGATTGTATGGTAAATGATGGATAGAATTTCACAATAAGTTTTGGCAAGTTATATGCGCTGCTATATGCAAAATTAATTATTATAGGTAGTGATGTACTTCCAACTAATATACCTAAAATACTTCCAGAAATACTAGCCAGCGATGCATATACTACAAACTTTTTAGATATTTCTAAATTTGAATATCCTAAAGCTTTTAGAGTTCCTATTTCTGTTCTATTTTCTTCCACCATTCTAGTCATTGTTGTTAAACAAATCATTATGGCAACTAAGAAGAAAAATACAGGAAATACTGATGCTATTTTATCTAAACTATTGATTGCATCACCTACTCCAGAATATCCAAAGTTATCAGTTCTATCAAAGAAATAGTATTTAGCTTCTTCCATTTTATTTAGCTTTTCTTGTTCATCATCTATTTCTTCTTTGGCATCTTGAAGTTTTTTCTTATTTTTTTCTATTTCCTTCTCACCATCTGCAATTTCTTCCTCTGCTAATTCAATCTCTTTTTTGGCATCATCTAACTTAGCTTGTCCTTCTTTTTTAGACTTTTCTAATTCTATCTTTCCTTGTTCAAGTTCTTTTTTTGATTTATCTATTTTAGATTGTGCTTTCTCAAGCTGTTTTTTACCATTATTAAGAGTCTTTAACTGTTTTTCATATTCAGCTTTACCACTTTGATATTCTTTAATTCCGCTTACTAAAATTTGTAAATTAGACTTATTCTCAGATACAGTATTGCTGGCAGCTTCTATATTTTTTGATATACTTTGTGCCAAAGTTTTATTAGAAGGATTTTGTTCCAATTGATCTACTAATGGTTGTAAATCTGTAAGGCCAAGATTTTTATTGGAAATTATACTTTTCCAGTACTGAATTTTTTCACTTGGAATTTCATCTCCTTCTTTAGTATTATTAACAGTATTATTTATATCTTTATAAAGTAAGTCATAAGTATTTTGTAAAGTAGTAAGATTTTTTATCTGTTCTTCATATTGACTTGTATCTTTTTCAGGATTTATATTTTGGCTTAAGAAGTTTTCTTTTGCTTTATCTAACTGATACTTTGCATCTTGTAGTTGATTTTGACCTAAATTTATTTCTTTTAACTTATCATCTATTTCTTTTTGAGCTTCTTTTAACTGCTTTTCACCACTAACAAGTTTAACTTCTCCATCTTTAATACCTTGATTAAATTTAACTAAACTATCTTCATATTCTGCCTTACCTTTTTTCAGTTCTTCTTTACCATCTTTTAATTCTTCTTCACCTTTTAAAAGTTCTCTTGCTCCTTCTTCAACTTCTTTATAGGCCTTATCAAGTTCTTTTTGAGCATCAGATTTTATCTCTTCAACTCTTTCTACTTGTCTTTTTGAATATAAATTTTCAAGATAAGTTATATTTTCTTCCATCTTTTCTTTATATTCATCGCCATAAGTATCTATATTTTGCAGGTTTTTAAAGCTTATATAAATTTCAGTATAAACATCCATAGAAATATCTTTGTGATTTAAAACTGCAAAATAATCTACACTACCTTTTCCAACAGAAGTAGTACCTCTAGATTCCTTATCTATATACATGGGACTTTTTACAAAGCCCACTATTTTATAAGTTTCTTTTTTAAAGGATTTTATTGTATCTTTATCACATTCTATGGTATATTTATCGCCAATTTTTAAATTCTTATCAATTTCTAGAGCTTTTTCATCTAAAGCTATTTCACCACTATTTTCTGGTAATCTCCCCTCGACAACTTCTAGTAGGTTCATATCTTCTTTTGGATTATATTCGATAAATCTTACTACACTATTTATATTTGTAAGATTGGCATCTACACTATGTGACCCATAATAACCTAGTATTTTGTCGTTATTTTCAAGAAGTTTTAAATCTTCTTCAGTTAAACCTAAGCTTGATACTATTTTACTATCCATAAGATTATTACTTTTATAAAATTCATTTACAGATGCTTTAATATCAGGACCAGATGATTTAATTCCAGAGTAAAAAGCAACTCCTAGAAAAATAATTGCTAATATAGATGCAAATCTTGCTTTTGATGATAAGATTTCTCTTTTTATCGATTTATTATATGCTCTATCTTGCATACTAACTCCCTCTACCACTCTACATCTTCAATAGGAAGTGGATTTTCATTTATTTCAATACTTCTAACTTTTGCATCATTTATTCTAATCACCCTATCGGCAATTGGAGCAATGGCAGAGTTATGAGTTATAACTATAACCGTAGTTCCCGTATTTTTACATGTATCTTTTAAAGTTTTTAGAATTTGTTTTCCCGTTTGATAGTCAAGGGCTCCCGTTGGCTCATCACAAAGTAACATCTTAGGATTCTTAGCTATTGCCCTTGCTATAGAAACCCTTTGTTGCTCTCCTCCCGATAACTGCGCTGGGAAATTGTCCTTTCTATGACCTAGACCAACTAGTTCTAAAGTTTTATCCACATCTAAAGCATTTTTTGTAATTTGTGTAGCCAACTCCACATTTTCTCTAGCCGTTAAATTTTGTACTAAATTATAAAATTGAAATACAAACCCCACATCATGTCTTCTATATTTAGTAAGTTCTTTGTTATTAAATTTAGCTATATCCATATTATCAATTATTATTTTTCCTTCATCACAAGTATCCATCCCACCAAGTATATTTAATACTGTGGATTTTCCTGCTCCACTTGGTCCTAAAATAATAACAAACTCACCCTTTTCAATGGAAAAGTTTATTCCATTGTTGGCTACTACTGTATTTTCACCTATTTTATATCTTTTGTATTCATCAACAACTCTTATGTATGACATCAATCTCACTCCCTTCACTTCTTATGCAATTTATAGACGTCATTTTATTAAATGGACATTTTGTTTAATAATACAATATCTATTATAAATAAGATATAAATTATAAACAATAACCACATAAAATCATAGTGTCATAAAACATACACTTTTCTTTAATTTGTATGCTTTATAATTATAAATCAAAAATATTTTTATACTACAAAATAATATAAAAAAGTTGCATATACAACTAAACCATTATATAATATTTCATGTGCAATTTTTTAAATTATATACACATAGTTCATAATGAGTCATACTAAGGAGGCAATATGAATAACAACATAAAAGAACCAATTGGTAAGTATATATCACAAATTTATAGAAAAGGAAGAGCATTTATAAGCAAAGGACTTACACAGCACGATATGGGTTATGGTCAAATGTTGTTTTTGCTTCAATTATATAGACAAGATGGTATAAGCCAAGAAGAGTTAACTGAAAAGTTAAATATAGATAAAGGCACTACTGCTAGGTCAATAAAAAAACTAGAAAAAGAAGGCTTTATAATTAGGTTAAAAGATGAACATGATAAAAGAGCTTATAAAATATTCTTAACTGATAAATCAAAAGAAAAACAAGATGATGTATGCAATGTACTACAAGAATGGGAAAGTATTTTAACAGAAAATATTACAGAAGAAGAAAGAGACACATTAATTAATATATTAAAAAAAATATGCATAAATAAAAATAAAAAAATAGGAGGAGTTCATGAGTAATAATCAACAAGTTTTAGGTACAGAATCTATAGGAAAATTACTAGTAAAATACTCTTTACCAGCGATAATTGGTATGATGGTAAATGGATTATACAATGTAGTAGATAGGATATTTATAGGTAATATGCCAGGAGTTGGGCCACTTGCCATAACTGGTTTAGGTGTTACAATGCCTATAATGACTATAATGCTGGCATTTGGTATGCTTATAGGTGTAGGTACTGCAACTAATATTTCTATTAAATTAGGACAAGGAAAAAAAGACGAAGCAGAAAGATTTCTAGGAAATGCAATTACTCTAGCTTTAATAGTTGGATTAACAATAATGATAACTGGATTAATATTTGGGGATCAAATACTTCAATTATTTGGAGCTAGTGCAGATAGTTTAGTATATGCAAAAGCATATATTAATGTAGTATTACTAGGAACAGTATTTAACTTAATAGGATTTATTTTTAATAGTACTATTAGAGGTGATGGTAATCCAAGACTTTCTGCAACAATAATGGTTGTAGGATGTGTCTTAAATATAATCTTAGATGCTATATTTATTTTTGTGTTAAACATGGGAATAAGAGGTGCTGCATTTGCAACTATTATATCTCAGTGTATAACTGCTATTTGGGGCTTTACTTATTATACAAAAGGAAAGTCAAACTTAAAATTGCATAAAAATAATTTAAAATTAGACAAATCCTTAGTAATGGCAATAGCCGCAATAGGATCTGCTCCATTTGCTATGCAATTTGCAGCAAGTTGTGTTCAAGTAATATGTAATAATGCCCTTAGAACTCATGGAGGAGATTTAGCTATAGGTGCTATGGCTACTATAAACTCTATAATAACCATGGTAGGAATGCCCATAATAGGTATAAGTCAAGGAGCTCAACCTATAATTGGATTTAACTATGGATCTAAAAAGTATGATAGAGTTGAAAAAACTCTTAAATTGGCTACAATAGCTGCTACTGTAGGATTAACTATAGGTTGGCTTGTTGTCCAATTACATCCACAGGCATTAGTAAGTATGTTTAATAGAGATGCAAATCTTGTAGCTATATCAGTAGATGGAATAAGAAAATATTTATCTATGATGCCTTTAATAGGTATGTCTATGATTGGTGCAAACTATATTCAATCAATTGGTAATGCTAAGCAAGCAATGTTCTTAAGTTTACTTAGACAGGTACTTTTATTAGTTCCTATGATGCTTATTTTACCAAAATTCTTAGGTTTAAATGGTGTTTGGTTCGCTCAACCAACAGCAGATGTAATTTCTTGTGTAGTAACATTTTTAGTAGTTCGTAAAGAAGTTAAATCTCATAGAAATGAAGTTGAAGATGTAGAAAATGTAGTTTAAAACTAAATTATGTCAAATAAAAACAGGATATCACTTTTGATATCCTGTTTTTATTTTATAGACCACTATATACTGAAAAAGTAGGGTAAGTGGTTCTGTGATGAGATATATTATATATGATAAAATCTATTTTGGTTAAGATATAAATAGGAGGAAATAATATGAATTCATTAATAAGTAGTGATAATACATGGATGTTATGGACATTCTTAGTAGTTTGGTCGGCTATAAGTATAGTCTTAGAACAAAAATACAAATGGGCATCTAAAGTAACAGGTGCAATTATAGCTTTATTAGGAGCAATAATATTTGCAAATTTAAAAATAATACCTACAGAAAGTAGTGTGTACGATTCAGTTTGGTCATATGTAGTACCAGTTGCAATACCACTTTTATTATTAAAAGCAGATAT
>CAMBXR010000010.1 GCA_945871955.1 uncultured Clostridium sp. | reverse complement strand
TTGTTGTGCCTATTTTTAAAAAGTGAAACCTAATTTAACCTATCGGTTTATTAATACTATCGAGAACAATTCTCATCATATCTAATTAACAGAACCAATTTATCATTTGTTACATATATACCCATAATATAATTTGTTTAATTATTTTTTTATTTTCAACTGAGTATCTTTCCAATATAAATTTACTATCTAAAAGTTTTAATGTATTATAATTCATCTTACTTAATTCTTTATATAAATACCTGGGCATTCTGGCATCTTATCTATTTTATCTTTTAAATTCATCCACTATACACCTCAAATATCCATTTTATCTTTCTAATTTAAAATCCGTTATAATGAACCTTTCCAAAATCTATATCACTATCTTCATAAGGCTTCTTCTCCTCATCCTTGTTACCAATAGCAATAAGTGCTAAAACTCCATACTTATTAGGTATATTAAGCACCTCTCTAACAGCCACTTCAGAACCTTTATCCTCAGCTTCTCTTTTTCTCATTTGAATCCAAGTAGAACCAAGCCCCAGCTTTTCAACTTCCAATTGAATAAATGTGGCTGCTATGGATGCATCCTCCACCCAAACATCACTTAATTCATTATCTGCTATAACTGCAATAACAAGGGGTGCGGTTTTTAGTGGTAGAGTTCCATGCTTTTTACATGTTTCCAATTTAACAATTGTCTCCTTGTTATCTATTACTATAAGTTTTACAGGCTTCTTATTCATTGATGATGGTGCTAGTAACCCTGCTTTTAGTATTTTTTCTATATCTTCTTTTGATACAGTTTCATTTGTGAATTTTCTTATACTTCTTCTATTTTTAAATATTTCTAACATATATTTTTCTCCTCAAAATATGATTATATAATAACAGTTTATCAAATTATATGTATTTATGCATTTTTATACAGTTCTTATTTAATAAATTTTTCTCTTATTGCAATTGTAATAATACATCAAAAGCATACTGTATACTTTCATAAATATTAGAGGTTATTCAATTTTAATGGGTAATAATAAATTAAATACATATATAGGGGGGAAATTTATGCAAAAGTATGTTTGTGATATTTGTGGATATATATATGATCCAGAGGTAGGAGATCCCGATAATGGAATAAATCCAGGAACTTCATTTGAAGACCTTCCTGATGATTGGGAATGTCCTCTATGTGGAGTGGGAAAAGATGATTTTTCTGAAACTGAATAGCTAAAATTCACCTATAAAAATGGTGTATCATTTGTTGATACACCATTTTTATAATTTCTTTTAGCATGAATTTCTTAATTATATTCTATAGACTCCATAAAGTTTTTAATAAATAATTTAAAATCTAAATCAAGCTCTTTCATATTTTTGATTAAATTATATAATTCTTGTTGACTCTCATTCCATCTATCAGCGTCAATACTTACTAAAGCATGTAGCTCTTTATTTTTTTGATAATCTGTAATAGTAGGAGGATGGAATAACATTAAATCACTTGTATCTTTATAATAACCAGACTGTTTAGATATAACTTTTTTATCTAAAAGTGTATCATAAGTTGTTATTCCAAATTTTCCTTTATCTAAATCCCACTGCTTACTACCAATAGGTGGAATAATTTTATTATTATTATATGGAAATAAATCACTGTTTAAATTTTTATCTTCTATTATTTCTTTTAAATCATTTGTTAATGCTATAAAGTAGTATTCTTTAGCATCCTTGAAATTTTTATGCCAGTATTCTATCATTATCCAATTTTCTAATTTTCTTTTAGTCTCATCGTTATAAATTAATACCGCATCTTCTTTTTCAGCGATTATACTATTTATATTCTTATCATCTGATAAATTATTTTTATATGCTTGTATAAATCTATATAAAATTGATAGTTTTATATTAATTTTATCACAACTATTTTTATATGATTTAGGTAAATATTCATTATTTATATCTTCTAGCTGTTCCATATTCAATGCATCACATTCATAAGAATTTAACTTTGTTTCAATAAATAATACATATTTATCATTATTTTTTGTTATAGCTTCTATAAGCATATCTGGGTTACCAAATTGATCAAAACATGGTTCTACAAAGTATTTAATCATCCTTACATCGTCTACCCAATCAAGTTTGCTTTTGTCTGCTAAAACTATTGATCTTAAGAATTGTTTTTGTTTTCCTATATCACCTTGTGTATCTAATATTATAGAATTTAATATTCCTCTTTCCCCATAAAATACTACTTCTCTACTCATATTTATCCCCCTTCAATACTTCGAATCAGAACCTTAATTTATTATTAAATTCTACTTATTTCTCTAAATTCCTTTATATAATTCAACTAAATTCTGTATACTTCTATTAAACATATAAATATATACCTATAAACATCTAAAATAATTGTATTTAATATTGCTATAAATTTTTGTTTAAACTTTCCTCTTTTTGGTATATAATATGATGTGTTCAATCATATGTTTGTAATTAAATATATGATTTATATAATAATATTTGACGGAGGAAGAATTATGGCAGGAAATAAAATAATATGTCATTGCAAAAACGTTTCTTACATAGATATAAGACAAGCAATGATAAAAGGTGCAAGAACTTTAGAGGAAATAAAAGAAATGACAGGAGCTGCAACTGGATGTGGTAGATGTGCAGGAGCTATAGAAGAAATATTAGCTTCAGTATGTGGATGTCATAAAGTATCTTTAGAAGACGTTGTTAATGCAGTTAATGACGGTTGTGATACTGTAGAAAAAGTTGCAGAAAGAACTAAAGCTGGAGCTGCTTGTGGTAGATGTAAAGCATTAGTACAAAATGTTATAGATATAAAAAGATAATTAAAAATTCTTATAATAAAAACTCTAGGTTTATTAAAAATAATAAATCTAGAGTTTATTAATATCTAAAAATATTTATCTATAGTAATTATACAATTGTACAGAGGATTTAATTTTTTAATATCTTTTTCTAAATTTTTACGAAGTTCTTCTTCCTTTTCTACAGTATTTACTTCGTCAAAATTAACTTCTATATCAAATATAATATTAGTCTGATTTTTGCCTTCAGTTATTCTAAAATCATGCATGGATTTAATTTGCTCATATTTGAATAAAATCTTTTGCACATCACCTTTAATTGCATTTATTTTTTCATCATGAATACACATAGGATCCATATGTATTACTAAATATATATTTAATTTTTGTGAAATTTCTCTTTCTGCTGTATCTATAATTTCATGAATTGTTACTAAATCGATATTTGATGGTATTTCTGCATGAATAGATGCCATACATTTTCCCACACCATAATTATGAATTATCAAGTCATGAACTCCTATTATATTGTCATAAGATAATACTCCTTGTTTTATAGCTTTTACCAGTTCTTCATCTGGTGCTTCACCTAAAAGTGGACTTATAGTATCTTTTACTAAAGAATATCCAGCATATAATATAGCAAGTGATACTAATACACCAACATAACCGTCAATAGGAATTGTAGTAAATTTTGATGCTACGAAAGATATAATAACACAACTTGATGTAAATACATCTCCAAGAGCATCCACAGAAGCTGCTTTTAGAGCAGACGAATTTATTTTTTCACCTACATATTTATTAAATCTGCTTAACCATAATTTTAGTATTAAAGATATTAATAATAAAATAAATGGTATCATTTCAAAGGATACCTTAGTAGGATTTAATATTCTATCCACAGATGATTTTATAAACTGAGCCCCAACTAACATTACCATAAATGCAACTACAAGAGCTGATAAATATTCCATTCTTCCATGCCCAAAGGGGTGTTCCTTATCTGCTGGCATATTAGCTAATTTTATTCCTATCATTGTTATTAAAGATGATGCCATATCAGATAAGTTGTTAAATCCATCTGCCATTATAGATACACTTGAACTAATTACTCCCACTGTAATTTTTATTATGGATAAAATTAAGTTGCATATAATTCCTACTATACTACCTAAATATATGTAGGCATTTCTAGTTTTTTCATCTTCTATGGTTTCATAATTTTTTACAAATTTTCTAACTAAGAATTCTGATATCATATTTATCTCCTTATATTATCTTTATCATAATTACCACTATTATTATGTTTATACTATAATCTATATGAATACTCATTGTCAAAAGCTAGCAAGCTAGCAAAATTTTATTCTAAATATCAAACAGTAAATCTGTTAACTTTTCATCAAGTTTTTCAACTAATTCTTCATCATTATAAATAACTGCTAACTTTATTTCATCCATAAGCTTTTTAATATTTTTATACTCTTTTTCATTTTCTTTTAAGTTATTTATCTTTTTCTCTGCCAACTCCACTGTATTTTTCACATTTTTAGCTAAATCATACTCTAGCCAGAATTCAGTATTAAACCTATCATACATACTTTGATTAGACAAAGAATCTGGTGGTAATTTTATAAGTTTAAAATTATCTATAATTTTATTAACAGACTTTCCTGTGCTAACTATGGTAGCCTTTACTTCAAGAATTCCATTTAAATCATAATCAAACTGGACATCAATACTTTCCTCTCCTGCTTTTCCCTTTGGTACTCCCTTTAATAAAAAGTCTCCTATTTTAGTATTGTCTGCTGCCATAGATTCATTTCCCTCAAATACTTCTATTCTTACTTCCTCTTGATTATCTACTGCTGTATAATAAGTTTTCTTTTTAGAACAAGGAATGCTACTGTCTATAGGAATTATACAGTCAAAAGCTCCTTCAATTATTTTTCCATCACCTATTTTAATTATACTTGTACCTAAATTATAACTACATTTATCGGTTATCATTAAGTTTTCTTCACATGTTATTTGATTACTTTTTATTCCTGCCTGTATAGCCGCTCCCATAGCCACAGCTTCATCTGGATTTATCCCTGATATAATTTTTCCTTTAAACTTCTTTTCCACCAATTCTCTAACTGCCGGTATTCTACTAGATCCTCCTACCAATAAAACTGTATCAATATCTTTTTCCTTAAGTTTGGCAGCTTTTAAGGCTTCATCAATTTTTTCTGTAGTGCTAATTACTAAATCCTTTGTTAATTCATCAAATTTTTCTCTTGTAAATTCCATATCTATGGATACAGGTTTGCTATCTATTATATTTATAAAAGGTATGTTTATTGTGGTTGTAAGTTGAGTTGACAGCTCTTTCTTTGCATTTATAGCAGCTTCTTTTATTCTCATTTTAATACTTAATTTGTTTTTCATATCTAAGTCCTTATATAAATCTTTCTTATAAATTTTTTCAAATTCCTCCTCTATGTATTTTTCTATTCTACCATCAAAATCCTTTCCTCCAAGTCTATCATTACCTCTACTTGATTTTACATCTAATATGCCATCAAATATTTCTAGTATGGATACATCAAAAGTTCCTCCACCTAAATCATAAACGAGAATTTTTTCTTCTTTTTGTGAATTATTAATTCCATAAGCTATGGCAGCTGCTGTAGGTTCATTTATTATTCTTTCAACTTTTAGCCCTGCCATTTCACCAGCTAACTTTGTTACCTTTCGCTGTGAATTGTTAAAATTTGCAGGTACAGTTATTACTGCTTCCACAACTTCCTCTCCAAAATAATCTTCTGCATAGTTTTTTAATTCTTTTAGTATCATACTTGATAGTTCGTGGGGTAGATATTTTTTATCTCCTACAGGAATTAAAATATCTGAACCCATTAATCTCTTTACTTCTGATATGGTTCTATCTGGAGATGATATAAGTTGATTATAAGCAACTTGGCCTACAACTACAGTTCCATCTTCTTTTTTCCCCACTACAGATGGCACTATTCTATTTCCAAAACAATCTGGAATAATTTTAGGCTCATCATTTTCTATATAAGCAATTTCTGATGTAGTTGTTCCCAAATCAATTCCTATTATTCTTCCCATAATATTTCCTCCTTATCTTGCAATTATAACTGAGGCAGGTCTTATAACTCTACCTCTTAGCATATATCCCCTCTCAATTACACCAATAATTTGGTTATAATCCTTAAAGTTATCCTTTTCTACAGCTATACATTTATGTATATCAGGATTAAAAAACTCTCCCAAAGATTTAATTTCAATTAAATCAATTTCATTCATTTCTTTTCTAATTATTTTCTTTATTATATTTAAGTTATATATAAATTCTTCGTCTTCCATATCTTGAACTGAATCATATATTCTATCTATTAAATCTAAAAGATTTATTATTTTTTTATAAATCTTTATTTCATTATATTTCTTTTCCTCCAATTCTTTTTTTAACTTAAAGTTTTGTTCACCACTTTTTTTAATCTCTTCTTTTAATAATTCAATAGACATTATGCTTTTTTTACTATTTTTATTAATTGATTTTATATCATTTTTCATTTTGCTAATCATATCATATATTTCTTCTATTCTTACATCTTCATTGTCTAAGTTATTTTCATCCAATATCTACTCCTCCTTATAAATTTCCAAAATTAGTAATTTATTTTATATATATGATTGCTGCTGAAAATTATTTTATATATAATCTAATTAATTTAGAAATATTTTAAAAAAGGGAGGTTTTATTATGGCTCTTATGGAAGAATTATTATTAAAGGGTTATATTGATGAAAATATGGATGAAATAGTAAAAAATGCAACGGCAGATTATTTAATAAGACTTTTAACTTATTGTGCAAAAGCTGATGGTTATATATCTAATGAGGAAAGAAATTTTATCATTAATTATATGGAAACTTTTGATATGAATGATAGTGAAGAATCTTGGCTATTTGCCCAATACGACTTCGGAAGATTCAATGACTATAATAAAGAAGAAATTGTATTATTAAAAAGATCCATAAATAAATTACTTGATAAGAAAAATTTAGATTACAAAATTCTATATAACCTTCTTTATGTATGCTTTTTAAACAATGATAATCTAAATGATAATCAAGCACAAATTATAAGTGACTATATCACTATTTTTAAACTTAATCCAGATACTTGTGATGAAATATACAATCATATTATAGAAGAAAGAAATATAACTAAAAAAGAAGTCATTGATGATTTAGATGAGTGTTACGAAATTTTAGGACTTGATAAAAACTGCAATGAAGAAGATTTAAAAAGAAGATATGCCTATCTAACTAAAAGTTATCATCCTGATAAATATAATTTAGAAGAAATGCCTATAGAAGTTAGAAAAGAGTTAGAAGATACATATAAAAAGATAAACTTAGCTTATGATAGGTTAAAAGAAAAATTTTAGTTTGTATTTTTAGGGGGTTATAAAAATGATCTTTTATATTCTCGGCTTAATAATATTTCTTTTAGTTGTTGCTATTTTAGTATTAGCATATTTTAAATATAGCAATAATAAAGGAAAACATAAAAAAAGTGAGCCAAATAAAGTTCCTTTCAATTATTATAAAAATAGTGAAGAAGCAGATATTTGCATACTTAATAAAAAATCCATTAAAGATTGTAATGCTATTAAAGAATTAAATATTGATAAAGATATTACTGATATAGAAGATAAATGTTTTATTAACTTCACAAATTTATCAAGCATTAAAGTTGATGAAGAGAATAAAAGTTTTTGTAGTAAATTAGGAGTACTTTTTAGCAAAGATATGAAAAAGATCATATGTTATCCTCCATCAAAACAAACATCAACATACTTTATTCCTCAGGGTGTGGAAAGCATTAATACTCATGCCTTTTTTAACAATAATTATTTAAAATATATTATTATTCCTACAAGTATAAGTCGCATAGATGAAAACTCCTTTGTTAATTGTAAATTTATAAATCAGGTGGTTATTCCAGAAAATGTAAAAGAAATACACCCACATGCTTTTAATATATGTCCTAGAATTACCATACGTTGTTATAAAGGCTCGGCTGCAGAAGATTTTTGTAAAAGATATTTTATTCCCTTTGAATATTTAAGTAATTAGTATAAAACTTATTATTATAATATAAAAACTCTAGACAATAATCTAGAGTTTGTTTATTGTTAATATCTTTATATTTTGCGTTCAAAAGTCCCACAAGAAGCATTAGCTGCTATTATTTGCACTTTATTTGCATAGCACGCACCATTTTCATTATGTATACAATTGCCAGCACTACATCTAATCTCGTCTATTTCAGTCTTTTCACTTCTATGGCAATTATAGAATTGATCAAATCCGTGTCCACCTTCTTCTACAAATGTAATACATTTTGTGTCTGGTACAGATTCAGCATGTACACCCCTTACAGTTATAATTCCTGCCAAACATTCACTTTTTTCATTGTAAACACAATTAGTAGCTTTACAAGTTAATTTAGTACTTTTCATATAAATCCCTCCTACAGTTTATCATTATTATTATGTGCTAAATATAAATAAATAATTATCTCTTTATTCTTATAAGATTTATAATTTATTTTTAAATTTTATAATTATAGGGTATAATAAATTAAAAAATAATATTTTAAAATTTATATTTGTTTCAATTATAATAAAACATATTAAAAATTTATAACAACTGGAGGATTTATGACAAAGGAAACTCATTCAAAAGGTGGTTACATACTAGGTCTCTTACTACTACCATATATTTATAATACATTTCTTGTTGATTATAATTTATCTTATCGTGTAATTCTCTTATTTATATATGCTTATTTTACACATTTGGGAGCTTTAGTCAGCGATATAGATATGAAGGGTTCTTATATTAGTAAGAGATTTCCTATAATTTATAAAGTTTTTGGAAAGAGATTTAGACATAGAGGATTTACTCATAGTTTAATTTTTGTTGGTATTATAGCATTTATAGGAGATACGATTATTGTATCAAGCAATGATAATATAGTTTTTACTTGTATTTTTAGTGGACTTTTAGCAGGGATAATATCTCATATATGTTTAGATTTAATTACAAAGGAAGGTGTAGAGCTTTTCTATCCTATTGAAATTAACTTTTCCATTCTTCCTATAAAAACTAGCTCTAAAACTGAAAAAAATATTAATAAATTTTTAAGTTTATTAGTGATTTTTCTTCTTGGATATAGATTTTATTTAATTACATTATAAAAGTAGGATAGTTATTTATGATTAATATCATTTTAACTATCCATTTTTTGTTATTATATTTTTATTCTAAATTTAACTTTTTATCTAATATCCAATATATACCCATAAATATTACAACTGCTATTATTATATTTAATACAAATAAAATCATATCATATCCAAAGTACTCCACATTTAGATTTTCTGTTATTTGAGTATAAGCACTTTCAGGCAATATAATTTTATCCATAAAGCTCTGTAATTTAGTAACTATTGTACTAATTATAAAGAAAGATATTATTCCTGCTGGTACTTTATGTTTATTAAGTTTAGAAAATTGTCCCACTGATATGGATAAATAAATAGTTAATATAAAAATACTATAAGATATTATAAAACTAATAAATAAATCTATAAAAATTATAAAAACATCTACTGTACTTAAATCCATTTCATTAAACACATTAAATAAATTAATATGACTTATTTGTCCTGAGCATAAAGCTATTATTATAAATGATGTAATTGCAACTATTCCACTAAATATAACAAATATTATTGCCACTAAGTATTTAGATAATATAAGGTTCTTAGTAGTAACAGGCAAGGTAAACATTAAATATCCTTCATCTTGTAGTAAATTTTTATTAAAGCGTTGTATTGTAAGTGTTATAGTAATTACAAATAGTGCCACAAATAAGGCAAATAAGACTAATATCAATACATTTTGCATTCCAACAACTGAAGTATCTAATGGTATTCCATCTTCTAGCGTTGGTATAAGATTATAATTTGAAAATAATCCATTTAATATAGATATTATTATAATTCCAATATATATTGGTAAAAATGTTCTACCACAAGCTTTAAATTCATATTTTATCAATTTACCTAACATTTAAATTCCTCCCTAAATAAAGAATCTATGGATTTACCATTTTCTTCTCTAATATCATCCACATCTCCCTGAAGTAGTATTTCCCCATTTGAAATAAACACAACCTCGTCACAAATATTTTCAATTTCACTAATTAAGTGTGTTGCAATTAACAGTGTAGCATTTTCATTATAATTAGTCAAAATTGTATCTAAAATATAGCTTCTTGCAGCTGGATCCACACCTCCAATTGGTTCATCTAAAATATATAAATCAGCTCTTCTACACATGACTAAAATTAACTGAACTTTTTCCTTTGTGCCCTTTGACATAGTTTTTAATCTTTCATTTTTATCTATTTTAAGATTTTTTATCATCTCATTTGCTTTTTGTATATCAAAGTCTTTATAAAAATCATGGAAAAAAGAAAGAATATCTTTAACCTTCATCCAATCATTTAAATAAGTTTTTTCTGGTAAATAAGATATTATTTTCTTCGTTTCAACAGAGGGCTTCATTCCATTTATTTCTATACTTCCCTCATCTACTTGTAATAAGTTATTAATTAGTTTTATTATTGTTGTTTTTCCACTACCATTTGGCCCTAAAAGTCCTACTATTTTGCCTTTAGGTATATTTAAATCAATCCCTTTTAAAATATCTTTATCACCATAACTTTTATACACATTTTTAAACTCCACAATGTTTGCCATTTACTTTTCCTCCCTTATATTAGATATAACAAGTTCTATTATTTCTTCTTGGCTAAACCCCAATCTTTTTAAGTTTAGTTTTAGATTTTCGATTTCCTTATGTGCTACTTCTTCCCTCATATATTTAATTTTATTTTCATCTTCTGTTACAAATCTTCCACTAGTCCTTTTACTATACAGTAGTTCTTGTCTTTCCAGCTCTGCTAAAGCCTTTTGCATGGTATTGGGATTGACCTGAGCATCACTTGCTAAGTTTCTCACTGAATCTATTTTCTCCCCTGACTTAAATTCACCTGATATAATTTTTGATTTTAGCTGCTCCACCAGCTGTATATAAACAGGCTTGTTATTATCAATGGACCATTTCATATCTTCACCGCCTATTGTATTAATACTTTAATACAATAGTACAATTTCTAATCTTCGTAATCAATTCCTTTTTGGAATATAAAGGCTAATTTGTTAGGTAAATTAATTAATATAGTTTATATTATGTATATTTTTATTTTGAATTTAATATTATTTTCTACTAGGTATTTTATTATTTTTATTTAAATATAAAATGAATAAGTTTTCATCTTACTTTGTAAAAAACTACAAATGTGAAATAATACTTTGGTATTTTTTCTTCTTTTTTCCATGTTAAGTCCATATAAAAAAAGAAAAACACCCACCCTAAAAGGGTGGGCTGTATTCAACCTTAAAAATTTATTCCAGTTCAAAAGCTCCTGTATATAACTGATAGTATTTACCACCTTTTGCAATAAGAGACTGATGATTTCCTCTTTCAATTACTCTACCTAGCTCTAAAACCATTATGGCATCAGAGTTTCTAACTGTTGATAATCTATGTGCTATGACAAAAGTAGTACGTCCAAGCATTAAGCTATCCATACCATCTTGAACTAAATGTTCTGTACGAGTATCTATACTACTTGTAGCTTCATCTAGAATAAGCACTGGTGGATCTGCTATGGCTGCACGAGCTATTGCAAGTAATTGTCTTTGTCCTTGACTTAAATTACCTCCATCTCCAGTCAATACTGTGTCATATCCTTGAGGAAGTCTTGTGATAAATCCATCTGCATTAGCTAGTTTTGATGCTGCAATTACTTCTTCTTCTGTGGCATCTAACTTACCATATCTTATATTATCTGCCACTGTTCCAGTAAATAAGTGTGTGTCTTGCAGAACTATTCCAAGACTTCGTCTAAGATCCGCTTTTTTGATCTTATTTATATTTATACCATCATATCTAATCTTACCATCTTGTATATCATAGAAACGGTTGATTAAGTTTGTAATAGTAGTTTTTCCTGCACCTGTAGCCCCTACGAAAGCTATCTTTTGACCAGGCTCTGCGTATAATTTTATGTTGTGAAGTATTGTTTTTTCTTCATTGTAGCCAAAATCCACATCATTGAATACAACATTTCCTTCTAATTTAGTAAGAGTAACTGTTCCATCACTATGAGGATGTTTCCATGCCCAAGTACCAGTGTGTTCTTCACATTCCACAACTTCTCCTGATTCATTTTCTATGGCATTTACTAAAGTAACATATCCATCATCTACTTCTGGCTTCTCATCCATTAAACTAAATACTCTCTCAGCACCTGCTAAAGCCATGACAACACTGTTAAGCTGTTGACTTACCTGACTTATTGGTTGAGAGAAACTTTTGTTAAGTTGTAAGAATGATGCAAGAGCACCTAATGATAATGAACTAAATCCTGTGATTGCTAAAATTGAACCAACTATTGCACAAGCAACATAACTTAAGTTACCTAAGTTTACATTTATAGGCATAAGTATGTTTGCGAAAGCATTGGCATTATTAGCACTATCAAATAATTCTTCATTAAGTTTATTGAAGTTTTCTATACTTTCTTCTTCATGGCAGAATACTTTTACAACCTTTTGACCTTCCATCATTTCTTCTATATATCCATTAAGTTCTCCCATGGATTTTTGTTGTTTCATAAAATAAGAACCAGCTTTTCCAGCGACTTTTCCAGTTGTAAATACCATGATAGCCACCATAATAACAGTAAGTATTGTAAGCGGTATGTTTAAAATTATCATACTTACAAATACACTTACTATCGTTGCTGATGAATTTACAAGTTGAGGTATGGACTGACCTATCATTTGACGAAGTGTATCCGTATCATTTGTATAAATACTCATTATATCTCCGTGGGCATGAGTATCAAAATATTTTATAGGTAGACTTTCCATATGAGTAAAAAGATCTACACGTATTTTTTTCATAGTACCTTGAGATACATTAACCATTATTCTATTGTATGCATATGTCATCAATGCTCCCGCTATGAAAAATAAAGCTAAGTTTAATATAGCCATTCCCAAAGGTCTAAAATCAGGGTTTGATTGACCAACTAGAGGAAGAATATAATCATCAATTAATGTTTGCATAAATAAAGTTCCCTTTACATTGGCAAATGCAGAACCAAATATACAAAGTAAAACTATTATACAGTGTGGTGTGTAGTTTTTTAATATTATACCCATCAATCTTTTAAATGTCTTCATAGGATTTTGTCCTTGCGGTTTTTTATTTTGCGATTTCATATTCTTCTTCATCTCCCTTCATTTGAGAATTATAAACATCAGCATAAATTTCATTATTTTCAAGTAATTCTTCGTGTGTTCCTATTCCACTTATCTTACCATCATCTAAAACAAGTATCTTATCCGCATCTTGTACACTTGAAATACGTTGTGCAATTATAATTTTTGTAGTATTAGGTATTTCCTTAGCAAAGGCACTTCTTATCTTAGCATCTGTTGCTGTATCTACTGCACTTGTGGAGTCATCAAGTATTAATATTTTTGGCTTTTTAAGTAAAGCTCTTGCAATACATAGACGTTGCTTTTGACCACCAGATACATTTGTACCACCTTGTTCAATATAAGTATCATATCCATTAGGTAGAGTATCTATAAATTCATCAGCGCAAGCAAGTTCACAAGCTCTTATTATCTCTTCATCAGTGGCATTTTTATCTCCCCATCTAAGGTTCTCTTTTATAGTTCCACTGAATAGTACATTTTTCTGTAAAACTACGGAAACTTCATTTCTTAAAGTTTCTATATCGTAACTTCTCACATCTTTTCCACCTACAAATACAGATCCTTCACTGACATCATATAAACGAGATATTAAGTTTACTAAACTGGATTTAGAAGACCCAGTTCCACCTATTATACCTACTGTTTCCCCTGATTTTATGTGTAAGTCTATACCTTGAAGTACATATTTTTTACTTCCTTTTTTGTAAGCAAAACTAACGTTATTGAAGTCTATATCTCCATTTTCTATTTCGAAATCTGGATTTTCAGGATTAGTTAAATCACTTTTTTCCTCTAATACTTCAGAAATACGCTGTGCTGATGCTTTTGACATTGTAACCATAACAAATACCATTGATAGCATCATTAAACTCATCATTATATTCATGACATAACTAAATAAACTAACTAATTGTCCTGTAGTTAAACTTCCACCTACTATCATATTTGCACCAAACCACGATAAACCTAATATACATCCATAAACTGTAATCATCATGGCTGGCATATTGAATGCTAAGGTACTTTCTGCTTTTACAAATAATTTATAAACATTATCTGCTGCTTTTTCAAACTTTTTAATTTCATAATCTTCTCTCACATAAGCTTTTACAACACGAATAGCATTTACATTTTCTTGTACACTAGCATTTAAATCATCGTATTTTTGGAATACCTTCATAAATATTGGATGGGCTTTTGAAATAATTAATGCCAAACATGCTCCTAAAAAAGCTATTGCTATAAAGAATAGTAAACTAAGTCTTGGGCTTATAGTAATTGACATTATTAATGCAATTATCAACATCATCGGTGCTCTAAAACACATGCGCAGTATCATTTGATATGCATTTTGAACATTTGTAACATCTGTAGTCATACGTGTTACTAATCCTGCTGTTGAATATTTATCTATATTGGAAAATGAAAAACTCTGTATATTTTCATACATTCATTGATTTTCTTAGATTTTTAGCAAATCCTGTACTTGCTAGAGCAGCATATTTACCACTAAGTACTCCGAAAAGCAATGAAAACATGGCTATGACAATCATCATTCCCCCAACTATAAATACATGTTTCATATTTCCCGTTGACACACCTTTATCAATTATAGATGCCATTAATAATGGTATTAATAACTCCATTATTACCTCACCTACAATGAATATAGGTGCTAATATGGATGCTTTTTTGTACTCTTTAACTTGAGCACCTAAAGTTTTAAGCATTCTATCTCCTCCTTAAAGTATATATTTAATTTTGTAAGTGTCCTAACAATATAATTTTTATTAAAACTACCTTTAAAGGTAGCTTACTCACCTAAATTTTTTCTTATTTGTTTCATTACTTTAAAAAATACTTCCAAGTCTTCATCAGATATGTTTTTCGAAAGTTTTTTATCATGAGATTTGATTTCTTCATTTATTTCACTTTGAATATCTAAAGCCTTTTGTGTTAGAACTAATTTTTTAAGTCTAGCATCATAAGAAACTGGCTGTCTCGTAATTAGGTCATTTTTTTCCATCAACTGCAAAATTCCTGTGGCTGTGGAACGTCTAACTGAAAACTCTTCTTCTAAATCCCTTTGAAATACATCTTCACCCTGATGTTCGCTAAGATAATTTATAACCCATTTTTGCATTCTAGTTATATTTTTATTTTTTTCGTGAATAGGCAAAGATTCAAAATCTCTCTTTAAAAGATTGTGCACAGTTTTTATCTCGAATCCAACCATTTTTTCCTTGTTGATATTAAACACCTCTTTCTGTTAGGATACTAACATATTGTACTTTTTCATAATTTTTGTCAATATATTCATACCTATAAAAGTCACTAAAAAATAAGAAATACCTAATTTAAGTGATATTATTAGATATTTCTTATTTTTAATTATTTATTCTAATTTTTTATAATTAAACACATCTATGATTTTCAATCCATTTATGATTTCTTTCCAAATAGTCATAAATATCTATCCACTCTTCCATTGTTATTTCACTATATTCAATAACACCTTCCATATATTCACTAAAATCAAGACAATCAAACCTATTTTGAAATAATTTACATATACCAATAGTTATTTTCTCTTCCATTTTTTTATCGTATTTAAAAAGCAATAATGCCCCTAAAAGTTCCTTGCAACCATCGTATCCCAAACTTATCTCGCTTTTAAATTGCTTATGTAATGCATCATAAACCTCATCCATCATTTTTTTTAAATCTTTTTCACTATATTTTCTATAA
This sequence comes from uncultured Clostridium sp., assembly GCA_945871955.1. Classification (GTDB taxonomy): domain Bacteria; phylum Bacillota; class Clostridia; order Peptostreptococcales; family Peptostreptococcaceae; genus Terrisporobacter. The sequence continues at coordinate 39,383 of CAMBXR010000010.1, read as the reverse complement.
AATCCCTCAAATCCCCTTGTATTAATATTTTTCATTTATATTTGTATCCCCCAATAAAATTCTTTTATATCTACTAATTATAATTTTATACTTTTTTCTTCATATTATCTTTATGATAATCTATTTATATATTAAATTTAATTAATATACGTTTTTATATATTTTTTTATAAAAAATAAGAAACCCTATTTTTCAATAAGGTTTCTTACATTTATTATTTATTTGATTTTCTTCTTCTATTTAAGAATGATAATAATCCTGTTGCACCTACTCCGCTTAATAGCATTGCACCTATTCCAGCATCATAAGTTTTTGGTGGTTCTTCACTTTCTACTTTGTCAGAATTATTTTCTGAGCTATTGCCAATATTATTTTCATCAGAAGCATTATTTGAATCATCTTCTACTGTATTGTCATTATCAGTTTCGTTATCTGAATCATTTCCACCATTGTTGTCATTATCAGTTCCGTTATCTGGAGTATTTCCATTATTATCATCTTCTTCAGGTTCGTTATCTGGAGTATCTCCATTATTATCATCTGAAGATAATTTAACTATTTCATCAGTATCTCTTACTCTAAGTCTCTTAGCAAATTCTTCACCATCTTCAGATGCCATACCAACTATTGATACTTTATCTCCTACAGCTATTCTAGCAGTCCATGCATCTTCTCCAGTTTCAACTATTCCTTTGCTTGAAGATCCTACATATCCTTCAACGTAAGCTCTAGCCATTCCACTTCCGTCATTAACAAATATGTTTTGACCTTCTATTTTAACTACTTCACCTTCTACTTTTACTAGTAAACCTTCATTTGATTCTAACATTGCATCATTTGTTAATAATAATTTAGGCTCAACTTTGTTTATGTTTTCATCTAAGATTGTTATATCAGTAAATTCATTGCTTAATGCAAGTTCAGTATCTCCTAAGTAGTCATCAACTACACCTTCTACTCTAACTCTTTGACCTTCTTTTATTGACTGTTCAGATACTCCAAATACTGTTATACCACCAGTTTCATCTTGAACATACATACAATCGAAGAATGAGTTAACAGGAGCTCCTTTAACTGTACCAACTGTTACTGTACCTTCTATTGCAAAACTTCTACCATAATTATCTGGTATATTATCATTATTTTCGTCTTTTCTAACTTCAGCAATTGTAGTTATTGGAAGTTGTGGTTTTGGCGCTAACTCTCTTATTATATTAGCCATTATATCAGCATTTGTATAAGTAGTTGCATTTGTATCTTTAAGCTCATAATCTGAGAAGAATGTTGTTCCTCCAACTACTACTGTACCACCACCTGGTAATGTTTCACTAGCAAGACCTACTACATCACCTTTTGCAACTGGTATAGCATCTCCCGCTTTATCTGCATCATCACTTTCTGTAGTTTCATGACCTCTAACTAAAACTTCTGCATTTGAATTAGGATCAACTAAAACACTACATCCACTATAGAAACTAAATGTTTTTTCTGTATCTATTCCTTTTAATAATTTACTTTCTTCATTATATCTATTGAAGTATAATCTATAATTTTGATTACTAAAGTTTTCTTTGTCTATAACTTGGTCATCATTAAATCTTATAGACGAACCTATTGCTTCAAGTACCGAGTTTCCTTGTACAGAGTTTTGATATATTTCTTCTTTAGAATCTCCGTAGTCAGCTCTAGAAGTTATAACTAAATTTCCTCCATTTGCTACGAATTCTTTTATAACAGCTAATTCTTCTGTATCATAAGCTTGTGGAGTAAGCCCTTTATTTGCTACAGCTTTACTTTGAGGATCTGTTATTATTAATAAAGATACTCCTTCTAAAGTTTCTTTTGTTAATTTATCTTTATTTATCGTTGTTTTTGCATTGTTAGTTGCTGCAAGCTTAATAACTTGATTTACTGCATCTGCATAATCACCTGCTACATAGTAGTTTTGTTTACTTGCATCTATTACAATTTTAGATAAAGTTGATTCTTCTTTTACAGTTATTGAAACTTTATCATTCATAACCATTTCAACACCGTCTACTGTCATAGTTACTTTTACAATTATATCGACTTTTCCTACTTTATTTGCTATATATTTAATAGGAGCTTGCATAGAAGTTGTAGCAGCTATATTCCCAAGGTCTACTTGTCCTATTTTATTAGCTTCAGTTTCACTTCCTAAGAAGTATTCTACTTTAGCATTCTCTGCAGTTATATTTTCATTGTTGTAAACTTCTGTGTTTATATTTATCTCTTCATTTTCTATTGCTATTTCTTTATCAACAGTAACTGAGTTAATTCCTACACTTACAACTTCACCAACCCATATTGGAGATGAAACTGCTATTTGTCCATCTGCTTGAGTTACTTGTACGAAGTAGTAAGAATAGTCAGAAGGTAATGTAAAGTTGAATTTTTGTGAGTTAGAAGTCATATTCATAGTTTTTACAACCTTACCACCATTAGCTACTATTTCTACTTTTGCAGATTTTTCACTAGTATCTGGATCGTTAACCTCTATTTCAAAGTTTAACTCATCTGTTTCTTCTAAAATAGTTCCCATTAAGTTTCCATTTATTTTGAAGTCTAATTTTAAGTTTTCATCTTCTGTAGAGTAAACTCTTCTATCTCTCATTGCTTGATAGATATTTTCTCTAGTATTTTCTTCTGCTAAAACAACTGTTCTTGCAGTGTTGGCATCTCCCCATTTTCCTTTATGGTTATCTTGTCCAGTTGTTGGTGCTAAATGCCACCCTTTATCTAATGCTTTTATATATTCATCTATAGAACGGAAATATCCATTACTTCCAACAGCTCCGTCTGCATTACCAACTTCTATTAATGTAATTAATTCATCTATTTCTTCATCATAATGTGCATATCCAGAGAAATCACCAAATAAAGTTCCTGGATGGTTAAATTGAGATATTGAATCTTTATGATTTTTTAAAGTATTATAGTAATTTTTTAAGTTCATGTTGGCATTAGTTCTACTTTCAAATCCTGGCGTATTGAAAGTATTCATATGTCCATATCCACCAGTTGAACCTGACCAGCTCATCTCATATCCGAACATAGCTGTAAAGTCTTTACTTTTATCATATTCATCAGCTATCTTATTTCCTTCTACCCACTCTTCACTCATAGAACCATCTGCCATAGAAGCTTTCGATTCATTATCAAATGAGTTTGAGTGATCTGTTACTGCTAAGAAGTCTACATTAGCTTTATCTCTTGCATATTCATAAGCTTCATCTACAGTTCCTATACCATCTGAGTAGCTTGTATGAGAATGAAGATTTCCATAGTAATGATTTACATCCTCTTCTCCCACATAGAATGACCATTCTTTTGTAGTAGAGTTATCTTTTGAAACTGTATCATTTAAAGTTATTTTTACAGTATGGTTTCCTTCTGATAAGTCTTTTTGTGGTGTATATCTAGCTGAAGTTTCAGTTATTTTTGATTGGCTAGTTATATCAACACCATCTAATTCTAATTTAACTGAAGAAGTATCTACTTTAGTATTATCAGAATAATCTGCACCTATTTCTGGTCTTAAATTAGAACCAGTATTATAGTTGTTGCTTGGATATAATTTAGATATTACTGGTGCTGTTATATCTGCGTCACTTATTTTTACATTTATCTCTTCTGAACGAGCTTCATTATCATAAGCATCTATTGCTACTATATAGTAAACTAATCCTTTTGCTGATAAATCTTCTTTAGCAATTGTTCCTGAATATGTATTTTCACCAATGTAATTTAAAACTAATTCTTTATATGTGTCATCACCAACTGTTTTATAAAATAGCTTTACAGTTTTAACTTTTCTATTATCTGTAGCTTTAACAGTTATTGTGTAGTCATTTATTATATTATGTTCTTCATCATAAGTTATCTCACCTATTTGAGGCTTTTCAGTATCATCACCAAGAACCACATCCATTGAATGTTTTCCTAAATCTTCAGTATAATCTTTTTTATAAGCATCCCACTGAACACTTGGGTCAAAGTTATCTGTAGCATTAGTGTCTCCAGTAGATATTTCTGATTTTCTTATTAAAGTCATATCCATTGTTGATACGCTACCATCAGCATTTGTCCAGGCCTTATTTGGTCTTTCTCCTACTTTACCAAAAGAATCTACTATAATATCACCTTTTTTTATAACTATAGCATCATCACCTGTATGAGTCATATCTGATGTTGTCATATCAGCTTTTGATTTTATCTCTTCTTTAGCATCAGAATGAGCTATTATATATGTTTTATCATGTGATAATGTTCCACTTAAATTTAAAGTTTTTGAAACAGTTGCTGAACCATTAAAATATAATTCAACTTTATATTCTGATAAATCTACTTCTTTACCAGTACCATTATATAATTCTATGGCTTTATTTTGTCCTGAACCCTCAACATATTCAGATATAATTATATCTGATGCTAATTGTTCTTTACTGCCCTCTAGGGCCATTATTGGACTGACATTTTGAAATACTATACTTGCAGCTATGGCAAGTGATGCAATTTTTTTTCCATTCCTCTTAATCATAATTTTCCTCCAAAATTTGTATATATATATGTCAAATATATTATATAATAATTTTCGACATTTTCAAGCGCTTTTTTGATAATTTGTGTATTATTTTTATTTTTTTATGTATATTATTTGTCTTAATTTTTAAAATCCAATCCAATAGTACATCATATTTCTACAAATAAAATTATTTTAGTATATATTAATTATTTTTTATCGCCAGTTATAATTTTGCTTTAATTGTGTTTATAATCATTTTTTCATACAATTTCAAATACATTTCAATAAAAATATAAGTATTATGTATACATTTATGCTCTATAAAGGTTTTCTCTTTTTTGTGTCTAATTTTTATATTATGAATATAAATAAAAATTCATAAAAAAATTATAATTAAAGGTTGGTGTAAAGAAGATGGTAAATAATATAGTAAATTTTCCGTATAATTCTTTAGGAGTTGCAAGAGTAGATTCAAATGGAGTAGTTCATAACCATTTATATCATTCATGCCCTGTTGGAAGAGTTGACACTGACAATATAGTTCATGATGATCCTGTTAACTACTCTCCTGTTGGTAGAGTTGATAATGATGGTATTATATATAATCATCCTATAAATTGTTCTCCTGTTGGTAGAGTTGATAATCAAGGTTATGTTTACAATAATAAAAACATAAAAGTTGGAAGAGTTGAAGGTGATGATTTATTAAAAACTGGAAGTGCATTCTTATTATTGATTGATAAATTGAGATAATTTAATATTAGTTAAGATAAAGGGCTTACTTTAAATCAGTAAGCCCTGTTGTTTTTTAAAATTCTAATTATCTTCACTTTATTAAAATTATTCATATTTTAACACAAACTTAACATATTATTTATATAATTATTTATATAATATATTAATAAATTTTTAGGAGGAGTTTAATAATGAGTAGTCTTGATGACCTCTCGAGGAGCATTTTCCCTCAATTATTATTAATACTAGTTCTTACACTAGTAAATGGATTTTTTGCAGCAGCTGAAATGGCATTTGTATCAGTTAACAAACATAAGATTAATTCTTTATGTGAAGAAAATAATAAAAAGGCAATTCTTTTAAGAAAATTACTAGAAGATCCCAGTGGATTTTTATCCACCATACAAATAGGAATAACTTTAGCAGGTTTTTTCTCCAGCGCATCGGCAGCTACCACACTATCAGTCAGATTTCAAAGTTTAATATATCCTTATAATATTCCTTATGCTCAAGAAATTTCATTAATTTTAATTACAGTTATACTTTCTTTTTTTACTTTAGTATTTGGAGAATTAGTTCCTAAAAGAATTGCACTAAAAAAGTGTGAACAAATTTCATTGGCTTCTGTAAAACCTATTTACTTTATATCTAAAATATCTAAACCATTTATTAAAATTTTATCTTTATCAACTAAAATTGTGTTGAAAATAACAGGTAATAATGATATTGATAATGAAAATAATATTAGTACAGAAGAAATTAAATTATTAATAACACAATCTGAAAAAAATGGAGATATAAACCTTATGGAAAAAGAAATAATAAATAAAGTTTTTGATTTTTCCGATAAAATATCAAAAGAAATTATGACCTCTAGAACTGATACTATTCTAATTGATGTAAATGATGATATTGATACTATCTTAAATACTTTATTAAATTGTAAGTATTCAAGAATACCAGTATATGAAGACTCTGTAGACAATATAATTGGTATTCTTTATAAAAAAGACTTGATTTCTCTTTTAATTAAAAATGATTTAGCAAGTATAAAATTCAAGGAAATTTTACACATCCCTTGCTTTGTTCCAGAAACAAAAAAAATAGATGAATTATTTCTTTTATTAAAACAAAGTAAAAATCATCTGTCTATATTAATCGATGAATATGGAGGCTTTTCTGGAATAGTAACTTTAGAAGATGTAATTGAAGAAATTGTCGGAGATATTGAAGATGAGTATGACATAGATGATGATAAAATAAAAAGTCTAGACAATGGAGATGTTGAAATAAAAGGAAATATGTCCATATCAGATTTTAATAATACATTTAATACAGATTTAAAATGCGAAGATTATGATACAATAAATGGATATATTATATCAATTATAAATAAAATTCCAACTAATGAAGAAGTTATTATTTTAAATATTGAAAATTATGAACTGAAAGTAATTGAAGTTGATGACAATAGAATTGAAAAAGTTAAAGTGAGTTTATTAAATGAAAATGTAAGTTAATATAAAAGTAAATCATTATCTTTAATAAAAACCATATAGTATATAAATTGCTTTATACTTATATGGTTTTTTTGTAGTTTCATTAATTACTTTAATTTTTTTATTAGATTTGATTGTTTTTTGTTAGTAATTGTACTATTATTTTATTAAATTATCAACTTATACCAAGGGAGGATTTAAAATGCTTTTATTATCAGATAAAGATATTATTTTAGATAAAATTTTAAGAAGTTACTCTACATATTATGACGTAGAAAAATATGATAGTAGGAAAGATCCTCTTGTGGCAAAGTGTGAATTTCATGTTCACAATGAAAAATATGTACTTACAAAAAAGGCTCAGCTTTGGAGTAGCGATGCTAATGAATATGTTTATATTTTTAAAATGAATAGTTTAACAAAAAACGATTTTGTAAAATGTAGGGACTATGCTTATGAAAATGGTATGAAGCTTATAAATCCCAAACCTGGTCATATGTATTCATATATTACTACTATTTTTATATGCGATACTTGTGAAAAAGAAGCTGAAAGACTTTTGAAAAAATGTAAAATCACTAAAAATTTCAAATTTTATCTACATGGATGGATGGATTTTCATATAAGTTGTATAAACATCAGTGAAAATAAAATCTGTGGTAATAAAAGTGGGAATGTCACATCAAAATTTTTAAAAGAAATATTTTCTAAGAAAAAATCCATATCTAGAAAACTACATAAAGAATATTGTTAATTAGGTAGTTATAAATTTTATATAAATAACTATAAAAATTTAATAAGCTTTAAAAAAAAGGGGGTAAGCTTATGAGCGCAGTAACTTTATTAGTATCTAGTACTGTAGTATTATTCATTGGCTATATCACTTATGGCAAGTGGTTAGCTAATCAATGGGGAATTGACGAAAAGAAAGTCACTCCTTCCCATGAATTAGAAGATGGTGTAGATTATGTACCTGCAAAAGCTCCCGTACTTCTTGGACACCACTTTTCATCAATAGCTGGTGCTGGTCCAATAAATGGTCCTATACAAGCAGCAGTATTTGGTTGGGTTCCAGTTTTACTTTGGGTTTTAATAGGTGGTATATTCTTTGGAGCAACTCATGACTTTGGTGCATTATTTGCTTCTATACGCCATAAAGGACAATCTATAGGTGAAGTTATAGGTCAAAATATAGGTGCTCGTGCTAAGAAATTATTTCTTATTTTCTCTTATTTAACATTATTATTAGTAGTGGCTGCCTTTGCTTCTATAGTTGCAGAAACTTTCAAGGCAACTTTTACTGATACTGGTGCTGTTGATATAGCTGCAAGTTCAGCAAATGCATCTACTGCAATGATATCTATATTATTTATATTAATAGCAATTGCATTTGGATTCTTCGTTTATAGACGTAATGCTTCTCTTGCTACTTCAACAATAATAGGTGTTATAGCTATAGTTGCTTGTATAGCAATAGGTCTTAATTATCATCCACTTTACTTAAGTTCTACAACTTGGATGATTATAGTTGGCTTATATATCTTAGTTGCTTCTGTAACACCTGTTTGGATATTACTTCAACCTCGTGATTACTTAAGTTCTTTCTTACTATATGCTATGATAATACTTGCAGTTGTTGGTATAATAGGTTCTCATCCAACTTTAGATATTCCGGCATTTACTGGATTTGTTGATACAGTAGCTCCAACAGGAACATCACTTGGATATTTATTCCCTGCTTTATTTGTTACTATAGCTTGTGGTGCAATATCTGGTTTCCACTCTTTGGTTGCTTCTGGTACTACAGCAAAACAAATAGACAGTGAAAAAGATGCTAGACCAATAGCATATGGTTCCATGTTAGTTGAATGTGTTCTTGCAGTAATATCTGTATGTGCAGTAGGATTTATTTGGAAAGATTATGCAGCTGGAACTACAGTTACTCCTACAGTAGTTTTTGCCTCAGGAATAGCTGGAATGCTAAGCAAAATACCAGGACTTACTAATGCATACAATATAACATACTCATTATTAGTTTTAACAGTATCAGTATTTTGTTTAACTTCTTTAGATACAGCAACTCGTCTTGCTCGTTATATGTTCCAAGAATTTTGGTTAGAACCTGGTGAAACTAGAGACCAAGTTACTGGATTGAAAAAAACTTTAACTAATCCATTTTTAGCAACTCTTATAACTGTTGTTTTAGGTATATCTCTAGGACTTACTGGATATGCAAATATATGGGCATTATTTGGAGCAGCTAACCAGTTATTAGCAGCTCTTGGATTACTTGCTGTTGCAGCTTGGCTTGGTAATATAGGTAAAAATAATAAAATGTTATTCTTCCCTATGGTATTTATGTTAATTGCAACTGTTGTATCTTTAGCTTTAACAATAAAAACTAATGTACTTGCAATAAGTGCTGGTGGTGCAGGCCTTACTTGGTGCTATATACGTACAATTTTAGCTGTACTTCTTATAATTCTTGCTATAGTACTTATGGTAGAAGGTGTAAGTACTCTTAGAAAACAATTTAAAAATGTTAAAAAAACAGCTTAATTATTAAAATAATAAAAAGCCCTATATGATTATACTCTTATTTGAATATATCATCTAGGGCTTTTTTATATTATCTATATTTTATTATATAGCTTTTTCTTCTTTTTCTCCTTGCCAGCATTCTACGTTTTCTAATCCTTTTATATTTGATGCAATAAATACAGGATCTTTTATACCAGCTTTCTTTTGATCTGTATAATCTTTTAATACTACAAAAGCATATTTACCAAGTAAAGCTATTGCTATTAGATTTATGATTGCCATTAATCCCATGAATACGTCTGCTAAATCCCAAACTAATTGAACTTTTGCAATTGATCCAAATAATACCATACCAACTACCATTGCTCTAAATACATTTAGTACAGTTTTATTATTACTCATAAATTCTATATTAGACTCACCATAATAGTAGTTTCCAACTATTGAACTGAAAGCGAATAATAATATACATATAGCTATAAATATGTTTCCTATAGGTCCTATTTGAGATGAAAGTGCAGCTTGTGTTAATTCTATACCTTCAAGACCAGCAGTTGCATAATCAGAATATAATAATATCATAAATGCTGTACATGAACATATTACTATTGTATCTGTAAATACACCTAAAGTTTGGATTAAACCTTGTTTAACTGGATGAGTTACATCTGCAGTTGCAGCAGCATTTGGAGCTGACCCCATACCTGCTTCATTTGAGAATAATCCTCTTTTTATACCAACTAATATCATACCACTCATTGAACCTACAGCCATTTCTCTAAGTCCAAAAGCACTTTCAAATATTGTTTTTATTATACCTGGTATTTCACCTATATTTATAACAACAACAAATAAAGAAACTAGTATATATAAAACTGCAAATATTGGCACTATTACTTCAGAAACTTTTGCAACTCTATGTACACCACCAAATATTATTATTCCTGTTAATACTGCAAGTATTATACCTATAGCTAATCTATTTACACCAAAAGCATTGTTAAATGCTGCTGTTATTGTATTTGATTGAACTGCGTTGAATATAAATCCGAAACATATTGTTATAAGAACTGAGAATAATATACCCATTTTCTTATTACCAAGACCTTGCTCCATATAATATGCAGGTCCTCCTCTATATCCATCTCCATCTTTTACTTTAAATATTTGTGCTAATGTACTTTCAACAAAACTTGATGCTGAACCGATAAGTGCTATAAGCCACATCCAAAATACTGAACCAGGTCCTCCAGCAACAACTGCCATTGCAATTCCCGCTATATTACCAGTTCCAACACGTGATGCTGTAGATATACAAAATGCTTGGAAAGAAGAAATAGAACCTTGTTTTTTCTCCCCCTTAGCTCCATCACCTAAAAGTCTAAACATTTCTTTAAAAAATCTAAATTGAACAAATCTTGTACTAATAGTAAAGTAAATTCCTAAAGTAATTAACATTACTATTAATAATTTTGACCATAAAAACTCATTTACAATTCCTACTAAGTTGTTTAATAATTCCATTAAATATTCCTCCTCTTATTATAATTATTGTTAAGTATTGTTTTATCATTTCAAAAAATAAATAAAATATAAATCTCTCATTTATCTATATTCATTATATGATAAATTTTCCTAAAGCACAATAGGATTTTGCATAATTTTTTTACAAAATTTCATTTTTTATTACAAAATCTCTATAAAAATTATTTTTTACCTGTATTTCCGCAATAAAAATGAAGGGGCTTTGTTTTTTTTTGCAAGTTTTGCAAGTCTTGTTTCAAAACCCCTTCTTTTTTATAACAATTCATTCTTTTTTATTTATCTTTATTAGAATTCTAATACAGCTCCTCTATCTCCTGAAGTTACCATTTTACTATATCTTCCTAAATAACCCGAAGTTATTTTTGGCTTTCTTGGAGTCCATTCTTTTCTTCTTTCTTCCAACTCTTCAGGCGATACAACCATATCTAAAGTTTTTTCGTTTATATTTATTTTTATTAAATCTCCTTCTTTAACTAGAGCTATAGGTCCTCCTACTGCAGCCTCTGGAGAAACATGTCCTATGGATGCACCCCTAGAAGCTCCTGAGAAACGACCATCAGTAATTAATGCTACACTTGATCCTAATCCCATACCTGCTATAGCTGAAGTTGGATTTAACATTTCCCTCATACCAGGACCTCCTTTTGGTCCTTCATATCTGATTACAACCACATCTCCTGCTACTATTTTCCCACCTTTTATGGCTGCTATGGCATCTTCTTCACAGTCAAATACTCTGGCTGGACCAACATGCACTAACATTTCTTCACATACAGCAGATTTTTTTACTATACTACCATTTGGTGCAAGGTTTCCTTTAAGTGCTGCAAGTCCTCCAGTTTCACTATAAGGGTTTTCTATTGGTCTTATAGTTTCTATATCTTTATTTATACATCCTTCTATATTTTCTTTTACAGTTTTTCCTGTAACAGTTATTAAATCTGTATATAATAATCCTTTTTTATCAAGTTCATTCATAACTGCATAAATTCCACCAGCTTCATTTAAATCTTCCATATATGTATACCCTGCTGGTGCTAAATGACAAAGATTTGGTGTTCTTTCACTAACTTCATTAGCTAAATCTAGTGTTAATTTCACTCCCGCCTCATGAGCTATGGCTGGTAAGTGTAACATTGAATTTGTTGAACATCCCAGTGCCATGTCTACTGTTAAAGCATTCATAAAAGCTTTTTCAGTTAATATATCCCTTGGTCTTATATTTTTTTCATAAAGTTCCATAACTTTCATTCCTGCATGTTTAGCAAGTTTTATTCTTTCTGAATATACAGCTGGTATTGTTCCATTTCCTTTAAGACCCATTCCTAAAGCCTCTGTTAAACAGTTCATACTATTTGCTGTATACATTCCGGAACAAGATCCACATGTTGGGCATACTTTATTTTCATATTCTCTAACTTCTTCTTCTGTCATAGTTCCTGCTGCATAAGCACCTATAGCTTCAAACATAGAAGATAAACTTCTTTTTTCTCCTTTAACACGACCTGCAAGCATAGGCCCTCCACTTACAAATACTGTAGGTACATTTATCCTAGCTGCTGCCATTAAAAGCCCTGGCACATTTTTGTCACAGTTTGGTACCATAACTAAAGCATCAAATTGATGAGCTAAAGCCATAGACTCTGTAGAGTCTGCTATTAATTCTCTAGTTGCAAGAGAATACTTCATTCCTTCATGACCCATAGCTATACCATCGCACACAGCTATAGCTGGAAATACTACAGGAGTTCCACCTGCCATGGCAACACCTAGTTTTACTGCATCAACTATTTTATCCAAGTTCATATGACCTGGAACAATTTCATTGTAAGAGCTGACTATACCTACTAAAGGCTTGTTCATTTCTTCTTCTGTATGACCTAACGCATTAAATAAAGATCTATGAGGTCCTTGTTGCATTCCTTTTCTCACATTATCACTTTTCATTTTATCCCCCTATTAATTCAGCAAATTTCTAATATTCAGATAATTTTCATTAAAATCTGCCATAATAATATCTAAAAGTCCTATTTTATCACCCCAAGTTGTATTACATATATATTAGTCACTTATTTCTATCATGTCAATTGCAATACATCTTAAATATTAATTTTATAGGATTATATTATAAATCATAGGTTAGTATTTAATATACAAAGAATTTAAAATTGTTAAAGTTTTATTTTTCAAAATTTTCTGAAAATTAGTAGACTTTCCAACTAGTTTTGTATATACTATATGTATAAAGTAATAAAAAAAGTTTATTGCTAATTTAGTTAAATAAAATAAGAATAATTTAAAAAGGAAAGGTGATTACTTTGAAAAATGAAAATTATGATAGTAAGGTTTGTAAGAAAGTTATAGGGTTTGATCCAATCAAATGTGAATGTAAAACAATAACAATGTGCAATTTACAATCTGGAGGAAAAACTCTACTTAATCTGCAGAGACTTATGGATGGTGTTAGTTACGATTTAATAAACTTAAAACTTCAACAACTTGAAGAAATAGGACTAATTTATAGAAGAGTAACTTATACTTATCCTGCTGAAGTTAAATATTTCTTAACTGTTAAAGGATGGGAATGTGTTAGATCTTTACGTGGATATGTAGATGTAGATAGTATAGCTGTATAGGAGTAATTTATTCAATGAAAATTAAATTTAAATATGAGTAAATAATACCAAGTTAAAATAACTTGGTATTATTTTTTTAATTACTAAAAAGTAAGTATTATTTATAAATAATAGATAAAAATAATAGTAAACATAATACGTTTAAAAGGATGGTAATAAATGACTAATAAAAGTATGCAAAACTTAAATCTTATTACTGATAAATATAAACCTTTAATTATTTATAACTTATTTGATGGCAGAAAAAAATTTACACATCTCCAAAAACTAACTTCTGGCATTAGTAACAAAGTTTTATTGGAAAATTTAAAAGAACTAGAAACAAATAATTTAGTAAATAAAAAGTATTTTTATGAGTATCCTCCTAGAGTGGAATACTCTTTAACTAGCAAAGGCTATGAATATGCAAGACTATTAAAAGAATTTGGTAAGCTAGGATAAAATAATAAAGTCTGTATACCTAAATATACAGACTTTATTATTTTCTTAATTTTATTTTATATGATTTCTATAGAATTCTCTTATTTCTTTTACTGCATCTTCAATATTTCCATCGGAATATTGTAAATTTACATTATAGTCTCCTCTAACTTTCGCTTTAGGTTTTGTAAATCTAATATTCTTTTTATCATTCTCATTTGCTTTAAGTTTTATGGCAATTACATCAACAGGTCTGTCTTTATATGAATCCATATCTATATAAATTTCATCTATTTTATCCCAAGATATATACTCTCCCCTAGTATATTTAGTTTTTATGCCACTTTTATCTACCCTTAAAATTTCATTAGGACATATTAGTCTATATATTAGATATATTGTAGATATTCCAAATATAGATAAGCCTATTGTACCTATTACTAGTGAATTTACTTGAAAAGCATATATACTTCCAAGAAATCCTATTATTGAAAGTAATAAATACATTGTAATATCTTTTCTAGACCTTTTATAAATTATTTCTTTTTCCATATAAATTACCCCCATTTAACAAATATACTTACTTATTTTTTATAATTATCTAAGTCAAATATATATTGAAATATATCGTAGCCCTTATATCCATCAGCGTAATAAGATATAAAAGGTTTAGATACAGATAAATCTTTAGGATTTACTTTTTCATACTTTTTATTTCCTTTATTTTTAGTTATAACAAATGTTTCTAAATTTAAATCATCTTCCTCATCATAAATCATACTTTCATTTTCCTGATAAATAATATTATGTGAGTATATTTCTTTTTCTTTAGAAGAATTATTATCTAAAATATAATCTATCACTTCTATAAAATCATCTGTTGTAATACCATTAAATAAAAATTCTTTATTTGTAAAATTATAATTATATTTTTCTACTAAAATATTATATTCAGAATTATTTAAATTCACTTGATAAGATTTATTTTTATCATAATCAATTATATAGTAATTTAAATCATTAATATTTCCATTTTTGTCGTATAAAACTCTAGCACCATTTAAAGGTATATTATCTCCTATACTACATTTTTCTTTTATATCTTTCCATTCTTTGCTCAAATTTTTTATTTTATTAGTAGAGCTAACATTTATGTCTCTATATTCTAGGTAATTGTAGATTCCACTACTTATAAAAGTAATACATAGAATAATCAATCCCCATTTAGCACATTTATCCTTTGCTATTTTATTATGTCTTTCTTTATTTTTCATAAATATATAATAGATAAAAAAGCCTACAGGCAAATAAATATAGATTTCATCAAACCAATAAAAATTAAAACTAAAGGATCCCATCAGATAAAATCCTATCATTTTTAATAGGAAATACTTCTCTTTCTCTTCTTTATATTTATAGATTTTGATAAAACCTATTATTATAAGGATTGCCGCCCAAATATACTCCCATTTTAATAAAAATTTAATTCCTTCTAAAAAACTATTCATTTATAC
Organism: uncultured Clostridium sp.; assembly: GCA_945871955.1. Taxonomy (GTDB): domain Bacteria; phylum Bacillota; class Clostridia; order Peptostreptococcales; family Peptostreptococcaceae; genus Terrisporobacter. Next base: position 23,947 of record CAMBXR010000010.1, on the reverse strand, counting down.
TCTCCCCAAATTTGATTATAAGAATAATTATATAGAATATTTACATAAGTTTCTACTTCTTATAATAATTTTCTACAAGTTACTATAATAGAAAAAGCCATGAATTATAGATATACTCTTCTATATTTCATAGCTTTTTATTAAATTTTTTAAGTTATAGTATTAATTGTTTATTTTATCTAATATATTATAGATGTACTCTAGTTCTATATTTGGCACAAAGCCTAATAAAGCTCTTATAGGCATATTTTTAATCATGGATTCCAGCATTTGAGAGTTTATTGCTCCACCTTCTTCACTCACATTTAATGAATTACCAAATTGTCCTAATAGTGGATTTAAAACTGCCATTGCTTTTTCATCTTCCATAAGATCTCCAAATATACTATCTAATGTATAAGTTTTAGGTATTCTTACAGTTGAAGTTACACTTATTTCTCTTGATAATACTATATCAGAAACTGATTTTCCTATTAATATATCGTATTTTCCACTTTCCACATGCCAATCATGTATCTCCATATTCCAATATGCAAAAGAACGTTTATTCAGGATAAAGCTTACTGTTTTAGTTTCACCTGGTTCTAAAGCAATTTTTTCAAATCCTTTTAGTTCTTTTACTGGACGAATTATTTTATTATTTTTAGGAGATACATACAATTGTACTACTTCTTTACCAAATACATCTCCAGTATTTGTTACATCCACAGTAACTGTTACAGTATCTGTATCTTTTATATGATCATCGCTAATAGTAATATTAGAGTATTCAAAGTTAGTATAAGAAAGACCATGTCCAAATGGGAATAATACATCCATTTTTTTAGTTTCATAATAACGATAACCTACAAATACACCTTCTCTATACTCTACTTTATCCCCTTCTCCAAAATAATATAAATAAGAAGGATTATCTTCTAATTTTAGTGGGAAGGTTTCTGGTAATTTACCACTTGGATTAACTTTACCAAATAAAATATCTACCACTGCACTTCCTATAGCTTGTCCTCCTAAATAAGCTTCTACTATACCTTTTACTTTATCTTTCCAAGGCATTTCCACTGGAGAACCATTGTGTAAAACTACTACAGTATTAGGCTGAACTTTACATACTGCATCTATTAAAGCATTTTGACAATTTGGCATTTTCATATGTGTACGGTCATAACCTTCAGATTCAAAGTTATCTGGTAATCCTGCAAATACTACTGCAATTTTAGATTTTTTAGCTGCTTCTACTGCTTCATTTATTAACTCTTCTACTATTTCATCTTTTTCATCTATGTAACCTTGAGCATAAGTTATATTTTCCATTCCTTTTACTTCATCCATAGCTGATACGACTTTATGAGAGTTTATATGAGAGCTTCCTCCTCCTTGATAACGAGGCTTTGCTGCAAATTTACCTATGAATGCAATCTTATCATTTTTATCAAGAGGTAATATGGAGTCATTTTTCATAAGTACTATAGTTTCCTCTGCCACTTTTCTAGCAAGTTCATGGTCCAAGTCTCTATCAAATACTGCATTAGAATCTCTATTTTCCTCAAATCTATAAACTATATTTAATATTCTTTCACAAGCATTATTTAATATTTCTTCATCTAAAGAACCATTTTTCACTGCTTCTACTATAAATCTATCGTTTACTCCACCAGTTCCTGGCATTTCTAAATCAAGTCCTGCTTCTAAGTCTTTTACTCTATTATTAACTGCTCCCCAGTCACTAACCACATAACCATCAAATCCCCATTCATTTCTAAGAACATCAGTTAAATATTTTTTATTTTCTGCTGCATATACTCCGTTAATTTTATTATATGAACACATTACTGTCCAAGGCTTCTCTTTTACTACAGCACCTTCAAAGGCTGCTAAGTATATTTCTCTTAAAGTTCTTTCATCCACCTCAGAAGATGATGACATTCTTCTATGTTCTTGGTTGTTAGCAAGAAAATGTTTTATACTAGTTCCCACATTTTTACTTTGAACACCTTTTATCATAGCTGATGCTATTTCTGATGCAACTAATGGATCTTCTGAATAATATTCAAAGTTACGTCCACAAAGAGGAGAACGTTTTATATTTACTGCAGGTCCTAAAATCACACTTACACCTTCTGCTTGGCACTCATTGCCTAAAGCTTCTCCCATTTTTGTTACAAGGTCTTTATTAAAACTTGCAGCTAAGGCACAACCAGCTGGAAAGCATACAGCTTCTATACTATCATTTAATCCCAAATGATCTCCTTTTACCTCCTGCTTTCTAAGACCATGAGGTCCATCAGATACCATAGATTTTTTTATCCCCAATCTTTCAATAGACTCTGTATGCCAAAAATCCGCCCCTGAAGTAAGGGACGCCTTTTCTTCTAGAGTCATTTGAGATACTAATTCCTTAATTTTGTTAATTTCCATTTATATCCCCCTATTTTATATTTTTCTAATTCATTTAATACTGTTATATGGTTGACAATATCACTTATAGTTAATTGTATTGATAAATTTTTACATTTTCAACATAGATTTATATCACTTCCATATATTTATGCCTTTTTTAATAAATATGTATTTTAGTGCATTTTAAACTTTCCTTTATTTATAATATTTTTATTCAAAAAATAAAAGCCAGCTAGTATTTGCTGACTTATTTATTTTAAGTTTTCTATTTCTTCTATTGGTAATCCTGTTTTTAAAGCAATAGTTTCTACATCTAAAATATCTAATAGTGATTTTGCTATCTCTATGGCTTTTTCTTTCATTCCTTGTTCTAAACCTTTTTGCATTCCTTTTTCTTCTGCATTAGCTAGGGCACTTATCTCATCCTTTAGGGACTTTTCCCTCATATAGTAAAGTTCTCTTTCCTTTGAATTCCTGCTAAGTCTATATAACTCATCCTTAGCTTCTCTTATTTCTTTATTACTCATTTCCAGTTTTCTAATGACTTCACTTTCTGGATCCCTTAGAAATTCTACCCAGCCTTCAAGTAAATCTACTACCTCTTCTGCCCTTTCAAATTTCTTCAATTTAGGTATCTCTATAAAATGAATTTCTTCTAAATCCGTTAATTCTTCGTTAGTTTCAATTTCTTTTAGTCTATACCCATTATGAAATCTATCATTTTTTAAATATCTAAAATCCAATATATTTATGCAAACAGTTCTACACAGCTTATCATATCTGTCGCCTTCTGTTAGTTGCTCTTCATATAGTTTACTCCAATAATACAAACTTCTTTGTATCATGTTGTACTCATTTTTTAACTGAATTTCTATATTAATTATCTCATTATTGCTAGTTATAGCTTTTACATCCAGTCTAGAAAACTTATCTTCTATATAGTCTTTTTCTAAGTCTGAATTTTTTATATTTACTGATACTATAGGTTTAATTGGTTTTAATACAGCATTTAAAAAAGATATAAGTATTTCTGGATGTTCTTCCGATCCAAATATCTTCTTAAATACAAAATCTATCTTAGGGTTTAATAAAGTTCTTCTCATACTATCACTTCCTACTTTTCTTATTTATTTTATTATACACTAATAGTTCCTAACTCTAAACCTGATAGCAGTATATTTATTACAAAACCTACTCTAAATCCACCTTAAAACTAGATAAAGTATTAGCTTCTTCTTCATAACTTTCACATACTAAAATATCTATATACTTTGGAATTTCACCAATACCTATCAATTCATTTATTTGAGTGTATATTTTATTTTTTCCCTCTGTACCTGCAGACATATTTAGTTCTCTTCCTTTATCATCTTTCACTATTATAAAATTATTATGAGGATTTTCTAAGGATGGCTGAAAAGGAAGTTCCATTTCAAGTTCAATATATGTAGTAGATACATCTACTTTTTTTAATGTGTAGTCTCCATCTTTTTCATTTAACTTTATAGTTTTTATATTGTCATTTATAGACTTTATATTAAAATCAAAAGACCATTTACCTTTATACATACTAAAATCAATCTTAAAATTTGCATCTTCTATATCATTTTCAGGATCTAACTCTATTAAATAACTTAAATTAATAGTATGTTCATCAATAAAGTCAACTATTCCTGCTCCCCAAGTATAAGTATATGGTTCCACTCCATTTATAAATAGTTTCAAATCATTTATGCTCATTTGTTTTATATTATCACCATAAGGAGAGTCACTAATTAATTTCATATATTTACTTTTCTTAAATAACTCATCTGTTTTTAAGGTCATATCTAAATATATTTTCTTTTTATCGTACATAGCTTTATCTATGGTAATCTCTAATCCCTCACTTTTACTAGAAACATTGATTGGAGTTGCTATTAATTTACTTTTTTCATATTCCTTTTTTTCTTCTTCTCTTTCTTCATAAAGCTTGGAATCATTTTTTACCACATCTTTATCATCAATGTATTCTTTTATTTTATCTAACATGGTTTCAAATTGAGGTAATCTTTTTATGAGATTATTCGCTAAGGAAGGATTAGCAATTCCAAGCCCCATGACTATAATTACTACAGATGCAATACTTCCCATTATTTTATAATTTCTTTTCTTTCTTTCCTTCACCCTTTTTGATGAATTCAATCTTTCTTTCATTTTTATTTTTAATTCTTCATCGTTATTAGTTTTCACTTCTTCGTATTTATCTGTATCTATTTTGACTTTATTAAAAATTCTAAACTTATCTATCATACTCTCACTCTCCTATTTAAAAATACTGTTTCTAATTTTCTTTCTACCCCTAGACAGTCTGCTATGTAAATTTGTTACATTTGTATTACTATCTAGAGCTATTTCCTCTAATTTATCTCCATTCAAGTAGTATCTTGTGAAAAGTTCCTTATCCTTATCACCTAAAAAGTCTAAAATTTCATTAATTTCTTCTTGTATTTCTAGCCTACATAAGTTTTCATCTATATAATAAATGCCATCATCTATTTCCACATTTATTTTAGATATGTATTTTCTCTTATAGTCAATTGCTTTATATTTTGCAATTGCACAAATCCAATTTTTAAATGAACTTTCCTTATTATTAAAACCTTCAATATTTTCCCATATTAGAAAAAGTACATCGGCTAAACACTCTTCCTCATAATCTAAAATCGGATTTAGATGTGTTTTAATTACAGATGTCAACAATCCATTATAATTATCTATCAACATCTCTATGCCCTTTTCATTGCATTTTTTTATATATTTAATTATCGTTCTATCTTTCAATCTGTCTCCCCCCTTGAAAAAGCTTTTACATTATTTAATACGAAGTTTATCATAAAAAACTGACAAAAAATAAGAAAAAAGCACTTTATCCCGTAAAGATAAGTACTTTTTTCCCTATTGGCAAAACCTTTTTTCTCTTTGAAATTTAATCTTTTATTTACTATGTGAACCTATTTTTATTTTTTAGAATATAGTCATAGGCTAATTCAGTGATATTTTCTTCATACTCACAAAAAATCTCATCAAAGTCATCAAAATCAATTTCATTTTCTTCCATTTCATCTAATATCCTTTGGCGGTATTCCAACTTAATAGGCATTCTTCCTTTTGGAAATCGCTTTTCAATTTGTTCTAACAAATTAATAGTTTTTCTAGCTCCTATAGTATTAAGTGCTTTTTTTAATTGTTTATATCTTTTAATATAATCATTGGAACTGTAGAAATATGAATAAAATCCACCACTATGTACTTCTTCATCTAAATTGCAAACATCATATACTATTCTTTCATATTGATTTATGCCTGTCATATCCTCACCAAATCCACAAAGTTCATTTATGTGAATACTTAAATTTCCTACTAACTCATTTTTGTCTTTTGTTTTTAATATATCTTCTATTTTCATGGAAGTTTTATAAGTAGAATTGTATGAAGGTTCTATCTGTTCTTTAACTAAGTATCTGTATTTTTCCCAAACATCAGTAAGATTTCGCCACTCTAAACCTTCTTCATAATTATCAGACCACTTAGAGACTTTTATTAAAAACTCACACCCTTTTTCTATATGTCCACTTTCTATAAAAAACTGTGCCTTTCTTAGATATATTGTCATTTGATCAACTGGTTGTTTATTTACAAAGTGTTGGGCTTTATTCATATACTTATTACATTCTTCTAAATTTCCCATTCTACCTAAAACATCTCCTATTTCACAAAACAACACTCCTTCAAATATTTCTTCATCACTATTTTTATACTCACCTGCATAAAATCTTTTTAGTACATTCATCAATTGTTCTAATAACCAATTATCATCCTTTGTTTTTTCATATGTATTAAATATATCATAATAGCTTAAATCCAATTTTCTCCCCTCCTTACAATACTTGAACCTTTCACCTTAGATTATATAAATAATATAATCACAAATTCCTATTTAATAATTATAATTTTATAGTATTGTTGCTTTAGTATTGTACTAATTATACACTAAGTAACAACAAATTTAAAACAATTTATCCATTAATATATTTTTAGTAAAATAAAAGTTTTTTATAATATAAAAAGGCTGTTATGCTATAACCTAGCACAACAGCCTTTTTGTCTATTTACTTAAAACATATTTACTATCTTTATTTAAAATTTCTCCATTTAACTTAAGAGTTCTATTTTCTTCTTTAGGTAAGTATATAGATACTTCATTGTATTTTGGTTTATATTCACCTTCTGTTTCTAAGTTAACTAATATCTCAGAATCATTAGTAACTACATTGAATTTATATAATAAGTGATTATTTTTATAATCAGATGTTATTCCATCATCTTCAAAATATTCGTATTCAAATGTAGAATCTCCTTTTGCAGGGAATATATAGAATGCTCTTTCATCATTTGATTTAGTTTCAAAAGTAACATCAGCCTCATTTATAGGTATTATGCTACCTCCTTGTACTAATACTGGAGCATATTGTAGCGGAGCTGGTATAGTAACTGTTTGTCCACCTTCATACCACATATGAGTATTAAAATCATACCATCCAAACTCATTTTTTGGAAGATACACAGTTCTTTCTCTATCTCCTTTATTTACTACACAAGCAACTAATAATGAGCTTCCTAACATAAATTCATCATTTTCTTCAAATGTCTTTTTATCTACATTTCCAAAATCATATAATGTCGGTTTTACTATAGGCTCATAATCCTTATGTGCTTTATAAAGTAAATCATATATATATGGTACTATACGATTTCTTTGTTTTAATAAATTAGCTACAGTTTCTGTATATTCTGGATACATCCATGGTACATTTACAGTCTTATCATCATTCCAAGAATGTATTGTAAATCTAGGATACATTATTCCTTGTTGTACCCATCTTACAAATAATTCTGGTTCTGGTGCATCACCCGAGAAACCACCTATATCATGACCATGGTTATATACTCCTGATAAACTTAATCCATTACCCATTTTTATGTTATATTTTAATGTTTTCCATGAAGTATAGTTGTCACCACTCCAAGTTTGAACATATCTTTGCATACCAGGACATCCTGATCTTGATATAAGATATGGTCTTTCATTTGGGTTAAATGCTTTTTGCGCCTCAAATGATGATTTCATCATAAGAAGTGGCATTATAGATCTAACAAGCTCTAAATCTATTTCTTTTCCAAATCCATTTAGCTTGCTATTACCCCATATTTCATATTCATTGTTATCATTCCATGTTGAATCTATTCCATATTCTAATAATTGCTTAGTTACTTGCTCTTTCCACCAATTTATAGTCTCTATATTAGTGAAATCTAAGTGTGCTCCTAATTCATCCCAATATTGACATAAGTAAGGATTGTCTGAATCTTCTTCTTTAACAAATAGATTTTTTTCCTTTAACTCTTCAAACATTGGATGGTCTAATAGTAAAGCTGGTTTTATATTAGCACATAATCTTAAGCCTTTTTCATGGAAGTATTGTGTTAATTTTTCTGGTGAAGGTATTTTGTCTCTGTTCCAATTAAACACATATCTTTTATCACCTATTGAAGTGTAACCTGATGATAATTGGAATGATCCACTTAATATATCATGTTCTTCACATAAATCAACAAATTTCTTTAGTTGCTCTCCTGCATCTGGCATATCTGTATATGTCATTGTTGATCCTGAATAATCTAAACTCCATTTTGGCGAGAATATTGTCTTACCAGTCATCCAGCTAAAAGTTTTTACTATAGATGGGATATCTTTTTTAGCTATTACATAATAATCTAAATCTCCATTTATTGAGTAGAAATATTTATAGTGACCATGATAATTATCTAATTCTTGTCCCATATCAAAAATTGCATTAGACATGTTATCATAGAATATTCCATGACATAAATCTGTTTGTTCATTTCTTGTTATATAAAAAGGTATATGCTTATATAATGGGTCTGTACTTTCTGCATCATATCCCATAGCATCTATGTTTAACATTCTATACCTTTTTCCATATCTATTTAAATTACCTGATTTTTCACCTAATCCAAAATATTGCTCTGATCTATCTCTATTTATATAGTGATAAATTCCATCACCAAGCTCTCCTTTAAAGTTGTATGCTTGAGTCTGTCTATCTTTCATAAACTCAACTTTTTTATTACCATCTATATAATACCAAGTAATTTTAAAGTCAAGTAGATTTACTACTGCCTCTATTTTAGATGTAGTTATTGTTACAAAACCATCTTTTTCTTCTACTTTAAACTCTGGTAGACTAAATCCTGTTGTATCAAATTTATCTCTTCCTTCAAAAGGAATATCTTCCATACCAGGAGCCACTAACCATGTTTTATCTAATTTTAATCCACTTTCATTATGTATTATAACTCTTAATATATCTTCTTCTAGTACTAATATTTTAGCAACTATATCTTCACAACTAAATTTAACTATGTGATTTTCAATACCCCTAAACTTAAATTCAAAATTTCTAATTGACATTTTAATCTCCTCGTTATCTCTATATTAATCCTAATAATCTAGGTATTATTAAACTTATATCAGGTACAAAAGTTACAAGACCTAATACAACTATTATTGCTATATAGAATGGCATTATATATTTTATAACGTCTTCTATTCTTGTTTGTCCTACCTTACATCCTATAAATAATGCACTTCCTACAGGTGGAGTTATATTTCCTATTGCAAGGTTAGTGATTAACATTATTCCAAAATGAATTGGATCCATACCAAAATTCTTTGCTATTGGTAATAATATTGGTGTAAATATTAATACTGCTGGTGTAAGGTCCATAAATGTACCAACGATTAATAGTATGATATTCATTATTATGAATATTAATATTTTGCTTGAAGATATTCCTAATAATAAACTAGTTATTAAATTTGGTATATTAGTATACGCCATTATCCATGACATTACTGATGATGCTCCTATAAGTAACATAATAACAGCTGTCATTTTTCCTGATTCTAATAATATAGCCGGCATATCTTTTAATGTTATTGATTTATAAAAGAAGAACGATAATATAAAACAATAAGCAACTGCAACTGCTGCACCTTCTGTAGCAGTGAATATTCCTGCTGTTATACCACCTATAACTATTATTATTAATAATAAACTTGGTATTGCTTCTAAGAATACTTTAAGCATTTCTTTAAATGACATCTTAGGTGCAACTGAATAATTATTTTTCTTAGCAATAAAATAGGCTGTAACCATAACTGCTAATCCCCAAAGTATACCAGGTAAATATCCTGCCATAAATAATGCTGAAACCGATGTCCCACCACTTACTAAAGCATAAATAATAAGTATTCCACTTGGAGGTATTAATAATCCAATTGGTGCTGATGCTATATTTACTGCTGCTGAAAAGTTTTTATCATATCCTTCCTTTTCTTCTAATGGATTTAAAACCCCTCCAATAGCTGCAGCTGCTGCTACTGATGAACCAGATATAGATCCAAACAACATATTTCCTAGTACATTAGTCTGAGCTAAAGCACCTGGTATTTTTCCACTAAATAACTTTGCAAAGTTAACTAACTTTAAAGCTATTCCCCCATTATTCATTATAACTCCAGATAATATGAAAAATGGTACTGCTAACAATGAAAAACTATCCATACCTGTAAATATACGCTGTACAGATGTTATTAAAGAAACATCTGTTGGTAATGATGCAAGTACTGCTAATACAGATGATACAGCTATACTTATTGCTATTGGTATTCCTATTAATAATAGTATTGGACATGCTATTAATAAAATTAGACCTGTTGTAACTGCAAAACTCATAAAACCCCTCCTACATATCTTAAGATTTACTCTTAACTACACTCTTTTATTTGTTTAGTTTCAACTACATTCTTTTCTTTAACAATGTTTAATATATTGTTAACTCCATAGAAAATCATTAATAATCCTGATAATGGTAATACCATATATACGTATCCCATTGATATTCCAAGAGCTGCTGATATTTGTTTCATAGTTAATGATGTTATATTAATTCCACCATATACTAAAACTGTTGAAGAGAATATTATTATCACAACTTCTGAAAGTATTGATAATTTTTGTCTTACATTATCACTAAATTTTTCTACTAGGAATGTCATAGATATATGTTCTCTTAATCCAAACATATATGCTGAACCTAACATAGCTAACCATATAAGGCAATATCTTAATAATTCTTCTGATATTGTACTTGGTGAGTTAAATACATATCTTGATGCAACTTGCCATAAAGCAACAAATACCATTACAGTTAATATAATTACTATAAATTTTTCTATGCACTTGTCTAATATCTTCTTTAAACCTGACATATTAATAACTCCCCCTTAATTAACCTTATTTCTTATCTTGTCATACATAATTTTTATATCTGGATTTTCTTTAAATTCCTCGTGTAAAGGCATAACAGCTTCTTGGAAAGGCTTAGTATCTGGATAATAGAAATTTACTCCCATAGCTTTAGCTTCTTTTACTGCATTTTCTATTGATTCATTCCAAACCTTTTTGTGATACTCTGTAGATTCTATGGCTGCTTGTGTTATTGCTTCTTTTTGTTTTTCTGTTAATTTGTTATATAACTTACTATTCATTATTGTTAAATCTGGCACTATTGTATGTTGATTGTATGAAAAATGCTTAGCAACCTCACCATGTTTATTTGTTGTTAAAGCAGTTTCATTACTTTCTGCACCATCTATAACTCCTTGTTGTAATCCAGTATACACTTCTCCAAATGCCATTGGTGTTGCTGAACCACCCATAAGGTCAATCATTTTTATAGCTGTAGGACTTTGTTGAACTCTTATTTTTAGTCCTTTCAAGTCGCTTGGTTTCATTATAGGTTTTGAAGCTGTATATAAACTTCTTACACCAGAATCATAATAAGTTAATCCCATAAATCCAGATTCAGAAGTAGAACTATATAATTCTTCCATTAATTCTCTATCGTCCATTACAGAGTAGTAATGATCTAAGTTGTCAAATATATAAGGTATCCCAAATGCAGTGTATTGTTGTTCAAAACTTTCAAGAGCACCTGTACTTACTTTTGCTATATCTATAGCCCCAGTTTGAGTAAGTTCTATCATTTCTCTTTCTGAACCTAATACTCCATTTGGATATATTTCTATATCTATTGTTCCATCACTTTTTTCTTCTACTAATCTTTCAAATTCAGATAAAGACTTATGTATAGGATGATCTTCTGACATATTATGAGCTAGTTTCATATGAACTACATCACCACTATCTACTCTAGAACTACATCCACCAACAGCAAAAGATGTTATTACAGTTAATAAAACCCCTAACTTTTTTAGTTTCATAAAAATTCCTCCAAATAAAATTTATTGCTTTGCTTAAATTAATATATTATCCTCCCCTCTATTTATTGTCATAATCAATATAATTTAAGCAAACGCTTTTATGACTCTTTTAACAGTATAATTAAATTTAATAACAATTAAAATGCATATAATTGCTTTAATTATTGTTATTCTTGCTAATTTATTTCATTTTTTAACACTGTTCTACTATATATTCATATATTCGTTATGAATTTTCTTCAATTTACTTGGTGGAAATCCATATTCTTTCTTAAAAGCTCTATAAAAACAAGCATAATCACTAAAACCACATACTTTATATACAGTATTAGCTGGCATTCCTTCTAATAAATATTGTTTTCCTATACTCAATCTTTTTTGAATAACATATTGGTAATATGAAATTTTCATAATATCCTTAAATTTATGAGATATTGTATATTTATTAGTAAAAAAAACAGATGAAATTTTATCTAAAGACAAATCTTGTGCTATATTGGCATTTATATAATGTAGTATGCTACTTATTAATGTATCTGTAGTTCCATTAATTATATTTTGACTTCTATTATACAATTCTCTATTATATAAAGTTAGAATTTGAGTAATAATTGAATATCCCTCACTTTTATAACAAAATTTTTTTTCTTCATAGGAATTAAAAAGTTCTCTAAATTTCCCCTCTAAAGCTATCCTCGTATATCCTTCAGTTCTAAATAAAAATAATTTGTTAACTGATTCATCTTTAAACATATCTGCATCTTCATCTAGTTCAAAAATTTTATTCATTGCAAATACAGATATCCAAACTACATATCTTTCATAAGGTATATCAAAATTATGTATGATAGGGTTATGAAATACACCTGGAGGTATAAATAATAAATCTCCCTTTTCTAAGTGATATATGTCATCCCCTATTATATAATCTAAATTCCCATCTATTATAAAAAGTATCTCATAAAACTCATGATAATGAAGTGGTATTTCATCTATATCATCATCCTTATAATAATAAACTACGTAGTCTTTTTTTGGCATATACATGTATGTTTTTTGTTCTACAGATGCTTTCCCCATAACATTCCTCCTAACGTTCTAAAGTTTCTGTTTATAATATATCATATTATTTTTAATTAAATATAAAAAGTATTGAATTTTAAATTTCAAATATAAATTTATATAATAGTCATAAACATTTAAATTATTACATTATATTTAATAATTTGTTATACATTAATTTATTTTTATATAAAAATATTGCACTTTTTATTTTATAATGGTATGATATATTTAACAAATGTTTATACAGATAAACAAATATTAATTTTTGGTGATAAAATGACTTTTAGAGAAAATGAGATTTTACAAATCATAAAAAGTAATCCCATGATTTCTCAACAAGAGATCGCAGATATGTTAAATATCTCTAGAGCTTCTGTGGCTGTTCATATAACTAATCTTATGAAAAAAGGACAGATTCTAGGAAAGGGATATATTGTGAAAAAAGAAAATTACGTTACTGTAATAGGTGGATCAAATATGGATATCCAAGGATTTCCTAATAACCCACTAGTAATGTACGACTCTAACCCAGGTCAAGTTGATATATCCATGGGTGGAGTTGGTAGAAATATTGCAGAAAATTTAAGTAGATTAAATATAAATACTAAACTTATTTCTGCCATAGGAAATGATTTATATGGAAATACAATTTTATCAGAGTGTAAAAATCTTAATATAGATGTAAATGATTGTTTAGTGTCAGATGAATACTCTACATCAATTTATGTATCTATATTAAACAACTCAAAAGATATGCAACTTGCCATAAGTCATATGGACATTATTGAAAAATTGGATGAATCATTTATTCACTCTAAACATAAAAGTATAGATGATTCAAAGGCCATAGTTATAGATACTAATTTATCTAATGAGGCCATAGACTTTATAACGAGAACTTACTCTCACCTTCCAATCTTTGTAGATACAGTATCTACAGCAAAATGTCTTAAGATAAAAGATATCTTAGATAGATTTGAAGGAATTAAATTAAATAAATATGAAGCAGAAACTTTATCTGGAATAAAAATAGAAAATCTAGATGATGCTAAAAAATCTTGTGAATTCTTTATAAATAAAGGTATAAAAAATGTATTTATTACTTTAGGTGGTGATGGCGTATACTGTGCCAACACTGATAAAGCAGTTCATATACCAGGGGTAAAAATAAACATAGTAAATGCCACTGGAGCTGGAGATGCTTTTATGTCAGGAATTATGTATGGATTTATGAATGACCTTGATTTAGAAGAAACTGCTAAGTTCTCTGTAGGAGCTTCTATTTTAGCCCTATCACATAAAAATACAATCAATCCAAATTTAAGTGTGGATTTAATAAATCAAACAATAAAGGAGTTAATATAATGTTAAAAAAATACTTACAAGTACATCCAGAAGTTGAAGCAGCTGTAAAAGAAGGAAAACCTGTTGTTGCTTTAGAATCTACAATAATATCTCATGGTATGCCATATCCTCAAAACGTTGAAATGGCTAGCAGAGTTGAAGAAATAATAAGAGAAAATGGTGCAGTTCCTGCAACTATAGCTATAATAGACGGAGTTTTAAAAGTTGGTTTAACTAAAGAAGAAATAGAATTCTTAGCAACAAGCAAAAATGTTGTTAAAGCTTCTAGAAGAGACTTACCTTTTATAATATCTAAAAAATTAACTGGAGCTACTACTGTTGCTACTACTATGATATTAGCTGACTTAGCAGGAGTAAGAGTATTCGCTACTGGTGGAATAGGTGGAGTTCATAGAGGTGCTGAAACTACTATGGATATATCTGCAGACTTACAAGAATTAGCTAACACTAATGTTGCTGTTATATGTGCTGGTGCTAAATCAATCTTAGATATAGGTTTAACTTTAGAATACTTAGAAACTAACGGTGTTCCAGTTGTTGGATTTGGAACTGATGAAATGCCTGCATTCTATACAAGAAAATCAGGATTTGGTGTTGATTATAGAGTTGACTCTTCTATGGAAGTTGCTGAGGCTTTAAAAGCTAAATGGGACTTAAACTTAAATGGTGGTATGGTTATAGCTAACCCAATACCAGAGCAGTTCGAAATGGATTACGATACAATAAACAACGCTATAGAATCTGCTCTTAAAGAAGCTGAAGAGAAAAATATAGGTGGAAAAGACGTTACTCCATTCTTATTAGATAAAGTTAAAACTATAACTGCTGGAAAATCTCTAGCTTCAAATATAGAATTAGTTTACAACAATGCTAAAGTTGCTGCTCAAATAGCAAAAGACTTAGCTGATTTAAATAAATAGTAATTTTATATCAAAAATCCCTCTCATTTAACTAATGAGAGGGTATTTTTATTAATATATTGATTTTAACAAAATTTAATCAACTATAAAGTCCTCATCTTCTAATTCTTCATAGATACCTTTTTGGTAACCATTACCCTTTGTTGAGAAGAAGTCGTGAGTTTTTGTTTCTGTACTAAGTCCGTTTAAAACTATTGGATTAATTGGCTCTACTTCATAATAATTATCAAATCCTAAGTTTTCTAAAGCTCTATTGGCATTGTATTTTAAGAAGTTTATAACTTCATTTTCCATACCACTTTCAGCATAAATTAACTTAGTGTAGTTCATTTCATTTTCCATAAGCTTGTTGAAGATTTCATACATCTTTTCATCCAGTTCTTTTTTAACTTCATCACTAAATTCATTGTACTTTTCTTGAGCTAAAAGTCCTATATATTTTCCATGAAGTGACTCATCTCTAAGTATTAGTGAAATAATCTCTCCACTGGATACCATTTTTCCTTGTCCTGCTAAGAATAGTGGATAGAAAAATCCTGAGTAGAATAGGAAACTTTCTAAGAATACACTTGTTACCATTGATAAATATAAGCTTTTTTCATCCTTAGTATTTTCATATTGTTCTAAAATTAACTCTGCTTTTCTTTGAAGAGTTTCTTCAGTTTCTATCCAGTCAAATAATTCATCTATTTCTCTATTTGAAAGTAGTGTTGTAAATATTGACGAATAACTTTTTGCATGGATTTCTTCCATTGTACCCATAAACGATAGTACGGCTTTTCTTTGGAAGTTTTCAGTTAAACTCATCATTGATGGTATACCATTGTTTCCTTGTTTTGTATCAAGTAATGTTAATCCTGCTAAAACTCTTTTGTATAGTGTTCTTTCTCTTTCACTTAATTCATTCCAGTTTTTTAAATCCTTTGATACGGAAATTTCTTCTGGTAGCCAAAATTGTTTAACATTTTGTTCCCAAAAAGCTTGTGTAAAATTATCGTCTTCCTTATTCCAATTTACTGCTTTGTGTATTTTATTTAATCTAAATGTCATAATTTACTCTCCCTATACTGAACACATTAGACATTCATTGTCTTCTCTTGTCATTTTTGTTCTTGTGTAATATAAACTTTTTAATCCTTTTTTATATGCATAAATATAGTATCTTGCTATATCTCTAGTTGTTTTATCATCTGTTACAAATAATGTTGTTGATATTCCTTGATCCACGTGTTGTTGGGTAGTTGCAACTATATCTATAACTTTTCTCATATCCATTCTGTATCCTGATTGATAATATAACATATTTTCATTTGTTAAAAATGGCATTGGGTAAATTGTAGTTGAGTCACCATAAGTTCTCACTTCCACTGGCTCAGTTATTGGCATTATACTTGAAGTTGCATTTTGCACATAACTTATACTTTGAGTTGGTGCTATGGCAGTTAAGTAAGCATTGTATATACCATTTACTTTTACTTCATCTAATAATTTTGCCCAATCTTCTTTAGTTGGTATATAAATTCCTTCAAATAATTTTTTAATAGTTTCGCTCTTTGGCAGATATGAGTTGTTATAGTATTTTGCTAAAACTTCACTATCTTTACCCTTTGCATATTCTGATTTTTCAAATCCATCAAATCTTTCTTTTCTTTCTATTGCAATTTCCATTGAAGCTTTGATTGCATAGTATCTTATCATGGCAAAAAATACATCACAAAACTCAACTGCTTCAGCTGATGTATAAAGTATATTTTCTCTTACTAAATATCCATGTAAGTTCATTGCACCAAGTCCTATGGAATGTGATTTATCATTACCGTTTTTCACTGTTGGTACTTGTTTAATATCTGTTTTATTTGAAACAAATGTTAAGGCTTTGATTGCAGTTTTAACTGTTTTTTCTACGTCCTTATTGTCCATAACATTGGCAATATTAAGTGAGCCTAGGTTACAACTTATATCTTGTCCCCATCTATTTTCATCTCCATAACCTTTTATATCAGAAGACGTTTGATACTGGAATATTTCACAACATAAGTTGGACATCTTAACTAAGCCAACATCTTTTAGAACGTGTTCTTTGTTGGCAGTATCAATAAATACTGTATACGGATATCCACTTTCTTGTTGCATCTGTGCTATTTTAGTTAACATTTGTCTTGGGTTTATTTCTTTTTTTCTAATATCATCATCTGCTGCTAGTTTGTCATACCATTCATCCATTTTCATATCGTCCATATGGATACCATATTTTTTGAAAACAGAATGAGGATAAAATGCATAGGCTTTTTCATTTTTTTCTGCTAGTTCCATAAATTTGTCATGAATAATTGCACCAAGAGATAAACTTGCCAATCTTACTTTTTCATCGGCATTTATTTTTTTCGTATCCATTAATAATTCAAAATCTGGGTGGAAAACACTTAAGTAAACTGCTCCTGCACCTTGTCTAGCTCCCATTTGGTTGAAGTAACTAAATGATTGCTCTAACATTTTAGCCACACCAACAGGCCCTCCAGAAGCTCCCTCTATTCCCTTGATTGATTCACCACTTGCTCTTAATCTACTTAAATTAAGGGCAACTCCTCCACCAATTTTTGATAAGTGGTTTGATGAAGATATGGCATAGGAAATTCCTTCTGTACTATCTTCTACTGATAATAGAAAACAAGAAACCATCTCACCTGCTCTTGCTCTACCTGCATTTAAGAAGGTAGGTGTTGCTGGTTGGAATTCTTGTTTGACAAGTTTATCAGCTAGATCAAGAGCTAAAGTCTCATCACCATCAGCAAGTGCTAGTGATACTATTAGTACCTTATCATTGTAGTCTTCAAGAATCATTTTACCATCATCGCTTTTTAAAGCATAATTTTGATAAAATTTATTTGCACTCATATATGATTGGAAGTTGAAATCACAATCACATATATATTTATATACTTTATTTATAAATTCAACAGTGTATTTATTTATAACTTCTTTAGAATAATAATTGTTTTTTATTAAGTAAGAAAGTCTTTCTTCTAAAGAATTGAATTTCATTAGTTTTGGTGTAACATATTCCTCGATATAACTTTTTAAAGCTTCTTTGTCCTTTTCCAGTTGATATCTTCCAAATTCATCTTTTATAATAACTTGATTGTTAAGTTCTATCCAGTTCATATTTACCATCCTTTTAATACATTTGTTCAGTGTTTATACTTTACTCTTATATGTGTTAGTATGTATTCATTTTTAATACTACATATAGTTGTTTATATCTTCTATAAACACCACATGTAGTATATACCAGATTATTTTTAGTTTAAACTCTTTTTATAAAAACTTTAAATTTCCAAGTTTTAATTTTACTTTTACTCATATAATCATCATCCTTTTTTAACTGAAAATAGACAACAAATTAAAAGAGTTGTCTCTAAGTAATTTATCTAAATACTGAAATAATCTAATTATTAGCATTCTCTAATTATTAATATCTATGTCTTCGATTATATTGATATTAATTTGAAGAAATATTTAGTTTATAATTGCATAAAAAAAACTCCTCCTTATTTCAACAATTTATGATTTGTTTACTTTAAGGAGGAGTTTTTATTTAATTATTTTTATACTTATTTACCTTATACAACTTCCTCAGAATTTTTCTTAATCTGAGCAATTACACCCATAATAGCTCTAGCATCATCCATGTTATCTCTAAATAACTGAGTAATACTTCCCACACTTCTAAATGGATCTTGCATAAGAACACTATTATCTTCAATAAATCCATTAACTACAACATAATCAACTATCATCTTAACAAAGTGTATTTGATGAGAATTTAAACTTTCACTATTTAAAAACTGTGAAAAGGCATCATTCGCAGCACTTCTATCTAGTCCTACTATTTTTCTAACAAGTTTTCCAACAGGCATTTTACCAAATTCCTTTTCATAATCTGATACACTGCCAAGCTCTGTCCACATTATGTCTTCCAATGTTTTTAAATCCTGTTTAGTAAGCTTTTTATTATTTCTAAGTTTATACACTGCCATATCATCTTGATGCTCTTTTAAATAATGCTCTACTTTCTTTCTGTAGTTTTTCAAATCATTTACATTATACATAGCTGAATGACTCTCTTCTGCAATTATCATATCATCAAACTTAGTATAATAAATCTTTTGAGTTTCTCTTTCTATGTACTTAATTAAATCTCTTAAAGCTTCTCTAACACTATCTAACTGGAATACATCTACATCCTTCCAAAACTCTTCTGTTCTTACCATGTCTATAGTATGTTTTTGAGCTTTCACTTCTGGAATAGTTCCTAATTTTGATAATACTTCTGCTGTATATATGACGTTTTTTATCGATTTAGTTGCATTATTCCCCTGTAAATGAGCCAACTGTATTGAATACATAATCATATCAAATCTCTTTGCCAACTCATCATCATTAATTGATGTTATAAGTGGTGAAATATATTCTTTTATTTCATTTGTAGTAATAGTATTTAAAGTATTCCATATTTCTTTGTTTTTGTATTTATGAACATATTTCAAATTCATTCTTACTCTGAAACTTTCATCATGTAATTCATTTAAACTTGCAAAAACTTCTTTAAGTAAGTCACTCCTATAATTCACATATTCTTCATCACTATATTTTAAATATTGTAATTCTCTTATAATATCAACTTTTACATTGAATAATTTCTCAGTTAATGTTCCTACATTTTTACTTTCATATCCTTTAGGATTTGCCCTGAAAAATTCAAAATTGTTACAAAAATCAAATATCAAGAACTCTTCTTTATCCATACCTATACCTAATAAATCAGGACATAATCTAGTTCCTCTACCTATCATTTGCCAAAACTTAGTTTTAGACTTAACTTTTTTAAAGAATACTAAGTTTAAGATTTCAGGTATATCAATTCCTGTGTCAAGCATATCAACAGATACAGCTATTTGTGGCAACTTATTTTTTTCACTAAAATCATCTATTAAAGTATCTACATAATTTATACTATAATCTATAACCTTCGCAAAATCTCCACCAAGATGAGGATATTTTTTATTAAATCTCTCTACTATAGCCTGAGCATGTCTATGACTTTTGGCAAATATTATAGTCTTTCCTAATTTATCTCCACCTTCAACTTTTAATCCCTTTTCCATTAAATTATCTAAAACTAAATCTATAGTATCAGCATTAAATAACCAGTTGTTTATAGCCGAATTGGATATTTCATCTCCTATTGTTTCATTATCATCAAAAGTATTTTCGTATTCTTCTTTCTCTTCTTCAGATAGCTCATCATATTTAATTCCATTTTCCATTATTTTCGACTTAAATTCCAAAGTCTTATAATCAACTAAGTACCCATCATCAACTGCTGTTTCAAACTCATAAGCATAAGTCGGCACATTATTTTCCAAATCAAAAATAGAATAAGTATTTTTATCAATATCATCCTTAGGAGTAGCTGTAAGACCTAATAAACAAGCATCAAAATACTCAAATATAGCTTTGTATTTCTTATAAATACTTCTATGTGATTCATCTATTATAATTAAATCAAAATGACCTGGTGTAAATAACCTCTTTCCGTCCTTTGACTTAGTATCATCTATGGCATTCATCATCGTTGGATATGTGGAAAATATCATTCTAGCTTCCTCTGGATTATCCCTACTATCTAACATATTACAAAGAGCTAAATTAGGAAGTAGCTTAGAAAAGTTCTTTTTAGCTTGTTTTACTAAAGCTTTTCTATCAGCTAAAAATAACACATTCTTTACCCAATTATGTCTCATAAGTACATCCACCACAGATATGGCTGTTCTAGTTTTTCCAGTTCCTGTTGCAGCTACTATTAGGAATTTTCTTTGTTTCTTTTCCATAGCTTCACATACTGAAATTATAGCTTCTTTTTGATAATATCTATTTGATATTTCATCTTTTATCTCAATATTTGTAAAAGGCTTTTTAGTATTTCTTCTATCTATAATTAACTGTAATTCGTCTTTTTTAAAGAAACCATATACTTTTCTTTCACTATATCCTTCATAATCATTTAGCATAAATGTTTCAAAGCCATTAGTAAAGAATATTATTGGTCTTTGCTTGTACTGTTTTTCTAAACAATCAGCATAAAGTTTTGCTTGTTGAGAGCCAATTTTAGGATCTTTACTACTTCTTTTTGCCTCTACTACTGCTAGAGGTTTTCCATTATTACCATATAACACATAATCTACAAATCCTACACCTGTGTTATTTGGCATACCACTAACTTCTTGTTCTTCTACTATATCTTTGTTAAATTCCCAACCTGCAAGTTTTAGCTCAACATCAATATATCTTTTTCTAGTTTCATATTCGCTAATTTCATCTATATTAAAGTTATAATTTTCTGTGTTAGCTTTTCTCTTTTCAGTTAGTTGTTTTCTAAGTTCTTCATTTTCTTTTCTGATTTCTTCTATTGCTTTATCTTTAGAACTTAGTTTCTCATATAAATCTTTTCTTTCTTCTATGCTTGTTTTCTTGTCTTCACCTTTTAATAATATGCTTTCATCAAAATCTGTGGCAGTATATTCATCTGCATAACAATAATCTATCCATGATACAAACTGGTGTAAATTGTGAAGGGATAAAATTGCTTCTTCTCTACTTATGTTTGAATTTGTATGAACTGATACATTTCCTAATTTTATGATATATTTTAAAAGTGGTAACATTTGCTCATCTATAAGGTCTAAAAAAGTATGGTTATGTATTAAACTTGATAAGTTATCTTGATATGGAAGTTTTAAATCATCATCAAAACTGTATAGCCATTTTACAGCTAGTTCTAAAGCCCTTCTTGATAAAATAGCAGTAGTAGCTGGACTTACTAATATACTTTTTTCTGCTTCTATACATTGAGCTGAAAAACTTTTAAATATTTTTTTCTTCCTTAGAAAGTTGAAATTTCCTAACATATTTCATTCCCCTTAGTTTATTTCTTTTTTCTATGATTATAACATAATTTCTAAAAAAAATACCCCTTGCATATTTCTATACAAGGAGTAAACTAAATCTTTGAATAAAGTGATTCTAAATTTTCATCATTTAATTTAGCTATGTACATGGGACTGTTGCATTTTGTGCAATAAGCCTCTTTACAAATATATCTTATTTCTTTATCTCTTACATAATATATCTCTTCTTTTTCTTTAACTATATAATGTACATCATATAAACAAAATTCACAAAAATCTATTTTCTCTATCATGTACGTTTCTCCTTATTTATAACATTTTACAGTATATTGCTTCTACTAATTTATAATAAAAAGGCCCTAGCCCTCGAAGGTTTCTGGAGCTCTAATCATTATACAGTATATTTAATTTTATTATTAGTTGTGTTCAATTTTTAATAATTTATTTAAATTTATAAATTTTTTATTATTACATATAGAATATACGTTTACAATCCCCTTTAAATTGCATATAATAGCATTGACAGGACTCACTACGCATAAGGCTAATTTATTATAAGTGTGAGGCGTTAAATTATTAATGTATAATTGACAAAATTAGTGCATATACTTTATAATATAAATAAGTTAACTTGAGAAGGATAAGGCTGGGTTCCCGAATGGGAGTAAGTTTTTAAAACTGAGAATTCCTTTGCCCCTGGGGTTGACTTATTTTTTTAGTTTTTCCTTAAGATTCTGAATAATATTTTCAGGATCTTTTTTTATTTCATCTACTATAAAATCAATTGCCTGCATTGAATAACTATATGTTGGATTTGATCCAACCCTATGAACATAACAATATCTATCATTAGATTTAAGGTTAAAATATTTTGAAAATAAATTAAAATGATATGTATTAATATCTAAATCTATATTATATTTATCTAGCCTTTTATTTATCTCCACTATACATTTCTTAGTTGTATACTTATGTGTATCATTTGGATCTTTAAGTTCCTTTATTATTTTTACTTTAGCATCGGAATCTTTATCTATACTAACAAATGATGTAGCTTTATTTTTATCTTTAGTTATATAATGATAATGATCTATTCTTATAGCAAATCCAGAATTATTTTCACCTACCATTTCAGATATAGTAGAATTAGTATTAATCATCTTATTTGCAATTTCTTCTGGATATTTAGCTCTAATTTCAGATTCATTTAAAGATTTCATACTCACAGCTAAAGTTATAAAGTTTTGAGGTATTACCTCTGTCATATCAACATTATGAAATTCCTGCATTTTTTCGATAAAATTGAAAACACAAGATTGAAATAATGGTATATATATCATTTCATATTCTTCAGTAATAAAGTGAGTACTTGTATTTCTAAGCTCTATTATTTTTTCTAAGTTTAATCTTAGAGGAGCTTTTTTATTTGTAAATATCATATTTATACTATTTTCTAAAGTGATAGTTCTATTTGGATTATCTTTATAATAAATTTTATCTTCTCCAAACTTATTAATTATATGTGCTTTCAACATAAGTTCCCAGGCATTACATATAAAGAAACTAAATCCTTCAACTCTATAGTGAATTGTCGGTTTATTATATATTTCGATAGCCATCATAAATGCTTCTTTTGATTTTTGTACTAACTTTGAAGTAATTGATTCCATTTTCTTTCCTTTCTATCTATATTTACTTATAATACTTTTATTATATCATCTTTATAAATAAAAACATATTGTTATATATAAAAGTAGCCTAAATTGTTCTGCGCCCTAAAAGTTGGACTTTAAACTGGAATGAGTTTTCATTCCAGT
>CAMBXR010000009.1 GCA_945871955.1 uncultured Clostridium sp. | reverse complement strand
ATTATGAAGATAAATCAAATGAAAAAGAAGGTATAGGAAGACAATTTTATAAACATTTGATGAATGGTGTTTCTCATATGTTACCATTTGTTGTAGGTGGGGGAATACTTATAGCTTTAGCATTTTTATTTGATGATTATACAATAAATCCAGCTAATTTTGGCATGAATACACCTTTAGCAGCACTTTTAAAAACTATAGGTAATCAAGCCTTTGGATTTATGTTGCCAGTACTTGCAGGTTATATTGCCATGAGTATAGCTGATAGACCAGGTCTTGCAGTTGGTTTTGTAGGTGGAATCATAGCAAGTGCCGGTTATACTTTTAATAATATTATGAATTTTGGTGAAGTTACACCAGTAAGTGCTGGATTTTTAGGTGCCTTATTTGCAGGTTTTGTCGGAGGATATTTGGTATTATTACTTAAAAAATTATTCTCAAATCTACCAAATGCATTAGAGGGAATTAAACCAGTTTTATTATTCCCTGTACTTGGAATATTTTTAATAGGATTAATTATGATTAGTGTAAATCCAATAGTAGGTTCTATAAACACAGCACTTAATAATTTCTTATCTTCTATGAGTGGCACTAGTAAAATATTACTTGGAGCAGTTCTTGGAGCAATGATGGCAATAGATATGGGAGGGCCTTTCAATAAAGCAGCTTATGTATTTGGTACAGCTCAACTTACAGTAGTAAATGCAGGACCAGAGCAATTTGCTATAATGGCATCAGTTATGATAGGTGGTATGGTACCGCCTCTTGTAATAGCACTAGCAACAACTTTCTTCAAACATAAATTTACAGAAAGTGAAAGAAAATCAGGAGTTGTAAACTATGTTATGGGTCTATCTTTTATAACAGAGGGAGCAATTCCATTTGCAGCAGCACACCCACTTCAGGTATTACCAGCTTGTATAGTAGGTTCTGCTTTAGCAGGAGCACTATCAATGGCATTTAATTGTGGACTTAGAGCTCCTCATGGAGGAATCTTTGTACTTCCAACTATAACTAATCCTTTAATGTATTTTGTAGCTTTAGCAGTTGGTTCCATTGTTGGTGCAGTATTACTTGGAATATTAAAAAAACCACTAGATGAAGCTAAATAATACATTTAAAAATATTTAAACTAAGTTATATTTTAAATCAATGTTGATTTTATAAAATATTTTTATAATAAAAAGGTAGGAGCATCCATCAGCTCCTACTTTAAAGTTCGTATTATATTAAAATTGTTTATCAAACGTACTATAGAAAATTAAAGTTTATCCTTTCATCACCTTTTCAAATCTGAAAAAGTCTTCTCCTCCTGGTAAATCCTCACCTTCTGGTATGTGTGGATCTGGACGATTTTTATTGAAATATTCTACAATTTTAAAACCACATTTATTCACATAAAAATGAATATTACGTTTTTCAAAATATGGTGTATGAGTTTCCCAGATTTTAGTTTTAGGATGTTTTTCTTCAATAGCTTTCCAAGCTTTATATCCGACACCGTGACTATGTTCACTTTTAGATATAAATAAAAGATCTAAGGAGTTATGTTGTGTTGTTTCATCAATAACAACTACTGCGCCTCCTACCTTTTTACCATTTGACAGTATATGATAAATAACTGCTCCAGGAGTATTAAAAGATGCCTCTATATCTTTATCCGAAGGGATTGGTCCATCTAGTACAGAACCAAATGTTTCAATCACTGCTACAGCAAATGATTCTTGTAAGTCTCTTTTAAATTTAGATAGTTCCTCTTTTTTTGCAACCTCTAATGTAACTATATTTTCTGTGTTAATTTGTGTCATAAACTTTACCTCCTATTCACATTATATAACAACTTCGTATTTAGTTTTAAATTTTTACCTACTATATTTGAAAGATATTTCATTAAATATTAAGATGATGAAAATTTATTTAATATTTTTCATAAGAAGAATATTGCAAAATACATAATAATTAATAAAAATATAAAAAAAAATAAATATGCAGAAAGTACTTTCAAAAATAGATTTTATGTTGAAAATGATTTCCTAGAAATATATACTTTAAGTATAAAAAGGAACTAAGAAAGGGGGCATAAATTATGAATAGAAATTTAGATCAATTAAAAAATAATTTAATTGTATCTTGTCAAGCTTTACCACAGGAACCGTTACATTCTTCTTTTATAATGGGACGTATGGCTTTAGCTGCAAAAGAAGGGGGAGCAGTGGGAATTCGTGCCAATACAAAAGAAGATATTGTAGAAATACAAAAAAATGTGGACCTTCCTATAATAGGAATAGTAAAAAGAGATTACGAAAATTGTGATGTATATATAACTCCAACAATGAAAGAAATTGACGAACTTATGGAAGTTAAGCCGGAGATAATAGCATTAGATGCAACTTCAAGTTTAAGACCAAATGGAGTTACACTAGATGAATTTTATAAAGAAATAAGAGAAAAGTATCCAAATCAAAAGCTTATGGCAGATTGTTCAACTGTAGAAGAAGCAGTACATGCAGATAAGTTAGGATTTGATTATATAGGTACTACTTTAGTTGGATATACAAAGCAAAGTGAAAATAGTAGAATTGAAGAAAATGATTTTGAGATTCTTAGAGAAATAATTTCAAAAGTTTCTAACAAGGTAATTGCAGAAGGAAATATAGATACTCCACAAAAGGCAAAAAGAGTTTTAGAGTTAGGAAGTTATAGTGTGGTAGTTGGTTCTATAATTACAAGACCTCAAAACATAACTAAAAGATTTACTAATGCTATTGACAATTTAAGATAAAATAGTTAAAAATTAAAAAATTAAAAATACATAGAATAGGGGAGAAAAATACAATGATGAACAATGCAGATATGAGGGGAATATTTAGTGCACTTTTAGTTTCTTACAATGAAGATGGAAGCATAAATGAAAAAGGAGTTCGTGAAATAATTAGATATAATATAGACAACATGAAAGTTGATGGACTATATGTAGGTGGAAGCACTGGTGAAAACTTCATGATAAGTACTGAAGAAAAGAAAAGAATATTCGAAATAGCTAAAGATGAAGCTAAGGATGAAATAAAATTAATAGCTCAAGTTGGTTCTATAAATGTTTATGAATCAGTAGAATTAGCTAAGTTTGCTACAGCTTTAGGATATGATGCTATATCAGCAGTTACACCTTTTTACTATAAATTCTCATTTAATGAAATAAAAGATTACTATAACACAATAATAAATAGTGTAAATAACAGATTAATAATATATTCTATACCATTCTTAACAGGGGTAGATATGACTGTTGAACAATTTGGGGAATTATTTGAAAATGAAAAAATAATAGGTGTTAAATTTACAGCAGCAGACTTCTACTTATTAGAAAGATTAAGAAAAGCATATCCAAATCACTTAATATATGCAGGATTTGATGAAATGATGTTACCTGCTACAGTTCTTGGAGTAGACGGAGCTATAGGATCTACATTTAATGTAAATGGTATAAGAGCAAGACAAATATTTGATTTAGCCAAAGAAGGTAAAATAGAAGAAGCTAGAAAAATACAACATGTAACTAATGACTTAATAAGTGCAATACTTTCAAATGGATTATATGCAACATTAAAAGAGTTATTAAAATTAAATGGTGTGGATGCTGGATATTGCCGTAAACCAATGGCTTTAACTACTGAAGCTCAAGTTGAAGAAGCTAAAAACATATTTGAAAAATATCTAAAAGAAAGAGAATTGGTTAATGCATAATTAGATTTAAGAGGAAAGTATTTATTGTATTTATAAATACTTTTCTTTAATAAATATATTGTAAAATTGAAAACTTTTTAGGGGGATAATAATATGGGATTTACTACAATAGATTTTGTTATATTAGTAGTATACTTAGGTGCAGTATTATTTGCAGGGTTACATTTTTCAAAGAAAGATATGCAGGGTAAAGAATTCTTCAAAGGTGATGGAACAATACCTTGGTGGGTAACAAGTGTTTCAATATTTGCTACATTATTAAGTCCAATTTCATTTTTATCACTTGCAGGTAACTCTTATGGTGGGACATGGATATTATGGTTTGCACAATTAGGGATGTTAATAGCAATACCTTTAACAATAAAATACTTCCTACCAATATATAGTAAACTGAATATAGATACAGCATATCATTATTTAGAATTAAGATTTGATAGCAAAGCTCTTAGAGTTTTAGGAGCATTAATGTTTATAATTTATCAAATAGGTAGAATGTCAATAATAATGTACTTACCATCAATGGTACTAGCTAATTTAACTGGAATAAATGTAAATTTATTAATAATAGTAATGGGTGTTATAGCAATTATTTATTCATACACAGGTGGTTTAAAATCAGTTTTATGGACAGACTTTATTCAAGGTAGTGTGCTTTTAATAGGTGTTACATTTGCACTTATATATTTATTAAGCAGTATAGACGGTGGAGCAGGAGCAGTATTTGATACATTAAGACAAGGTAAGTTTTTAGGAGCAGAAGAAGTTATATTTGATCCTAATATACTAAAAAATAGTGTATTTATAATACTTGTAGGTGCAGGATTTAATACTTGTTCATCATATATATCAAGTCAAGATATAGTTCAACGTTTTACAACAACTACAGATACAAAAGAATTAAATAAAATGATGTTAACTAATGGTGCTTTATCAATATTTATAGCTACAGTATTCTACTTAATAGGAACTGGTTTATATGTATTTTATAATCAAAATCCAGTGCTTGCTCAAACAGCTCAACAAGATCAAATATTTGCATCTTACATAGCTTATCAATTACCAGTTGGTGTAACAGGTATATTACTTGCAGCAATATATGCAGCATCTCAATCTACTTTATCTACTGGATTAAATTCAGTGGCAACAAGCTGGACTTTAGATATACAAGAACGTTTAAGTAAAAAAGAAATGAGTTTTGAACAACAAACTAAAATAGCTCAATATATTTCTTTAGGTGTTGGTATAGTTGCTATAGTAGTTTCTATGGTTTTAGCAAACGGAGAAATAAAATCAGCTTATGAATGGTTTAACGGATTTATGGGACTAGTTCTAGGAGTACTTGCAGGAACATTCGTACTTGGTGTATTTACTAAAGTTGCTAATGCAACAGGTGCTTTTGCAGCATTTGCAGTTTCAGCAATAGCAATGGTATTTATAAAATACAATATGCCAGAGGTTTCTATATGGTCTTATTCAATAATATCAATAGGTTTATCTCTAGTGGTTGGTGTGCCAGTAAGTTATATCTCTAGAAAATTAACAAATGATAATAAAATACCAAATAGTGATACAGTAATTTATGAATAATAGGAGGCACCCATGATATTTGGAAATAGAAAAAACTTACAAGAGTATAATTATTTAGAAGAAAATATAAAAAAATGTTTTGAATATGCTCAAAACAACGATTTACTAACTTATGAAAAGGGATGCCATAAAATAGATGGAGATAATCTTTTTGTAAATATAGTAGAATATGAAACTACAGATAAAGAAGATAGATTTTGGGAAGCGCATAGAAACTATCTAGATTTACATTTTATGTTATCTGGAGTTGAACAAATAGATCTTAATTTCATAGAAAATATGGAGCAAAAAGAATTTGTAGAAAAAGATGACTTTTTACCTTTAGAAGGTGAAAAAAACAGTCATGTAGTTTTAAACAAAGATGACTTTTTAATTTGCTATCCTCATGATGGACATAGAACAGCAGTAAAAGTTAATGAGTCTTGCAAAATTAAAAAAGCTATATTTAAAATAGCTATTTCAAAATAAGTTAATTTTCAATAAAAGAAGGGAGTGTAGGTCAAGTTTCTATACTCCCTAAGTTTATATAATGAGGGGATGACATTTATGAAAAATTATGTATGTATAGATGTGGGTGGAACAGCAATTAAGTATGGAATTATAAAAGAAGATTTAAATTTTATAAAAACATATGAAATAGATACAGAGGCTCAAAAGGGTGGACAAAATATACTAGATAAAATTATAAATATAGTTGAAAATTTTAAAAATGATTATGAAATAGCAGGAGTTTGTATATCAACAGCTGGAATGGTGGATTGTGAAAAAGGAGAGATTATTTATGCTTCTTCCTTAATACCAAATTACACAGGAATAAATATAAGGGAAGCTATTGAAAAGAAATTAAATATACATTGTGAAGTAGAAAATGATGTGAATTGTGCAGCCTTAGCTGAACATTTTGTAGGTGGAGCAAAGGGAAGCAATATAAGTCTATGTCTTACAATAGGAACAGGAATCGGTGGATCTATTATAATAAATAATGAGGTTTATCATGGTGCATTTGGAAGTGGAGGAGAAGTAGGATATATGAATATGATGGGCTCTACATTCCAAGAGTTAGGTTCAAGCAGTGCTTTAGTAAAAAAAGTAGCATCTATGAAAAATATTGAAGCTCAAAAAATAGATGGAAAGTATATTTTTGAAAATGCTAAAACTGGTGATAAAGATTGTATAAAAGCCATTGATGATATGATAGAAGTATTAGGACAGGGTATAGCCAATATTTGTTATATTATAAATCCAGAAGTTGTAGTTCTTGGAGGCGGTATAATGGCTCAAGAAGAATATTTATATGACAAAATAAAAAGTAGTATAGATAAAAATTTAATTCCTTTTATATCAAATAAAACAAAGTTGGTCTTTGCATTAAATGGAAATAAAGCTGGAATGTTAGGAGCTTATTTTAACTTTAAAAATATGGAGAAAAAGAGAAAACTTAGAAAAGAGGATTAATATTTATGAAGGAATATCACAAAAGTATAATACCTCATATTGAATCACTATATGAGAGTTTTACACCTTCAGAGAAAAATATCGCAGATTTTTTTATACATAATACACAGGAAGTTGATATATCATCAAAAAATATAGCCTCAAAGCTTTTTGTATCAGAAGCATCAATATCTAGATTTGCTAAGAAGTGTGGATTTGATGGATATAGAGAATTTGTTTTCGTTTATAAACAAAGTTTTGAAAAAAGCACTCCTAATATAACAACTAGTTATACAAAGCAGGTATTAAATACTTATGAGGAATTATTAAATAAAACATATACATTAATAGATGAAAATCAAATGAAAAGAGTTGTGGATATTATATCTAAGAAAAAAAGAGTATATATATATGGAAGAGGAAGTTCTGGTCTAGTAGCTCAAGAAATGAAGTTAAGACTTATGAGACTTGGTGTTAATGTGGAGGCTATATCAGATAGCCATATTATGAAGATGAATTCTGTATTAATGGATAATGAATGTGTAGTAATTGGAATAAGTGTTAGTGGTAATACTAAAGAAGTTATTAATTCGTTGAAAGAATCCTCTTCTAGGGGTGCTAGTGTAATTTTAATAACATCGAGAAAAGATGATGAAATGAAAACTTATTGTGATGAGACTGTATTTATTGCAATAAAAGAGCATTTAGAAAATGGAAAAGCTATATCACCTCAGTTTCCTGTATTAGTTATATTGGATATATTTTATGCTCACTTTCTTCAAAGTGATAGACTTAGAAAGGAAGAATTACATAATAATACAATTAATGCTCTTTATAACAAATAAAATATAAATTCCTTACAATTAAAAAAGCTATGACTTATATATTAAATTAATAAGTCATAGCTTTTTTTAATTATTTTACTTTTGAAAACTCATTTACAAGTTCATAGTCTTCTTCTTTTAAAAGAGAAGCAGCTTCTTTATCAAGAATTAGAATTACATTTTGGTGGAACTGTAAAATAGAAGATGGAACTTCTGGAGTTACTTTTCCATGAACTGTGTTATAAATAGCTTCAGCTTTATTTTTACCGCTAGCTAACAGTAATATTTTTTTACTTTTGAATATAGATCCAGTTCCCATAGTTATAGCTTTTGTAGGAACTTCATCTAAGTTATTAAAAAATCTAGCGTTTGCTTGTCTTGTAGACTCATCTAAAGTTACAATATGAGTTCCTTTATTAAAATTAATAGTTGGTTCATTGAAACCTATATGAGCATTATTTCCTATACCAAGGACTTGTATATCAATACCACCTTTATCATCAATCATCCTGTCATAAGAAGTACATTCAGCTTCTATATCTTTTGCCATACCATTTGGTATATGAATATTTTCTCTGTGTATATTTATATGATTAAATAAATGGTTATCCATAAAATAATGGTAGCTTTGATTATTATCTATAGGTAACTTATAATATTCATCTAAATTAAAAGTGGTAATTTTTGAAAAATCAATTAATCCTTCTTCATACATTTTTATTAGATTTTTATACATTCCTATTGGAGTACTTCCAGTAGCAAGTCCAAGAACTGATTTTGGTTCTAATATCATTTGACTCCCTATTATTTGTGCTGCTTTTTTACTTAATGATTCGTAATTTTCACAAACTATTATTCTCATAATATAACCTCCGAAATTTTATAATATATTTAAATTTAAATAAATTCTTATTTATTTAAATTGTCAAAGACTATTTGTCCATTTGAAATACTCATATAACAATTCATTTCTTTATCAAATAATGCTATATCTGCATCTTTACCAACTTCTAAACTTCCTTTATTATTATCCATATTTATTGATTTAGCTGGATTTATAGAAGCTAAGTTGACTGCTTCATTAATAGTTAAATTTGTGTTTTTCATAAAATTATAAACAGCTTTATTTAAAGTAAGAACGCTTCCTGCTAAGTTTCCGCTAGCAAGTCTTGCTGTATTATCTTTTACAAAAACTTCTTGACCACCTAAGTCATATTTACCATCTGGCATACATCCAGCTCTCATGGAATCTGTTATTAATATGACTTTATCTTTACCCTTATTATTTAATACAAATTGATATAAATTTGGATTTATATGTATATTATCACAAATCATTTCGCAATAAACATCACTAGTTAAAGCGGCACCTACAACACCCATTTCTCTATGATTTAAAGGTGTCATGGCATTAAATAGATGAGTAATATTAGATACTCCATTATCAATGGCTAATTTACACTCATCATAAGTTGCATTACTATGTCCTATAGATAAAGCTATATTTGTTTTTTCTTTAATTTCTTTTGTAAAACGAAGATTTTTATCGTTTTCAGGTGCATAAGAAATTATTTTAATAACATCAGTATAATTTTCTATAAAAGAAAAACTTGGCTCTTCAATATATTTATTACTTTGGGCACCTTTATATTGATTATTTATAAAAGGGCCTTCTAAGTGTGCTCCCAATATTTCAGCTCCAAAGTATTTTTTATTCATATTTTCTCTTACATTATCTAAAGCATTATAAATATCTTTTTGTGACATGGTCATGGTGGTTGGTAAAAATGATGTGACTCCATTTTTGATTATACTCTTACCAATAGTTTCTATAGCAATGTCAATATTATCCATAGTGTCATAATTAGAACTACCATGTATATGGATATCAACAAGACCTGGAGAGATATAAAGATTTTTAGCATCTATAACTTCCACAGCGTCGTCGATTTCATCAACAAAGCCAATTATTTTCTCATCAAATAAAAGAATTTTATCTTTTATTATTTTATTTTTTGTTAATATTACCCCATTGATTATTGCTTTCATAAATCCTCCTAAATTTTAATCCTCATTAAGAATTATTTCATACTGATGTTTATCAGTAATAAAGACAGAACTTGTATACTCTAATACTTCATCTTTGTCAGTAAATACAACTCTATCAATTTTTAAAGCTAAAGTATTTAAATCCACATCTAAAAGTTTAGCTTGAGACTTATTGATAAGAATAGGATTTATTACTTGCTTAGCTTTTTGTGTTTTATGAAGATATTTTTCTCTGTATAATTTGTAGATAGAATTATTTACAATTAAATCTTTGTTTAAAGTTGGACACATAAATTCTGGAATATATATTTTTTCAAGAATAGTTGCTTCATCATTAATATATCTTATTCTATCAATTTGAAAAACTAAAGTACTATCATCTTCTAGCTGAAGATATTTTTTGATTTTTTCATTTGGTTTATCTAATTTAAACTTTGTTACTTTATTTTTTACATTAAGATTCTTACCTTCAGCGATTTCTGTAAAACCTTGCATTTTTTCATAAGTAAGTTTTTGCTTATAATATGAGACGAAAGTACCTTTTCCTTGATGTCTTTCTAATATGCCTTCATTGACTAAAGATATAATAGCTTTATTTACAGTCATTCTACTTATATTTTGTATTTTACAAATATCTCTTTCTGACATTAAATAATGTCCTTCTTGTAATTCATTATTTTTAATCATTTCTTTGATTATATTTGATAGTTGAATATAAAGAGGTACTTTTGAGTTTTTATCTACTAATTTCATTGTATATCCCTTCTATGGTATATACCTATTGGTATATACCAATTTTCTAATTAAATTGTAGTTCAACAAGATTTAAAAATCAAGTTTATAAAATTTATATTTATAAAAATATAATTGTTTTATGATTTCGTAATTAGTAATTGCAATTAAAAATATTTTACTAATCTATTGTTAATAATAAATATTATTAATTATGAAAGGATGGAAAAATGAAAGATTCGTATTGGATATTATCATCAAATAATAATAGTTATAAAAGTTTAGACAAGGATATTACTACAGATTGTTTAATAGTGGGAGGTGGAATTGTAGGACTTACAACAGCCTATCTTCTTTCTAAGGAGAATGTAAAAGTCACTATAGTAGAAGCTGATAAAGTAGGTTTTGGAACTTCTGGTAGAAATACAGGGAAAGTTACATCTCAACATGGATTAATTTACAATGAGATTTGTAAAAAACATTCCCCTGAAAAAGCACGAATGTATTATGAAGCAAATGAAGAAGGACTAAAGTTAGTTGAAAATATTGTTAATGAATATAATATTTCATGTGATTTGAAAAAAGTGCCTAGCTTTGTATATACATTAGATGAGAATTATATACAAGATATAAAAGATGAATATGAAGTTTGCAGAGAGTTAAAAATACCTTGTGATTATTATGATAAAATAAATCAAATACCTTTAGATGTGAAAGCAGCTTTATGCTTCAAAGATCAAATTCAATTTAATCCTAAGAAATATGTAGATGCTTTAGCTAAAATAAATAAAAACTTAGGTGTAGACATTTATGAAAATACATCAGTGATGGACTTAAAGGTAGGAGAAGAATGTATAATTAAATGTAAAAAAGGTTACTCCATAAGATGTAAAAATTTAATAATAGCTTCATCAAGTGCTTGGTATGATGGTCTTTCACTTTATTTTTCAAAAGAGGAAGCATCCAGATCTTATTTAATTTGTGCTAAGTTAAAAGAAAAAATCTTAAGCGGAAATTATATCAATGTGGAAAAACCTACAAGAACTTTTAGAAATTATGAAGATGCAAAGGGAGAAAATTATTTAATAATAGGTGGAGAGGACCACAAAACAGGAAAATGTAATAATGAAGAGAAAACTTATGAAACTATAGAGAAATATGCTAGAGATAATTTTGAAATAGGTGAAATTATATCTAAATGGTCTGCTCAAGATTATGTATCCTTTGATAATATACCTTATATAGGTCGAATAAATTCAAAACAAAATAATGTTTATATTGTTACAGGAACGTCCAAATGGGGATTAAGTAATGGAAGTGTAGGAAGCTTAATAATTAAGGATTTAATATGTAAAAATTCATCTAAATATGAAGAACTATATAATCCAACTAGAGCTAAAAGTTATTTAAATACGAAGTTTTTAGGATTTAATTTGGAAGTAGCATATGACTATATAAAAGGAAAATTGAATGCTGGTGATAGTGAATTACCACAAAAGGATGAAGGAAAAATAGTAAATATCAATGGAGAAAGATATGGTGTTTACAGAGATAAAGAAGGACATTTATATATAGTTGATATAACATGTACACATTTAGGATGCGAACTTAGATTTAATAGTGAAGCTAAATCTTGGGATTGTCCATGTCATGGAAGTAGATTTAATTACAAAGGTGAGATTTTAAATGGACCAGCTCTAAAACCTTTGAAGTTCTATGGTGAAGAGAAAAATCATATAGATCCTAAATTATATAAATAGAGAAAATGAAGATTTTATGAAAAAGCTTAATTTATTAAAAATATTAAGTATAGTACTATGTGTATTTTATTTTATATCAATAATTTATTTTATAATCATCAAAAAATATAATTACTCAGCCATATGTTTAGGTTGTATTGTTCTTACAATTATACTTAAAGTATGCAATAAAAAATTTGATTATTTATTCAATGACATGATAACAATTATGTTAGATATATTTATATTATCTTCACTAATCCTTGGGACTTGCTATGGACTATACAAAGTAAATCATTATGACGATGCCTTGCATATATGGTCAGGATGCATTGGAGGTGTGGTTGGATATATAGTTATTAAGGTTTGTACTAAAGAAGAAGATAGGAAAAATATAAAAAACATATTTTTCGCTATATTTATTTTTATGTTTAGTTTAGCTATTGGCAACTTGTGGGAAGTATTAGAATTTACTTTAGATGTTTTATTTAAAATAAATTGTCAGGCAGGAGGATTAAAAGATACTATGGTAGATATGGTTGACGGGTTGATCGGCGCAGTTATAATAACTCCATTTTTAATACGAAAATTATAAATTTATTTTAAAATTCATAAAAATTTCATATTACTTTCCATTACTATTCACACAAAAACTATTATATGTTGTAATATATAATATATAAGCAAAAGAAATTTAGGAGGAGAGAAATGTCTCAAAATAGGCAAAATATAGAAAATAAAAAATTGAAAAATAACCCTATTATAGATGAAAAACTTATAGAGAATTCACATAAAAATGAAACAAAAAATAAATTAAAATTTATAAGCAAAAAAGATAGCAAAATAGTATTATATTTATTATTTGTAGCAATTATAGGCATCGGCGTAGGATTTTACGTTGGAAAAGAATTTGGTAGAAGTTTACCAATAAATCATAGGGCTTATTCAAAATCACAGGTTTTAGCTACTATTGAAGATGTGAAAATAACAGGAGAAGACTTAGAAAAAAGAATGAATCCATTTTTCTATTATAAAGGTTTAAAGAAGTTATCAGATGAAGAAATTGAGTCACAAGAAACTAATACTTTAAATTATATGACTAATTTAGAAGCTTTATATAAAGCTGGTGTAGAAGATGGTATTGAAATTAGTAATGAAGAACTTAGTGATAACTACTCTAAAACTATGTCAACAATAACAACATACTTTAACTTAACAGAAAAGGAATTTTTAAGCAAGTTTGATTTAACAGAAAATTATATAAAGGAAAATCTAAAAAAGGAAATAATAGCAACTCAGTATTTACAAAATAACTCTGAAGTAAGTGAGGAAGAGGCTAAAAATTATTACAACAACAATAAGGACGACTTCTTTGAAGTCAGAGCTTCTCATATATTAATTAGTAATTATGATGAAGATGGTAAAGAATTAAGTGATGAGAAAAAGAAAGAAAATAAAGAGCTGGCAGAGAAGATATTAAAAAGAGCACAAAATGGTGAAAGTTTTGATGATCTAGCACTAGAATATTCAGATGATAAAGCTACAGCAAGCAATGGTGGCGATTTAGGGTATTTTAGTGAAGGACAAATGGATGAGAATTTTGAAAAGGCTGCTTTTTCACTAGAAAATAATGAAATTTATTCTAAAGTTGTAGAAACTAGTTATGGCTATCATATAATTAAGAAGACTGGGCAAAAGTATAGTGACTTTGAAGATGAAAAGGATTCATTAATAGAGGCTTTAACTAGTAATAAACAAAATACATTATTACAAGATGCTTTAGAAAAGTACAATGTAAAAATAAATATGTAATATAATAAGAAAGCTCCTTTAATTTAAATAAAGGAGCTTTTATTGATAAAGTTTAATAATTTTGGTATTATATTTGTGTATTACAAGAGGGGGGATTTTGTATGATAATAAGAAAATCACAAATTAGAGTTGATGAATCTAATTTAAAAGGTGGAAAGGGACTAGTAAAAAGAGAATTTATTGTTGAGGGAGATGACTTAAGAAATAAGGCAAAATTATTTTCTAAAATTACCATACCAGTAGGAAATTCCATTGGAATGCATGATCATGTAGATGATTTTGAAGTTTACTATATATTAAAAGGTAGGGGTAAGGTTTTAGATAATAACGAGTTTGTAGAAGTAAACGAAGGTGATGCAATATACACCGCAGATGGAAATAAACACTATATTGAAAATATAGGTGATGAAGACTTAGTATTTATAGCCCTTGTAATAAATGAGTAATTTTTAACTCTAGGATGTTCCTAGAGTTTTTTAATCTCAATATGATTTGCACTAGAGTGATAAAATTTTATTATCATATATTAAAGAATTTAAAAGTTTAAATATACATTTTCAAAAAAAATGTTATAATAGTAAATAGTGTTATTTTAATATGATATGGAGGATGTAAATGAGCAATACGAAATCGCAAATAAAAGACATAATAGTGAATTTCTGTAATGAAAACTTAAATAAAGAGTTCACAGAAAAAAGTATAGAAATTCTAGACAAAGTAGAAGAAGCAAATGCAGAAATATTAGAAACTTCAAGAACTGATATATGGGCTGCTTCAATATTAAACATAGTGTTAGATATGAACGGTGTATTTAATAAAAAACATGCAATGTATATGACTAAAAAAGATTTCTCTCAAAAAATAGGAGTATCAGCTGGTACGATAAAAAATAAAGCTGAAGCTGTTAAAGAAATCTTAAATATACAAGAAAATGATGCAAGAGTAATGATATCTTCTGCTAATGAATCGGCTGAAAAAGTAGAAGAGAAAAAAGAAACAGTAGCTAAAGAAGAAGTTGCTGCAACAACTGAAGCACCAGTTAAAAAAGTAAAAAATGAAAAACAAGAAATGTATCAAAACTTCATGAAATTAGCTCATGAATCTAATGATATAAAAGAAAAAGTTGAAAACTTTGAAAATGCTATAAAAGTTGCTTCAGAAATGATAAATAAAGATGGTGAAGTTGCTTACTGGAAAGATGAAGAAACTAAACCATATATGATAGCTCTACAAGATTTAGGTAATGCACTAAACAAAAATGAGAACTATGATGAAGCTATAAAAGTATACGAATTATTATTAAGCTTAAATCCATTAGATAATCAAGGAATAAGATATAAATTAATAAATATACTAATAAAACATAATTCAAGAAAAGAAATAAATGATTTATTTGCAAAATACAGTACTGATAAATCAGCTATATGGTTATACAGTAAAGTATTATACTACTACAAAAACAACAATATGTTTATGGCTAAAGATGCTTTAAAACAAGCTTTAAATAGTAATAAATATATAGCATTAAAATTAATAAAATGGACTGCTTTCATGGAAATGTCAGGAGTATATATAAACCCAGTATTATTCAGTGAAGCAAACTACTACTGTGAAGAATCAATAGATTTATGGAAAAAAACTAAAGGTTCTATAGACTGGTTATTAAAAAATGTATTAAAAAAATAAGGCTGTGATTATACAGCCTTATTTTTATATGTCTAATTTTAAATCACCAGGTTTTATTAGATTTTTTCTTCTCATAAAATTAGCAATTAGAAGAGTTATAACTGCCGGTAAAATAAAATGTAAAAGTAAAATTCCACTCCACATCATGACTCCGCCTTTTCCAGCAGCCTCCATAGCAGTAACTGTACCAAATTGTCCAACTAAACCACAAGTTCCCATACCAGATCCAATTGGAATATTCTCCATTTTAAATACTGTAGTTGATAAAGGTCCAATGATAGCAGAAGCTAAAGTTGGAGGTATCCAAATTTTCCAGTTTTTTATTATATTTGACATTTGTAACATAGAAGTACCAATTCCTTGAGCGAATAGTCCACCAGTACCATTTTCTTTGTAGCTCATAACAGCAAAACCAATCATTTGGCAACAACATCCCACAGTTGCAGCACCACCAGCAAGTCCACTAAGTTCTAGCATTATACAAATAGCAGCGCTACTAATAGGAAGAGTTAGTGCAATACCAACTAAAACAGCAACTAAGGCACCCATAAATATAGGTTGCATCTCTGTAGCTTTCATAATTAAATTTCCAAAGGAAGTCATAAATGCTGATACTGCAGGCCCTGTAAATTCAGCAATTAAAACCCCAACTATAATTGTTACAGCAGGTGTTACAAGTATATCAACTTTAGTTTCTTTTGACACTATCTTACCAAATTCTACAGCAAAAATAGTTGCAATAAAAGCGCCAACAGGTCCACCTAATTCATTACCACAGGCACCAACTAAAGCACAAGAAAACATAACAAGAGGAGGTGCTTGAAGACCATAAGCAATAGCCACAGCTATAGCAGGTCCAGTGACTTGTTTAGATAGTGGACTTATAACTTCTGTAAAAAGAGTAATATTAAGTTTATCTCCCAATGTATTAAAAATTGTACCTATTAATAAGGATGCAAAAAGACCAAGAGCCATATAGCTTAATGCATCGATTAAATATCTCTGAACAGATATTTCAATATTTTTATCTTTAGCAAATTGTTTTATACTTCGTCTATTTTTAACTTTCCCCACAATAAATCTCCCTTCAACAAAATTATCTTTTATAAATATTATAATGATATTTATTTTTATAAACAAATAGTATTAATAAAATAATATAAAAATCTTTAGTTTTAAAAAAATAAATAATGATAATAATTGAAATATGTAAGAAAAAATATATGATTATTTTAATTTATATTAATGAAAATAAAGTTATTTAATAAAATAATTTTTTATTTTAGAGTAATATTTTTATCGTTTATAACAAGGATTTATATTAATTATAAATAATAGTAATAAATAACAAATATATTTAATATTTTAATTTGTATTAGGATAAATTTACTTTTAAAGGAGGGCGGAGATGAGAAAGATTGATAAAAAAAATAAAATCATTATGATTATAATATTATTACCTTTATTATTTATTACCCAATACTATATGTTTAAATTGGGTATAATATCTCCGTTAATAAAAGGAGTAAATATAAAAATAATAGAAGGTGAATATATACAAGATATAGATAAATATGTAGTAAAAGTTGGAGAACCTGTAGTTTTATCTCCAGGAGACTATATAAAGTTACCTACTTATGCTAAAGACCCTGAAATTCAATTTAGAATTTTAGATAACTCAAAGACTATTAAGCTTACAGACAATAGAGATAAAGAAGAAAATACAGTTATTCTAGACGGATTAAAAACAGGATATACATCAGTAGCAATTATGAAAAACTCTAGGGTATTACAAAAAGCAACAATACTTGTTGTAGATCCAACAGTAGAGCGTTTAAATGTTTCATTAAATGGTTCTCTAAAATATGTTGGTGATAAGGGAGAATTTTCAAGTTTAGTGGAAGTTGATTATAAAGAATTTAATAATACCTATGACGTAACATATGAAAGTTCTAATGAAAATATTTTAAAGGTCGATAACAATAAAGTTGAAGCTGTAGGAGTAGGAAATGCAACTATATATGCAAAATCAAAAAACAAAGTAGAAGCTCTTAGATTTAATATAGTAGCAAAAGTAAAACGCATTGAAATTCAAAATACCTACCATATAACTATAGGTCAAAAAATAAAATTAAATCCTAATATAATTACATCACCTAGAAATTTACAACCGCCAGTGATTACTTATAAATTTGCTCAATCAAAACTTCCTATACAAAGGTCTATTACTGTAGACGAATACGGTAATATTATGGGAATTAGAGAAGGTAAAGAAAAAATATTAATTAGTTGTGGCGTAGGTAAAAACAAAAAAATAAAAACTATAACTATAAACGTTAAAGAGGGATCTATTGAAAATAGTGTAATTACAAACCTATACTCAACATATAGTTTAAAAGAAAATAATTTGAATATTCAACTTAGTTGGGACATTTTAAATGGAGCAACTAATTATGATATTTATATGAAAAACAATAATGATTCTAGTGGTTCTTATGAATTATATAGATCTTTAACACAAGAATCTTTTATAAAAAAGAATAAAGTTAAATTATCAATAAAAGTTGATAGTGATAAACCAAATATTGATTATGAAATTTATGTAGTAGGTCGAAATGAAGCTGGAACTTCTAAGCCTAGCAATATAGTTTATATTAATGCTAAATTAGAAGATGATGAACAAATACAAAAACCACAAGAGCCAAATAACTCAGAAAAGCCAGATGATTCTCCAACACAACAAGAACCCACTACACCAGATGATATTATTAGCGAGAGTGAATAATAAAAACAACCTTCTAAATCAATCTACTCATATAGAAATATTTTTAAGAATATATATAATAAAAAGATTGATTTAGGAGAGATTTATCTTGAAAAGAAGATATGATAGAATTAATGAAATCTCAAAGAACTTAGCAGAAGAAGCTTTTAGAGCTTATTCTAGCAAGAGGGATTATAAAAGGGCATTAGAGATTTATTGTATGTTATCTGAATATAAGTGTATTCCTAAGAATATTTCTAACTTTTCAAAGAATATGATAGCTAGGCTGGGTAAAAAAATTGAAGATACTCGTTAGAAATTAATAAAAGTTCCATTAATAAATGGAGCTTTTTTAATTTGTGAAAAATTATCTTGATAATGTATATCATCATAAAAAAAAATGGCGATTAATATAATTTAAATATAGTTATTTATATGTATAGAATAGGAGGGAGATTAATATAGAGTATGAAGTAATAGTTAAATTTAACGGAGATATTTTATCATTAGAAAATGAATTAGGTGTAAGTGTAGAAATTTTAAGTCCTACTTATGCAATAATAAGCTCTGATAACCCAAATGTTCTCAATGACTTATTAAAATATAAACAAATAGAATATGTTGAAAAGCCATTTATTCTAGAAACTCAAGATACTCAAAGTTTTTCTAGCACAGGCATAACAAATTTTAAAAATAGAAGTGGTCTAACTGGCAAGGGAACTTTAATAGGATTAATAGATTCGGGAATAGATTATAACTTACCTATATTTAAAGATAATA
This sequence comes from uncultured Clostridium sp., assembly GCA_945871955.1. Lineage (GTDB taxonomy): Bacteria > Bacillota > Clostridia > Peptostreptococcales > Peptostreptococcaceae > Terrisporobacter. Next base: position 56,228 of record CAMBXR010000009.1, on the reverse strand, counting down.
ATGGTACTTCAAAAATATTATACTATTGGGATCAATCTATAGTAGGAACACCGCCAGAGGGGTTTAAAGAAGGAACATTATATACAAAAGAAGATATTGATAAGGCAATAAATGGGGAAACTTTTATTCCTGTATCATCCACAGCAACTCATGGTACTCATACTGCAGGAATAGCAGCCAGTATAGCTAGTGAGGCAAATTTAATTGTAGTTAGAGTTGGAAATAGAGCGACAGATTATTATTCGAGAAGTACAGAATTTATGAGAGCAATTAAGTTTATTTTAGATAGATCCCTAGAGTTAAATATGCCAGTATCCATAAATATTAGTTATGGAAGTAATGAAGGATCACACAGAGGCCTTTCTTTATTTGAAGAATATATAGATGATATGTGTTTATATTGGAAAAATAATATAGTAGTAGCAGCAGGAAATAATCGTGATAAAGGAGGTCATAAACATATAAAACTAGAAGATCAAATACAAGAAGTAGAGCTTACTATAGGATCAAATGAAACTATAATCAATATAAATATATGGCCCAATTTTGCAGATAATTTCACAGTGCATTTAGTAAACCCATCTAATCAAAGGACACAAGCAATATCACTCACATCAGGAGAAGTGAGAAATTCTATTGGAACTACTAGAATAAAAGGATATTTTTATCCAATAGCACCATACTCTCTACAAAGAAGAATTACATTTCAATTAACCACTAGTAGTCAGATAACACCAGGGATATGGAAGATAGTATTTACACCAATCAATATAGTGGATGGAAATATAAATATATATTTACCAACTTCAGAAGGATTAAGTAAAGATACGAGATTTTTAACACCTACAACAGAGTTAACAGTTACAGTTCCAGGAACAGCAAGTAGAGTTTTAACTGTTGGAAGTTATAACTCTAGAACTGATACAGCATCAATTTTTTCAGGAGAAGGGGATATTGATTTTTGTGTAAGTAAGCCAGATATTTTAGCCCCAGGAGAAGATATAATTTCATTTTTACCAGGAGGAAATCAAGGTGCTCTGACGGGAACAAGTATGGCAACACCTCATGTAACAGGAGTGTGTTCTTTGTTCCATGAGTGGGGAATAGTCAATAATAATGATCCTTTTTTATATTCTGCTAAACTTAAATCCTTACTTATGAAATCTGCAAGAAGAAAGAGTAATATAGTTTATCCTAATAACTTAAGAGGGTATGGCTTTTTAAATTTATCTACACTAGAACTAGATCAAATTGCAGATATAAACAAAAGCTTAGACTTTTATTATAGGAAAAAAAAACTAAGAAGACATCGTAGTAATAAATTAAACTTAGATAAAAATATAGATATAAATATAAATATGTTTAGGCAAGGTACTATAAGAGCAGGGATAAATGTAGAATATGGACCTGGTTTCGAAGAAGAATTAAGAGCAGCAGCTCCTAATATTGAATTCAATAAGCTAAGTGATAATTTTGGAATTATATATCCAAGTAATTATAATACAAATATAATAAAAACTATATTGACACTACCATCGGTTAGAGGAATAGAATCATTGACTAGAGTAGCTTTACTAGGAGAGATAACACGAGGTACAGAAGGAGGAGTTAATGCAAATGAAGATTTGGGGGTAAACTTTTTTAAAAATAATCCCAATATACAATTAACTGGTAGGGGTGTAGCTATAGCTATAGCAGGCTCGGGAATTGACTACTTACATCCAGATTTCATTAATCCAGACGGAACATCAAAAATATTGTATTTATGGGACCAAACAAAGGAGGGTAATCCTCCAGAGGGGTATTATATTGGTACTGAGTATACGAGAGAAGAGATAAATCAAGCCATAGCAAATAATGATAGGGCTTTATCTACAGATGAGGAAGGGTATGGAACTATTTTATCTGGAATATGTGCAGGTCTTGGAAATGTAAATAGTGAATACTCCGGAGTAGCTGAAGATGCTCAATTAATAATAATCAAAATGGCTAAAATAGATGGATTTTATAATAATGCAATGTTATTGGTAGCATCTCAATATGCTTATGAAAAGTCAGTTCAATTAGGAGTACCATTAATTTTAAATAATATAAGTGGAACAAATAGTGTTGTAGGAATATCAAGTTCAGATAATAGACCTCAACTTTATTTTAGTAGAGGATTTTGTTTCGTTAGCGCTGCAGGTGATGAAGGAAATACTCAAACTCATACAAGTGGAAATATATTATCTAGCGGAGATGTTCAAGAAATTGAATTTGAAGTGACGAGTATGGAAGAACATCTTGAAATACAGATATGGATTGAAATACCAGATACAGCAATAGTATCAATAGTAAGTCCAAGTGGTGAAGTAAGTAAATCTGTAGGAGTATCTGATTTAAATACTATATCGGGTTTATTTAATTTTGAAAACACAGACTATTCTATAACATATATATATCCAACCATATATTCTGGTCAGCAGCACACAATAATAAATATGACAAATGTAAAAAGTGGTATTTGGAAAATAAGATTAACTGGGGATATTATTACAAATGGTCGATACGATGCTTATTTACCAAATAGAGTATTTATAAATAGTGGAACTAGATTTAGAAATCCTGACCCAAGTAGTACAATAGTATATCCAGCAACTCTTTCAGATAATATAACTGTGGGAGCTTATGATAGTATAAATAGAGGATTATGGCAAGGTTCATCCAGGGGACCAACAATTTCAGGGTTATTAAAACCAGATATAGTTGCACCAGGAGTTAATATAATAGGACCATATCCAGGTGGAGGATATGCTACTATAACTTCTACATCTGCAGCAGCTTCTTATACTTCAGGATGTATAGCCATGTTTATGCAATATGTTTTGATAGATGAAAATTATAGGGAAAAAGCATTTGTACAGAATATAAGAACTATATTTAGAGTAGGGGCTATAAGGTCAACAGATATAATATATCCAAACAATAATACAGGATATGGAAATTTAAATATAAGAAATATAATGGAATTATTTAGATAGGAGGAATATTATGAAGTCTTATCCTATTGTATATCAAGGTGACATAGCCACAGCTCTAAATAATATTGGTATTACAGATTTTATGATTTTAAATGATTTACTTGCAGTGGCATATGTAGCAGATGATTTCAATGGAGATATACTAGATAATACTTATGAAGTAGCTTGGTATCAAGAATCTAAAACAATGAGTACAATGATAGAAATAAATGAAAATATACAAGGTGGAGAAAGAGTTGCAACTGCTGCAGGAATTAATTTTATAGAAGATAATCCATATATAAACCTAAATGGAAAAGATGTATTAATAGGCATAATTGATTCAGGTATAGATTATCTTCATCCAGACTTTATAAATGAAGATAATACGAGCAAAATAATATCTATATGGGATCAAGAAAGTGAAGTAAAACCTCCTCCAGAAGGAATGATATTTGGCAGTGAATTTACTAGAGATGATATAAATCAAGCTATATCTAATAATGATGATACATTAACTAAAGATAATATAGGTACAGGTACTATTGCAGCTGGTATTGCTGTAGGTAATGGAAGAGTTAATGAATTGTATAGAGGTGTAGCATTAGGAAGTGAATTGATTGTAGTTAAGTTAAGACAATACGAAGGAACATTCAAAGAAGGAAGAATAAATTATATTAATACAGATTTTCTAGCTGGAATAAAATATATTTTAGATATAGCAAAAAAAGAAGATAAATATTTAATTATAAATTTAACACTAGGTCAAAGACCTAGATCCTTAATTTTAACAACTTTATTAAATACTTTTTCGGAGATAAGAAGTAATGGTGTATTTGTAGTTAGTGGAGCAGGAAATGAAGGTAATACAGATGTTCATTATGAAGGATCTTTGCAAGGAGTAGATACTTTCCAAGATGTTATCCTTGAAGTTGGTGAGCAGAAAAGTCTAGATATAACAATAGCCTTAAATGATCCAGGAAGGGTTGGAGTTGAAGTGATATCACCATCAGGAGAAATAAGCTATAAAGTAGAGTATGCCCCTGATAATGAGCAGTATGAGGGTGAATATAATTTAGAGGATTCACCATATGAGACAAGATTAATATATCCATGGTTATTATCAGGTAATGAAGAATTACTTATTAGGATTATAGATATAAAGCCGGGAATATGGACTATAAGATTATATCCAGACATCGTAATAACAGGAGAAGTTGATATTTACTTACCGAATAAAAATTTAATAGCAGAAGAAACTAGATTCTTAGATCCTAACTCTTATTCTACAATAACTTTTTATGGAGGTACAGAAAGTGTAATAACTATAGGAGCATATAATGATAAAACTAATAGTATGTGGATTGGATCGTCAAGAGGTCCTTTGAAAGGTAGGGAATTGATTAAACCTGATATAGTAGCGCCAGGAGTAGATATTATAGGACCTTATATAAACAATAATTATGCAAAAGCAACGGGAACGGGGGTTAGCAGTTCTTTAGCATGTGGAGTAATGGCACTAATTATAGAATATATTAATAATCAAGGGACGTATGCTAGTAGAGCTTTGTATACACGTGTTTTAAAGACATATTTAATGCTTGGAGCAACAAAAAATACAATATATTCATATCCTAATGATACACAAGGATATGGAGTATTAGATTTACAAAGGACAATAGAAGCTATAGCCAATAAACTTTAAGTATATGAATTTAAAAAATAATATTGGTTAAAAATAAATACATACAAAAGAAAAAGAGGTGACATCATGGATAGAAAAAACATAAAAGCACAACCATTAAATGGAAAAAATAATATAAGACTTAAAGAAACAACTCCTGTAAATAATGAATATACAGCAGCTTGGGCTGATGTAGATAATATAATGCCAGAGAGTCAAGTTACACAGCCATCTCTTGAAGATGTTATAAATGCAAAAGAATGGGTAGATAATGGTAGTAAATTATAAAGATTAAAAGTGAAGACTTAGCTCTTCACTTTTATTTTTATTAATAATTATTTAAAATATTTGTTTAAAATAAAAATAGAAAAAAATACAAATTGAATAAAATATTGACTAAAAATTTATAAGTTGGTATAATTTTGTTAAATAATTGTAATACTAAATTTAAGAAGTAAAGACTAAGAAAAGAAGAAGTAAATATAAAACCTAGTTATAGCGAGTTGAGGATGGTGGAAGCTCAATACATAGTTTATATTGAATAACATCTTGGAGTTTCTATCCGAAAGCGATAAATAAGCAAGTAGATATAGACGGAAGGGTCCCGTTATAGACCATAAGCAAAGCTTAACTAAGAGGTCAATTATATTGACAACTAGGGTGGTACCGCGAGAGTAATAGCCTTTCGTCCCTTTTTATGGGGATGAAGGGCTTTTTTTAAAATAAATTTATATTCTTAATGACTAAGGGAAATATAATTAAACTAAAAAAATTTATAGGAGGAAGTAAAATGCAAAAAGAATTTTTAACTGTAAAAGAGCTTTACAGACAAAAAGAAGAGTACATAGGAAAAACTGTAAAAGTGGCTGGATGGATAAGAACATCTAGATTATCAAAAAATTTCGGATTTATAGAGTTAAATGATGGATCATTCTTCAAAAATATGCAAATAGTTTTAGATGAAAAATTAGAAAACTTTAAAGAAATAGGAAAGTTACCAATAAGTTCATCTATACTAGTAGAAGGTAAATTAGTATCAACAGAAGGTGCTAAACAACCAGTTGAGATACATGCTACTAACATAGTTGTAGAAGGTGAATCAGATAATTCATATCCTCTACAAAAGAAAAGACATACTGTAGAATACTTAAGAACTATAGCTCACTTAAGACCAAGAAGTAATATGTTCTCAGCCATATTCAGAGTTAGAAGTGTAGCTGCATATGCAGTACATAAATTCTTCCAAGAAAGAAACTTTGTATATGCACATTCACCAATAATAACAGGAAGTGACTGTGAAGGTGCAGGAGAAATGTTTAGAATAACTACTCTTGACTTAGACAATGTTCCAAAAACTGAAGAAGGAAAAATAGACTATTCTCAAGATTTCTTCGGAAAAGAAGCTAACTTAACAGTTTCAGGACAATTAAATGCTGAGATAATGGCACTAGCTTTCAGAAATGTTTATACATTTGGACCAACTTTCAGAGCAGAAAACTCTTATACAGGTAGACATGCTTCTGAGTTCTGGATGATTGAACCTGAAATAGCTTTTGCTGACTTAGAAGATAATATGGAACTTGCTGAAGATATGGTTAAATACATAATCAACTATGTATTAGAACATTGTCCAGAAGAAATGGAATTCTTCAATGCATTCGTAGACAAAGGATTATTAGAAAGATTACATAATATAGTAAACTCTGATTTCATAAGAATAACTTATACTAAAGCAGTAGAATTATTACTTGAATCAGGACAAAAATTCGAATACCCAGTAGAGTGGGGAATAGATTTACAAACTGAGCATGAAAGATATATAACTGAACAAATATTCAAAGCACCAGTATTTGTAACTGACTATCCAAAAGATATAAAAGCATTCTACATGAGATTAAATGAAGATGGTAAAACAGTTAGAGCTATGGACTTATTAGTTCCAGGTGTTGGAGAAATCATCGGAGGATCTCAAAGAGAAGAAAGAGAAGATGTTCTATTAGAAAGAATAGAAGAATTCGGATTAAATAAAGAAGATTACTGGTGGTACTTAGAACTTAGAAAATTCGGTACTGCTACTCACTCAGGATTCGGTTTAGGATTTGAAAGAATGATAATGTACTTAACAGGTGTATCAAACATAAGAGACGTTATACCATTCCCAAGAACGCCTAAAAACTGTGAATTCTAATATAAAATAAAAAAATGGCTTATTATGATTTAATCATAATAAGTCATTTTTTTGAATAATTGTATTAATTTTTTCAAAAACTTATTCTATAGAAATATAGTAAGGTTTTGAAAAATATAATTAAGATTGCTATTATTTGACTATATTAATAATAAGAACTATATTTTATTTATACGATAATATCAAGGGGGTAAGTATCACAAATGATAGAAGCTGGACTTGTAGTTGAAGGTGGAGGAATGAGAGGCGTTTATACTGCTGGTGTATTAGATTATTTTATGGAAAAGAATCTTTATTTCGATGATTGTTATGGTGTATCAGCAGGAGCTTGTCATATATCAAGCTATGTATCGAAACAAATAGGAAGATCTATAAAAGTTACTTTAGATTATATTAATGATAAAAGGTATTGTAGTATCAATAGCTTGATAAAAACAGGGGATATGTTTGGTGTTGAAATGTTATATGATCTTATACCAAACAAACTGGAACTATACGATTATGATACTTTTAATAAGTTTAAGGGAAATTTCTATTCAGTAGTTACTAACTGTAAAACTGGCAAAGCTGAATATATAAAAATCAAAGATATGAAAAAAGATATAATAGCTGTAAGGGCATCTAGCTCCTTGCCACTACTTGCTAGAATTGTGGAAATAAACGGAGAAAAGTATCTTGATGGAGGAATTACAGATTCCATACCAATAAAAAAATCTATAGAAGATAATCATAGGAAAAATGTAGTCATTTTGACAAGAGATAAAACATATAGAAAGAAAAAGTCTAGTTTTTTACCTATTTTTAAATTAAAATATAGAAAATATCCAAATCTAGTAAACGCTATAGAAAATAGATATAAAATGTATAATAATACTCTAGATTTTATTGAAGAAAAAGTAAAAACTGGAGAAGTTTTTGTAATACAGCCTAAAGAGCCAGTTAATATTAGTAGAGTAGAAAAAGATAAAACTAAATTAAAAGAGCTTTATGATAAGGGTTATAATGATGCTAAGAAATGTTACGAAGACTTAATAAAATTTATAAATGAAGATTAAAAAGCACAATAAAGTGCTTTTTATTTTTGTCAACTTATAATATTTTTAAACTAATTGAAAAGAACTAAATCTTAAGAATAAATTAAGGTAGAATTAAGAAAACTTTGTTATAATTCATAAATATAAAAAGATAATTCATAGATTATAAGTTAGGAGGGAAACTAAGATGAATATAAAAGAAAATTTAATTGAAAATAAGTTCAGTAATTACTCAAAAGAAGACGGTAGCTTACATATAAAGAAAAATATTAATTATCTTACAATAGAAAAAGATAATAATACTTATTGCTCTAAGTGTGAAAACTTAGTAGACGAAAAGGATATTTATTGTAAAAACTGTGGAGAAATACTAGAAAATGTTAAAAGTAAAAGGGAAAAATTTATAAATCAAGAAGGTGAAAAAGCTAATTTCAAAAACATAGCATCAAGTTTTAATTTAATAGGTGGATTTAAAACATCTATATCAGCTCTTGGTATATTATTTGTTTTTTCTTTAATAATAAAAGTATTATTAGTAGGAGAAAATAATCAAATAAGTGAGTTAATAAATCCAATACATATAATGTTATTTAGTAATTTAGCTAGTATGGATATATATATGTCTCTGTTTATGAATAGTGCGCAGTCTAGTGTTAATTTTGGATTTTTAATATTATTAATTTTACCAATAATATCATTTATATTGCCATATAGAATGTTTATGAAGAAAAACAATATATCTTTTGTGTCGCATGTGAAGAACTCATTAGTGGTAGGGATTATATATTCTCTTCTTTTAGTAGTATTATCTAGAATGTCTCAGGTGCAAGTAAGTTTATCAAATGGATTTGATGGATTAAATATGTTTAATACATATAGTTATGGAATTTATCTTGGATTTAATATGATAAGTGTGTTATTTAAGGCATTTATTATAGGATTTATTTCTATATTTTTTATGGGATTAAAAAGAGACTATGAAAAAGAAAATAGGGTTGTAAATATAATAAAAATTGCTTTAAAAACTCTATTAATAGGATATATTTTAACTTTAATAATATTATTATCATTACATTTAGCCAAGATAAACTATATTTATGACTTAGGGTTAAATAACTACACAAGTACTACATCATTAGGATTTGTACTAAGTCAGTTAGCAATTTATTTGTGGGCTTTTGCTAACTTAATACCTATTAATCTTGGTATGAAAACAGTATCTATATTATCTTTATTTAATTCAAACTTATCACTAGATTTAATATTACTTTTAGGATCTTTAATAGCTTTATCATCTTTAGTTTTTATAATTATAGGGTGTAAGTTAGAAAGTAAATATAAAAGTAAAGATATTAAACCAGTAATAATATTTAGTGGATTTCATGCAGTTATAATGGGAGTTATTGGTTTATTAACAACTATATATGTTGGAGATAATGCAGCATCTATATTAAATTCTCTTAGTGCAATGCAAATGGGGTTCAACTTTGTAATAGGAGTGATAATTTCATTTGTATATAGCTTAATAATGACTTTAATAGGTTATAAATTAAATATTTTTAATAACTTGGAGGAAGAAAATGAAGGATAAGAAATTAACCAATATACAAAAAGAATCAGAAAAATTAAAAATAAAAAAGAGTATAAATGAATATGAAGATTTGAAAGCCCAAGCTTTGTTAAAATTAGGGATAATGACATTTGATAAAATAAGAAAAAATAAAATATATGATGAAGACTTTAATGATTTATGTGAAGAAATAAAAAATTATGATATAGAAATCTATACTAAATATATGAGTCTTAGAAACTTTGAAAAGGAAAATAATAAAACTACTTGTGAATGTGGTTATGTAGCCTTTAAAAATGAAAAATTTTGCCCTCAATGCGGAAATAGCTTAATAAAAGAAGAAAAACTATCTATAATTTGTCCAAATTGTAATCAAGAAACAGATGAAGATTCTAACTTTTGTGCTTGTTGTGGTAGCAAAATAGAAAAAATAACATTTAATTATGAAGATAAACAATTTAACGAAGAAGTAAATTGTGAAGAAGAAAATTTTGATTTTAGTACTGAACCAGAAGAAGCACCAGAAGTTGATATGATAGAAGAAATAGAAAAAGAAGGAAGAGAATTTTTAAAAAATTATGAAGATACTTCTATAAAATAATATTTATTAAGAGATATGAAAAAGTTACAATAAAGGCTTTTTTGTATCTCTTATATTGTATCCAAAATAATTGTAAGAAAATTGATGCTTTTATTAAGATGAAATGATTAAATTTATATGTTAAAATATAATGGTAGTGAAGAAATTTGTGGAGGGATAATATGAAAAAAAGGAAAGCAAAGTCAAGTGGTGAAGAAGAGTATAATACTTTTAGTATTACAATGGAATTAGAGAGACCTTTGCTTTACAATGATGAAAACTATATTCAAAAGGAAAATGAAGAAAAGAAAATTTTAAAAGCTAAAGCAAGAAAAAAATCAATCATTCTTCTTTTGTCAGTATTTATCATATCCGTAATAGGTTTTTTTATATGGTTAAGCAATGGTTATACTTTACAAAGTGATTATATTAAGTATTTAGAAAGTAATTCTAAAGTAGAAGTAACTATTGATAAAGATTACACGTATTTTACTCCTAAAAATGTAAATGCAACAAAAGGATTTATTTTTTATCCTGGAGAAAGAATAGAATCATCATCCTATGCAAAATTATGCAATATGATAGCTAGCTATGGATATAAAGTAGTAGCTGTAGATATGCCTTTTAATTATGCTAAATTTGGAGAAAATAAAGCAGATGATGTAATAAAAAATAACCCAGATATTACGAAATGGGTCATAGGTGGGGACTCTCTTGGAGGAACTATAGCTTCTGATTATGCTATAAACAATAAAAATGTTGAGGCAATAGTGTTTATATCATCTTACCCTAAAGCCAATATAAAAGAATTAGGTTTCAAAGTATTATCTATTTGGGGAAGTAAAGACAATATTGTAGACTATAAAGAATTGATTAATTCTAAGGATAAATTACCAGAAGATACAAAATATGTGCAGATAGAAGGAGCTAATCATTCTCAATTTGCAAATTATGGAACATATAGTGGTGATGGAGAGGCATTAATCAGTAGTGACGAGCAAATGGATATAACAGTAAGAAATATAGTTAATTTTTTATATAATATACAATAATAAAAGAGTTTGCATGATTAGCAAACTCTTTTTAGTGTAAAGATTACATTTTATAAAGCCCAATTGTTTCCCATTTTCCTTTTTTAACATCTCTTTTAAACCCATCCAAAAACCATTGAAGTTCTTTTTTTCCAATGGCTTTGAAAAGTATAAGCATGATAAGATAAATTACTAAATCTAAAATTATACTGATAAAAATAGAATTTTCAATATGTAAACAATATAAAATAATTTTTGTAGCATAGCTTGATAAAGTAACTGACAAAGATGGTTTTAAAATCCAGTCAAATATTTGAAATTTAAGTTTTGTATGTCTTAATATTTTTATGACACCTAAAGATGTATTAAAAGTTGTACTTATAAATAATACAAGGACAAATCCCTTTATTCCATATCTAGGTATTAAAAGAGTTATAGCGCTTATTCTTACAAACATATCAATAATATTAAACTTTAGTGTACTAAATTGTAAATCAAGAGCATTTAAACTACCGTCTACAACTTTATCTAAGTACATAAAAGGAATTAGAGGTGCTAAAATTTTAAGTAAATATCCAACTTCTGTATTATTATATAGGCCAAGACCTAGCTCTCTAGAAAATACTATAAATATTCCCATGGCAAATATGGCAATTAACATAGTAAATTTTATTACTTTTGAAATAATATAATTTACTGCATTTTTTTTATTTAAAGCATTAGCTTCTGCAATTTCTGGTATTATTAATGTGGAAAAAGAAGCTAAAAATATGGAAGGAAATAATAAAAGAGGCATTACCATTCCTTTAACCATACCAAAAATTGATAAAGACATGGATCCAGAAGAGCCATAAAGTCTTAAGGATTTTGGTATTAAAATATCTTCTAGAGTTTTCAAAGATGTTTGGATATAAGCACTAAAGGCCAAAGGTATAGCTACTCTTATGATTTTTAGAAATGGATATTTAGTACTTATATTTTTAGTAATATGTAAATCTTTCTTTTCAAATATGTATAAAATATAAGAATAAAAAGCAGAGCAAATATTACCTATAGAATTACCAACAGCAATTAAAGCACAAGTATAGTCAAGTCTTCCTGTGGAAAATGATGTGATGCATAAGGAAACTATGCTAATCATAACTAAAGTTTCTATAATATCAGCACTGATGCATTTAACCACCTTTCTACAACCATAGAAATAACCATTAAGACAACAGGAAATACCAACGAAAGGTAAAGAGCAGGATAAAATCTTTAAAGGGATAATTGCTCTTTCATCTTGAATCCATGATGCAGAAATAAATCCAGATAAGTTAAATAGCAATATTCCTGTTAAGATACTAAAAAACAAAGTATAAAGAAGCCCTTTTATTACAATGTTTTTTAGGAGGTGATTATTACCCTTTCCAAGTTCTTCAGCTACAAGTCTTGTCATGGTAACTCTTATACCGGAAATAGCTAAGGTTTGGCATACTACATTGATACTCATAATAAGTTGGAATAATCCCATACCCTCTGCACCGATTTTATTAGATAAATATACTCTAAAAGCCATAGATATAAATCCTAGAGTCATGGTGGATGCAGTAAGTAAAATTACGTTAATCAATAAATTTCTTTTCTTCATAATTATCTCCCTGTAATCATAGAAAATCTTATTTTAAATTTATATACTATTTATATGCTATAAAGATAGTAAAAAGTATAAATAAAATTTTTATTATCCATAGATATGCTTGAAACTAAAAAGCCAATTATTGAAGATATATGTAAAAAAGTGTAAAATAAATAAAAGAGAATTTTTATAATCACTGACAGTTTTAGTATTAATAATTCATTTGAGAGGAGATTTATATGGGATTAACTTTATTAGAAAAATCTATTAAAGGTGATAAAAGAGCATTTAAAAAGCTTATGATAAAAAATAGTGAATATATTTATAAATTAGCTTTTATGCATACAAAATATGAATATGATTCAAAAGAAATTATGAAAAATAGTATTTTTTATATAAATGAAAATATCCATAGATTATCAAAGTTTAATAATTTTAATAAGTATATAACAAAAGTAACTATAAAACAGATTAATGAGTATATGGAAGAAATGGGAATGGTAGATAATGAAGATATAAATTATCTAGATGAAAGTGGATATATAGATATGTATAAAGCTATAGATATATTAGATATTTATCAAAAAAATGTGGTAATATTATTGTATTTTTATAACATGTCATATAAAGAAGTTGGAGATATACTTGATATGAATGAAAGTACTGTAAAGATGTATCTTAGAAACTCCTTAAAAATAATGAGAGATAAGATAAAGGGGGAGTTTATTTATGGTTAAAAACCTGCTAAATAATACTATTAAAAAGATAGATTTTGATGGTATAGATATAGATAAATATGTTGATAGAGATATAAATGAAGATATTAAAAATTTTAGTATAGATAATACTGCTGTAGACAAAATTCATATTCCTGATGATATAAAAAAAAGTGCAAAACATCCTTTCAAAGAAATTAAAAAAGAAAAAAGAAAAAATATTAGATATATCATTTTAGACATTCTTATTGTGAGTATAATTTTACTTCCTGTAGCAGGTATAGCAAACCCTAAGGTTTTTGAAAAAATACCAACTGTTTATCCTGTATTTGAAAAAATAAATAGATTTATAGAAATAGATAATTTAAAATATCTTATGGGGATATCAAATGAAAAAGAAGTAGTTGAGGGTAGTGCAGATTCCTCTATAAACACAGTTTATATAAAAGAAAAAGATATAAAAAAGCCGAAGACAAATAATGAAGCAATTAAACTTATTCATTCTTTAGCCAATACACTTGTAGAGGCTGATTATAAATGGCAGTGTGGCGAAATTACACCTAAAACTATAAAGTTGGCATTAGAAGGTGTAGAAAATATAAGTGATGATTATGATAGAATGCATCTTAGAAATAGCCTTAGAAAATGGGAAAAAGGTGATTTTTCTAATGCAGTAGAAGTACATAATTATGTATGGGAAATGTTAGATGGAAATGTAGGTAAAGCTGAAAACTTAGACAATAAACAAATAAATAAAATAATAAAAAAATACTATTAAATAAAGGTGGGGGTAAAATGAGTAGTAAACTTAATCATTTTGATTCAAAAGGAAATGCCATAATGGTAGATGTAACAGAAAAAAAAGTTACAGAGAGGCAAGCAATAGCAAGGGGAAAAATATTTGTAAATGATGAAACATATAAAAGGATTTTAGAAGGTAATATGGCAAAAGGTGATGTACTTGCTGTGGCAAGAGTAGCTGGAATAATGGCTACTAAAAAAACATCAGAATTAATTCCTATGTGTCATCCATTAATGCTAACTAAATCTCAAATTGATTTTGAATTCAATGAAGAAGAAAAAAGTATAACTGCAATTTCTTTAGTTAAATTAAGTGGACAAACAGGTGTAGAGATGGAAGCTTTAACTGGTGTTAATGTGGCTCTTCTAACTATTTATGATATGTGTAAAGCAATAGATAAAAATATGGTCATATCAGATATTCACTTAGTAGAAAAAACTGGAGGCAAAAGCGGTAAATTTGTTTTTGAGGGAATAAATAAGTAATAAAGAAGCTCTATTATCTATTTTAGATAGTAGAGCTTTTTACTATATACTGACATAAAAAATTTCATTGCCAAAAGTATTAATAAATTTGATTAAATCAGCGTAACTCATAAAAATAGTGGAAGTATTCACATTTGGATGAACACCAATAATTTTTTCATTTTTTAAATCCTCATCTAAAATCACATTTACTAAATGTTCTTCATCGTTGATTATGCCAAGAGGAGTTACAGCGCCTTTTGATAAACCTAAGTATTTTTCTAATTTGTCCTCTGATGCAAAACTAAGGGCAGTGGAATTTACTTGAGTTTTTATTGATTTTAAATCAGCTTTTTTATCACCTTTTAACATAACAAGATAAAATTTCTTGTTATTTGAGTTTTTTAGAAATAAGTTTTTTACAATATGACCATGATTGTTTAGTTTAAGATTTTCTATGGCGTCTATAGTATAAACAGGAGGATGATTTACTAATTCATATTTAATATTTAACTCATCTAATTTTTTTAGAACTTTTTCTTTTTTATCCATAATAAGCCTCCTTTTTAACAGTTTATTTAATTATAATTAGAAGATGTAGCTTTTGCATTACAATATCTATTAAAGCAATAATTTTTTAGTTATAATTAACTAATAATTGTAAAAATAAACAATAAATAAAGAAAGGTCGGAAAAAATGGAAAAATTATTTTATTTGGATTCATATATGAAAAATTTTACTGCTGAAATAGAAGAAGTTGAGGAAAGAGATTCAAAATATCATGTTTTATTAGACAAAACAGCTTTTTTCCCAGGCGGTGGAGGTCAATACTGTGATCTAGGTACTATAGATAATATATCTGTGGTGGATGTATACGAAGAAGATGAAAAAATATATCATGTATTGGATAAAAAGCCAAATAGAATTCATAAAGTAAAATGTGAAATTAATTGGGATAGAAGAGAATATGGTATGCAACATCACTTTGGACAACACGTCATATCTGCTTGCTTTAATAATGAATATAAGGCAAAAACAGTAGGTTTTCATTTAGGAAGTGAAGCAGCCACAGTTGATATAGAAGGATTTTTCAAAGAAGAAGATATATTAAAAATTGAAAATATGTGTAATGATATAATAAGAAAAAATATACCTGTGGAATTTCTTAATATTACTAAAAAAGAAGCTAAAAAATTAAAAATAAAAGAAGATTTATCAAAGCTTAGCGATGATATAAGAGTTGTAAAAATAGATGATATTGATATAAATTTATGTTGTGGTGTTCACGTTAAAAATACTTTAGATTTAAGAGTAATAAAAATAAAAAAATTTGAAAAATACAAAAAAGCTACAAGAATAGAATTTTTATGTGGAACAAAAGCCATAGAAGAAATGTTAAAAAGAGATAATTATTTAAATAAAATATGTAAATTACTAAGCAGCAATGAGGAAGATGCTTATAAAGGTATAGAAAAACTTAATAATAAGTTAAATGAAGTTAATAAAGAAAATAGAAGACTTGAAGAAATTATCAGCAACTATGAAATAAAAGCAATGATTGAAGAAGCAGAAAAAATTAATAATATGAGTGTAGTAGTTAAAATTTATGAAAATAAAACTATGAACTATATAAATAAAATTGCAAATAAAATAGGTGAAAAAGATGATGTGGTTGGTTTATTTGTTTTAATTAACAATGATAAATTAAATCTATTATTTACTTGTTCAAAAAACTTAGAAAATCTTGATATGAATGATTTACTAAAAGACAGCATCAAATTAGTAGATGGAAAAGGTGGAGGAAGTAAAGTTCTTGCCCAAGGTGGTGGGAAAAATAATGGAAATATAGATTCTTTATTTGATTATGTGAAAATAAAGCTGAAATCTAATTAATAATTATATTTATTATTAAACAACTTATTATTTGAAAAGATATAATTTATTCAGTATAATAAGAGATTGAAGACTTAAATTAGCTTTGTTTAAAATATCAACAAGGAAAGGACCATAAATATGAAAAAAGAATTATTTAATGGTAAAAGACTAAAAGTAGCCAGAATATACAGAGGAAAAACTATAGATCAAGTATCTAAAGAAACTAATATAAATAAAAAAGATATATTGGCTTTTGAAGAAAATAAATATAAACCAACGGTGGAAAATGCATTAAAATTATCAAATGTACTTCATTTTCCAAGGGACTATTTCTATAAAAATGAAAATATAAAAATAAATGTGGATGCTGTACATTTTAACCCACAATCTACTATACAAAGAAATGAAGAAATATCATATAGAGAAAAATTAGTAATGATTCATAAGCTTTACTTATTCTTTGAAAACTACATTCAGTTCCCAGGATTACAACTTCCAGAAAACTTGAATAAAAATCTTTCAATGGAAGAATTAGCTATTAGATGCAGAGAATACTATGAAATGGGAGATGAGCCAATAATAAACATGCTTTCATTTATGGAAGCTATTGGTGTAGTTGTAACTGGGATGAATAATGAGAGAAAAGGTGCTTCTCCATATTCACAAAAACAAAGTGTAAATGGAAATAGCAAATATATAGTATCTTTAGGATATGATAAAAACTCTTTAGCTGCGAGAAATTATGACTTAGCTTATGAATTCGGATTTATTATAAGTAATGAATTAAATATCCCGGCTAAAAGATTTAACAAAGATGATTTTGCCTGTGCATTATTATTACCAAAAGAAAGATTTATAGAAGAACTATCTAATCCTAATGAAATGCAGTCTTATTTAGAAGTTAAATCTAAATTTATGGTACCGCTTACTATGATTTTATATAGAGCATATGCTTTAGGATTAATAAACTACAAAAAATATAATTATCTAATGAATGAAATAAGTAAAAATGGATGGCATAAGGGAGAGCCTTTAGACAATGTTAAAGCAACTCATCCAACTTGTCTTAGAAAGGCTTATAAATTACTTTTAGATAATAATATCGTAAGTAAAAATACTTTAATGGATAAGTTATATAATGAAAATATAATTTTATATGCTGATGATTTAGAAATTTTAATGGGACTTAAAGAAGGAACTCTTTCAGATAAGAAGGATGTTAAAGTTTTAAGTTTTAATAATAAAAAAAGAAAATAAATTTAAAAAGGAGTATTGGCATTTGGGCAATACTCCTTTTAATAAATATATTTTTACTATTTTTCGATTAATTTATATAAATCATTTCTTCTATGATAAAGTAGAGGCAGTTCTTCTCTAACTTTATCAACATAATCTAAATCAATAGTATATGTCATCATATCTTCCTTATCATCCAACTCATAAAGAATTTCACCAAAGGGAGAAACTATTAATGAATGTCCATAGGAAATATAAGAAGAGTTATAATCCCTAGCTGGAGAACAACCTATGGTATAAACTTGATTATCTATGGCCCTAGATTTAAACATAACATGCCAATGGGCAGGACCAGTTGTCATATTAAAGGAAGCAGGAACAATTATAGCTTTAGCACCCTTATTTACCATAAGTCTAGCTAACTCTGGAAATCTAAAATCATAGCATATACAAAGTCCTATTTTGCCAAACTCTGTATCAAATACAGTAACTTCATCTCCGGCGTTTAATGTATCAGATTCTTTAAATGTTTGTTTTCCTTTTATATCGATATCAAATAAATGTACTTTTCTATGTTTTCCTATTTTTTCACCATATCTATTAAAAACATAAGAGGTATTATAAATTTTATTGTTATCTATTTCCGGAATGGATCCAGAGACTAAGTAAATATTATTTTCTTTAGCAATGTTTGATAAAAAATTATAAGAATAACCGCCTTCTTCTTCTGCATAAATGGGAAAATTTGATGTTATATAAGGACAAGAAAACATTTCTGGTAAAATTACAATGTCTGACTTTTCTGAAGAAATTTTTTTTATTAAATTAGCAGCTCTTAATAAATTTTCTTTTTTATCATTATGGACTTTCATCTGAATTAGTCCTATTTTCAAGTTATTCATAAGTACCTCCTTAAATATACTATATAAGCATATTATGGAATAATTTTATTTTAAAAACAACTAATATAAATACAATCTGTAAGAATTCTAAGTATATAGGTTGAATTAATAATTACTTTCATATACAATTATTATGGTTGGATTTTTATAGCATAAGAAGTTATACTATTGCCTAAAAATTAATATACCATAGAAATTAAAAATTAACTTCAAAGATAAAATAAATAAATTTGTCTGAGGAGTTAATTTTTTTGTAAAGTAACTGTAATTTGAAAATAAAATAAAATTGATATAATTAAATAAATAAGATGTAAATAAGGGTGAATAAAGTTATTAATTCACTTTTATTTTTTAGGGGTGAATTTTTTGAAAAAAATAGTTATATTAAGCATGGGAGAAACGTTAAAATCTATTTCAAATAAATATGGTGAGTTTCACGACCATATTATGAATAAGGGACAATTAGATAAAAATCAAGTTGTTGTAGTAGACTGTAAGAAAGAAGAAAAAATACCGGACTTAGACAATATAAAAGGAATTATAATAACAGGCTCTCATTCCATGGTATCTGATTATGAATCTTGGAGTGTAAAAATTTGTGATTATCTAAAAAATATAGTAAATACAAACATACCAGTACTGGGAATTTGTTATGGGCATCAACTACTGGCAGATATGTTAGGAGGACAGGTGGGATATAATCCTAAGGGTATGGAATTAGGTACTGTAGATATTTATCTTACGGATGAAGGTGAAAAAGATAAACTCCTTGGTGTATTACCTAAAAATTTTAAAGGACATGAGGCTCATTCCCAAAGTGTACTACAAATTCCAAAGGGTGCTAAAATATTAGCTTATAATGAGCATGATGAAGTTCAATCCTTTTCTTATGATAATCATGTTTGGGGGACGCAATTTCATCCAGAGTTCTTCTCAGAGACAACAAAAGAGTATTTAAAATTCGAGAAAGACAAAATAATAGGTATTGGTAAAAATTATGAAAATATATATAATAAAATACAGAAGCATAAATATGGAGAAATGCTGTTAAAACGATTTATAGAAATAGTTGAAGAAAATAATAATTAATATAGATAAAAAAGGGATGTGGAAGGGAGAATATTTATGGAAAAACTTACGATAAACCAAGGTATGATAAAAGTTGCAGAATTAGAAAGAAGTTATAGATATAAATCACCGTATATTTTAAATAGAAAAAAAGCCAGTACAACTTATATACTAGAATCTGATGGAAGTAGATTTGATTGCGATGAAAAATTTAATTTTACTAAAGAATTAGATGAGTTAATATCATTATCTAAAGAAATAGAAAAAATAAAAACAGCTATAGCTTATGCTAATAATATTACAGAGATAGAAGTATCAGGACAAAAAACTACTATTCAAGGCGCCTTAAATAAAGTAAAATTAAAAAGAGAATTAGCTTTTGAATTAGAAGATTTACTTCAGAATGTTAAAGTTAGCAGAGAGAGAAAAGTAGATGCAGCAGCGACTTCTGTATATTATAAAGTGACTGAATTAAATTTTGACAGAGAAGAAATGGAAAAGTTAGTGAAAAACTTAAATAAAGAAGTTTTGGAACTGGAAGTTGCTATAAATAAAGCTAATAATGAAACTTTTATAGAAATTTAATTGCTTATTATATTATGAGATGAAAATCTCATATTTATAATAAAATATGCTTTGGTGGATAGTGAAGATACATAAATATTTTAAGTGGTTATGAAAAGTTAGGAATTAGAAAATATTATATTTACAATTTACAATTTATAAATTATTTACAAATTAAAATTATAACTAACAACTAAAATATTTTGATATAATGAGAAATAAAAAATTAAAAATAAATCCACCAAGCATATAAAGAGGCTGATGTATTAAGATTAAAAAATCTCTATACACAGCCTCTTATTTATTTTCTTAGAAAAAATAGTATATTAGTCTTTTTCCCAAGCAATTAATACAAAATCTTTTCCTGTTATTTTTTTTACTTCAGCTTCAGCTTTTTTTATTTCAGTGGCTTCATCATCTGTAATAGAAGCTATACGGTAATTTTTATCAGCCATAATCAATCCTCCAAATTAATTAATTTTTATTTAGTATATGAAAGATTATAAATATAATAAGTGAATTTTTTTACCAAAAGAATCAAAAATTTAGGTGAAAATGTATTAATCTATTTTAAATTTAAAGAAATTAAGTTAATATATTGTTAAATGGAAAATTATACATAAAACAATAATGAAATAAAATAAACCATTATACTGGGGGAAGAAAATGATTGAAAAAAATACAAAATATACACTAGCAGCACTGTCAGCTACATCAATATTATTGGCCATGGGGGCTACTAATGTACATGCAGATAGTAATACAGGTGAAGTCACAGCAAATTCTCTAAATGTAAGAAGTGGACCATCAACATCATATGTTTCCATAGGAGGACTTAAAAAAGGAGATAAGGTGAAAATTATATCTTCTGAAAATGGTTGGTATAAGATTAAATATGGAAGTAAGAATGGTTGGGTATGTGGAAGTTATATTTCTCTAAAAAGCTCATCTACGTCAAATAATCATTCTACAAATAGCTCACCTACAAGCAATAAAAAACTTGTGGCAACAGCTAATCTAAATGTGAGAAGTGGTGGTTCAACAGCTTATAAAATTGTTGGATATATAAGCAAAAATGAAAGTGTAGAAATTCTTGGTACTGCTAGTACTGGATGGTACAAAGTTAAGCTTGATAATGGAACTGTAGGATATGCTAGCAATAAATACTTAAAGGAAAGTAGTGACAACTCAGGAAGTTCATCAAATAATAATTCAAGTTCTAATAATACTACTAACAATAATAATACAAATAATAATGTAACGGTTATAAAGACCTTAATAGCTACAGCTAATTTAAATGTAAGAAGTGGACCATCAACATCAAATAGTATACTTGGAGTTGTATATAAAGGTGATAAGGTAAATGTAATAGAAGATACAAATAGTAATTGGTATAAAGTAAAATTATCAAATGGAAAAATAGGTTATTGTTCTTCTGCATATTTAAAGTCACAAAGTCAAATTGACTCTGTAACGAACAAACCAAGTAGCATAGATGATATATCTTATACTTTAGATGTTAAAGCTTATGCTTATTATACAGGGACTATAACGGCTACTGGTACAAAACCTACATTTGGAAGAACTATTGCCGTAGATCCAAAAGTTATTCCTTATGGAACGAGAGTTTATATACCAGAATTTGATAAAACTTTTATTGCTGAAGACTGCGGTGGAGGAATAAAAGGAAATAAAATAGATATTTATATGAATACAAAAGAAGAATGTATAAATTGGGGAGTTAGAAATATAACTCTTTATATACTTAAATAGTCAAGTTTTACTTGGCTTTTTTTATGGGATTTATAATTAAATTAAAATGAAAATGTTTACAAATTGTATAATGTAAAGTTACAAATAAGAAAAAATTAAATTTTTTTGATATTTCATAGTGAAAGTGTGGATATATTGAAAATACTATGTTTTGCTTGATTGTACAAAATAAAAATCATAGAATAATGTTACTTATTTGTAACTTTTTTCTAAAAAGTACTTTAAAAAGTTACTAAAATGTAATATTATATATATATAACATTAATAAAAATAAAAAAACAACGAGAGAATTTAACATTTAGATAAAAACGTAAAAAACAAATATAGGGAGGAAATATATGAGTAAAAAGACTTTAAAAGCTGTTTCAATAGTAAGTGCTTTAGTAATAACTATGGGGTTTGCAAAGCCTGTGAAAGTAGATGCTGCAAGTGTTAATGGAACAACTACAGCTAATGTTAACATAAGAACTGGTTCTTCGACTAAATATAAATCAATAGGAAAAATAAAAAAAGGTACACAAGTAAAAATATTATCTAGTAAAAATGGATGGTATAAAGTTCAATATAATAAAAAAACAGGATGGTCTAGTAGTAAATATATAAAAAAATCTAAAACATCTACATCTAATAAAACATCTTCATCAAGTGGATCTTTAAATGTAAAAAAGACACTTAAAGTTAAAGCATACGCTTATACTGGTGGGGGATATACAGCTACAGGAACTAAAGCTAGATATGGTACTTTAGCAGTAGATCCAAAGGTTATTCCTTATGGAACAAAAGTATATATAAAAGAATTAAATAAAGTATTTGTTGCAGAAGATTGCGGTGGAGGAATAAAAGGAAATAAAATAGATATTTATATGAACTCTAAAGCAGACTGTAGAAAATGGGGAGTTAAAACAATAACACTTCAAATATTAAAATAGAAATTGAGGCAAGGTATATATTAAATGTATACCTTGCTTTTTTAATTGTAAAATAATAAATAAAGTTTTTGAATGGTGATTTATAGGAACATATTAAGTAATTTGTCATATAATATAGTGTAAACAACTTTATAACAATAAAATTAGAGGAGGTATGTTAAATGGCTAAAATTACAAAGTCAGTTACTGATGCTGGTAAAGAAGTTATAAATGGAGTAGGAAATGTGGCGAAAGAAACTATAAATACAGGCGTAAATGTAGGTAAAGATGTTATAAGTGGAGTAGGGAATGTAGCAAAAGAAACTATAAATACAGGCGTAAATGTAGGTAAAGCTGTTAAAGGTAATAAAAAGTAAGGTGCAATTTGCACCTTACTTTTTTATATATTCATAGCCATTAATTTTTAGAGAATAGGGTGAAAAATTTTGAAGTATCATATCGAAATTTATATCGCCTTCATCTGGAACATTAAAATATCCATTAGAATAAACTAAATTTCCATTTTTATGTATTTGTAGCACTTTTACATCATATTTTATACCTAAAACCTTTTGTACAGAATTACTTATAATAGATGAGTATAGAGAAATATCTGAGCCTGATATATTTGTGTTTTCAGATACAAATGTACTTTTACTTGATTTTATGGAATTAGGTTTATAAAACTTGTTATATAGAAATGTAAGAGTAAATAAGCTTAATATTATAATTAAAGATATAAGAATCTTTTTTCTTAATTTATATAACTTAGAATTATGAAATTTTTTCTTTTTAGCTTTATGAACCATAATTTTTTTTTGCTCTTGATACCCAATTATTTTACTTTTCCCCTTTAATTTGTTTAATTGCGATTTAGAAGTTGTATGCTTATCATCTAGTTCGGTTCTTTTGTCAATAAATATGATTTTATTATCAACATTAGTGTTTTTCATTGCAACTCCCCCCTTTGATTCTCTTTAATATAATAATACTATAGTGTAATTATAAAAAACAACAAACTTAGATATATTATTATAGAAAATAAACTATATTTATAAGAAAAAAATATTATTATAAACTACTTGGATATCTTATATTTGAAGTTTTTGGCAAGAATATAGTATATATGTTTGAAAATTTCTTGAAAAATTTTCAAAATAAACTTGAAGTCGAATGGGTGTTCGTATATAATGAAATTATAGAACGAACATTTGGAACAAATATTTGAATAATAAAATTTATATTTTTATCATATTAGTACAAGCATATTAATATATATATTAAAAATAATTTATTTTAGGAGTGATACATATGGGAACATTAATAACTAAGGAAAAAAGAATAGAAGATATAACATTAGACAATATAAAAAACGGGGAAGTAACTTTAATACAGTTAAATGAAATCTATAAAAAAATGGGATTTGTTTTTGTAGCTGATTCTGGAAAATTTACTCGTATTAGGAAAGAGAGAATACATTAATTAATGCATTATTTACATATAAAACTGATAATATAGACCTTGCTTGGCAAATATCAAGTTATAGGTCTATTTTTATTGTTTATGAAAAATACAATCAAATAAAAGCGGAAAAATATGTAACAATATAGTTACATGTTAAAAAAATTGTTGTGAAAAATACGAAATTAAAATATAATCCTTTTAGGAGTGAGGTGATATAATGGTGGATAATTTAACAACTCAGTCAGGCAATAGTAAAAATAAAATATATAAAATAATAGGAATATCATTAGGAATTATAGTAATAATTAGTAGTATAGCATTAAATTATTTTACAAAACATTCTTTATATAATGGAAGAATTGCTGACAATATTTTTATACAAGATATAGAAGTATCTCATATGACTAAGAAGGAAGCTGTTGAAGCTATAAATAAAAAGTATAAAACACAAAATATAAACTTAAATTACAATGAAAATAACTATGAAATTTCTTGTGATGATATTAATTTAAAATATAATACAGAGGAATTAGTGGATAAAGCTTATAATAGTACAAGAAAAGAATCATATTTTAAAGATATTACTTCATATATAGGTATAAAATTTAGTGGCAAAAAATACTCTATAGAATCATCATATGATGAAGCGAAACTTGATGAAGCTATAGGTAATATTGCGAAAAAAATTAATAGAAGTCCTAAAAATGCTACAGTAAGCGTGGGAAGTAGTATAAGTTATACACAGTCACAAACTGGTTTAAAATTTGAAACAGAAGAAAATAAAAAATTAATTACTAAAGCTTTAGATAATAAAAAATATGAAGATATTGATTTAAAAGTTGCAGTAACAAATCCAAGAGTATCGACAAGTGATGTAAAAGCAATAAATACTCAATTAGCTTCTTTTTCGACTACTTTTAATTCATCATTGGTTGAAAGATCCTATAATATAGGTCTTGCAGCTCAAAGATGCAACAATGTTATCTTATTGCCAGGAGAGACATTTTCATACAATAAACAAACAGGTATGAGAGTTTTAAGTAATGGTTTTAAAAATGCATCTGTTATTATGGCAGGTTCTTATCAGGATGCTCCAGGTGGTGGAGTTTGCCAAACATCAACTACATTGTTTAATGCGGCTTTATTATCAGGGTTACAAATAGATGAAGTAAGAAATCATTCAAAAACATCACATTATGTACCTAGAGGAAGAGATGCAATGGTTAATGATAGTGGTAGTGATTTGAAATTTACTAATAACTTTGATCATGCAGTTTATGTTCAGTGTTATAGAAGTGGAAGTAGTGTCAGTGCAGCTATATATGGTGCATCACAAGATAAAGTTAAAACTAATATTAGAGTAGATAAATTTACATATAATGGATTGCCAGGAGCGAAAACATATAGAACAATAACTAAAAACGATAAAAGTGAAACATCATATATATACACAAGTGTATATCAAGAATAATATAATAAAAAAAGCTATCTTTTGTAATAACATTACATAAAGATAGCTTTTTCTTTGCCTATCATGGAAAAATATGCTGAAAATTGATATAATTTAATTATGTTAATTAGGGGAGAATGGAGGTGTATATATGAACTTTATATCATCAAGATATGAGATATTAGATAAGGATAAGGATAAGAATATTGTATCTGGCAAACTATATAAAGCGAGAGATCTACAAGAAGATAATTTAGTTTTTATTCAGCTTATTAAGGATAATGAACATATTAATGAAAAATTCTTACCTAACTTAATAGATGAATCAATGATGTTATTTGAAATTAGCTCACCTCATATTGCAAAGATTTTAGATGTGGGAATTCATTTAACAGACGAAGAAAGATATTATTATATAACAAATGAATTTTTTTCTGGCATAGAACTTAAGAAAGTTATTAAAGGAAATTATATGGACTTGAATAGTATAGTGAAAATTACAAAAAAAATACTTAGAGCTTTAGATAGTGGTTATAGAAATAATCTTTATCATGGAAGTCTTAGTGAAGATAATATTTTTGTTGATGAAAATTATAATATAAAAATATATGACTACTGTATAACTCAGGCAAATAAAGGAGTTAATATTAGAAAAGAGAATTCTATTGCTTTTTTATCGCCATATCAACTAAACATTAACTATACAGATAAGGATAGTGACTTTTTTACTTTAGGTATAATTTTATTTGATGCTATTTTTAAAAAAATGCCTTTTGGTATTGGTAAAGATGAACAAGACATGTTAAAATTAATTGATAGAGGTATTGACTGGAATAGTGTAGGTATAAATAATGAAAATATCGCCTTAGTAAATATAGTCAAAAAGCTTACTAGAAGAACTGAAAAATATAGTAGTGTAAATGAAATATTAATTGATTTAAGCAAATTTATGTATGTTAAAGCAGATATTGAAGAAAAAAATGCAAATACTTTAGAAGTAGTTGAGAAAAATAATGAAATAAATAAATATCAAAGCAAAATTTTTCAAAAGGGAATGATTCTTGCTTTAACAATTACAATTTTAGTTACTATATTATCTCAGTTTAAGTAGTATGAAAAATAATTATTTATCAGGAGAAGAATATGAAGATAAATTGGAATTCAAAGTACAATACAATATCGGTATATTCATTAATAGTAATATGCTGTAGTATAATTTTTTATTTTATAGCATCTCAAATAGGATCTTTTAGTGAGAAGATAAGTATTGCTATAGGAATATTGTATCCTTTTATAATAGGATTTGCCATAGCATATCTATTAAACTTCATATTAAAGTTTTATGAAGTTGACTTACTTGGAGATGCTAAGTGGTTTTCAAAATTAAAAAGAAGTCATAAAAGAAGTATAGGTTTAATATTAACTTATCTGACAGCTATAGGTATAGGTTATTTATTTATTCATTTTATTGTACCTCAATTAATGGATAGTATTATGGGTCTTGTAAATGATGTGCCTATGTATGTGGATACTGCAACAAAATTATTTAATGAGTTAATGAATAAAACTGATTTAAGTCCAGAATATACACAGTTAATTAGAGAGCAAATGGATAAGTATATTAACTTTATAATGGATTTTGCCAAGGAGATAATTCCTGTTGTGGGTAATACGGTGAAGATAATTGCATCAAGTATATGGAATATAGTTCTTGGAATTATAATTTCTGTATATCTATTAATAGATAAAGAAAACTTCTTTGCTATAAGTAGAAAAATTACATGTGCATTATTTTCAGAAAAAATAGCAAATAGGATATTTGAATTAACACATAGAACAAATGAAACATTTGGTAGGTTTTTAAGTGGAAAGATAATTGATTCGGCCATTATAGGAGTATTATCATTTATTGTATTCTCCATATTTAAAATGCCATATGTATTATTAATATCTGTAATAATAGGAGTAACAAATATAATTCCATTCTTTGGACCATTTATTGGAGCTATACCATCTTTTATTATTATTTTATTTGTATCTCCAGCTAAAGCTTTAATTTTCTTAATCTTGGTATTTGTAATACAGCAAATAGATGGAAATATTATAGGACCTAAGATTTTAGGAGACTCTATAGGGATATCAGCATTTTGGATATTATTCTCTATACTTGTAGCAGGTAAATTCTTAGGACTTGTGGGAATGATAATAGGAGTTCCTGTGTTTGCTATTATTTACTCAGTTATTAAAGAAGAAGTTGAGTATAAATTAAAAATGAAAAACTTACCAACTGAAACAGAGGATTATATGAAATAAATATATGAATAATAAAATTTAGGGGGTATGTTTATGAAGAAAAAAGGGGTTTTTGTATTAACATTATTTGTGATGATATTGTTTGTTACAAATGTTTTTGCAGATAGTGTAGACAGTGCATCCAATTACTTTGTTTTTGATGAAAATGTTAATATTACAAAAGAAGTATTTGGAGATGTTTATTCTGCTGGAAGAAAAGTACAAGTAAGGGACAATGTAAAAGGTGATGCTATAATTGCAGGTGAAATAGTAAACATAAATTCAAAAGAAGTAAATGGTAATATTAGATGTGCAGCTCAAACTATAAATATAAATAGTAAAAATATAAAAAATATTACATTAGCAGCACAAAATATTAATATAGATGAAAATACTGTTGCCAATGGTGTATATCTTGCAGGACAGAATATCAACTTTAAAGGTAGTTGTAAGGGACTTTATGCAACGGGTGGAACTATAATTATTAATGGTAAAATTGATGGAAATGTTAGTGTGAGTTGTAATGAGTTAATAATTGCAGATAATGGTGAAGTATCTGGTGAAATTGAGGTATATTCACCTAAGGAACCTATTGTTAATTCTAAAGTTAGTATGAATGATATAAAATATACTGCAATAGATAACTCTCAAGATGAAAATACGTTAAAAACTTTTATGGGATTTTCAACAATTATATCTATTTTAGCATCATTAATATTGGGATTTGTAATATATTCTATATTTAAAAAATTCTTTATAAACAGCGATGAACTATTAGTTAAGGAGCCGCTTCCAATAGTATTTGGAGGTATTGCATCATTTATATTAGTACCAATAGCTAGTTTATTATTATTTATTACTATAATAGGCTTACCTCTTGGAATGCTATCACTTTTGATGTATTTTATAGTAGTATATTTATCTCCAGTAGTAATGGGAATAATTTTAGGAAGACTTGTACTTAAAGGTAAAAATCCATATTTACAATTATTTATTGGTATATTAGTAGTAAGACTACTAAGTTTATTGCCGATGATAGGTGGTTTTGTTTGGGTAGTAAGTGGAATGATTGTTCAAGGATTTTTAGTATATACTTTTTATCAATCAATAAAATATAAAGAAAAAAGAATATAAAATTAATTAAAGGAGTTGTCTCAAAATGATTTTTAAATTATTTTGAGACAACTCCTTTACTTTAAAACAATAACTAATAGTTTTAAAAATAGTATTTAAGGTAAAATATATAGTAAAAATAATTATAAAAATAAAAAGGAATAAAAATATGAAAAAAGAGAGAAGACGTATAATTATTGACTTCGAAGTATTGTCTAAATGTGGATTTTGGATGTGTTGTATGAAAGATTACAAAACAGAAAAAGAGCATATTATCATTAATAATAGAGAAGAATTAATTAGGGTTTTTAATAAAAATAAAGACTCCATTTGGGTTGGGTACAATATAAGGGGTTATGATCAGTGGATAATGAAATCCATAATTGCAGGAATAGATCCATGTATGGTATCAGACAAACTTATAGAACGAAATATGTCTCCATATCAAATTGATAGAAATCTAAATAGAATTCCAATGTATATTTTTGAACTAAATGATAGTTACAGAAGTTTAAAAGAGTTGGAGTTATTTATGGGTGAAGATATAAGGGAAAGTAGTGTACCTTTTGATTTAAATAGATATCCAACAAAGGAAGAAATTGAGGAGCTTACAGCTTATTGTCTTCATGATGTGAGAATGACTTATAAAGTATTTAAAGAAGTTTATTATAAGTATGAAGCTCAATTAGGTTTAATAGAATATTTTAATTTAGATGATTCACTATTTAATAAAACTGAGGCACAGCTTAGTGCTTATATACTAGGTGCAAAAAAACCTAACTATAAAAGAGATGATGCAAGTGATTTTGAAATAATAAATATTATTGAATTAAGTAAATATAATAATGTTAAGCTTTGGTATGAAGATTATGATAACAGAGACTTTAAAAAATACTTAAGAGTAAATGTATATGGAGTTGATACGGATTTTGGATGGGGAGGTCTTCATTCAGCTAGAAAGAAATATAAGGGTGAAGATTTTATAGTAAACTCAGATGTTAGCTCTTTTTATCCATCCATAATGATTGAATACAATCTACTTAGTAGAAATGTACAAAACCCTTATAAATTTAAGGAAATAAGAGATACAAGATTTAAATTTAAAAGTGAACATAATCCCATAGAAAAGTCTCTAAAACTTGTACTTAACTCTACTTATGGTGCTTGTTTAGATGTGAATAATGATTTATATGATCAAAGACAAGGTATAGGAATTTGTGTGAATGGCCAGTTATTACTTCTTGATTTAATAGAAAAAGTTGAACTGGAATTTGGAGATAGAGCAGAGTTTATACAAGGAAATACAGATGGAGTAATGTTTAAATTTAATTCTAAAGAAGACGTTGATAAGTATCTTGAAATATGTGAAAAGTGGTCTGGAAGAACTAAAATGAATTTAGAACATGACTTTATAAAAAAGATTATTCAAAAAGATGTGAATAATTATATATATGTAAAACAAGATGGTAAAGTAAAAAGTAAGGGTGCTTATGTGAAGGATTTAAGTTTAATAGATAATGATTTGCCTATTGTAAATAAAGCCATAAAGGAAAAACTTATCAATAATATTGATGTAGAAAGCACCATAAATAACAGTAACAACCTAATGGATTTTCAAAAATGCGTTAAAATAACAGGAAAATATAGTCATGCAGTTTATGGAAAAGAAGAAATTTATCTAAAAGTTTTTAGGATATTTGCCAGCAAATCTAGTGGTGATAATGCCATAATGAAGATGAAAAGTGATGGAAAACTAGAAAAGATAAGTTATACTCCAGATAGAGTTTTTATCGATAATAGCAATGTAATTAATAAAGAAATACCTGATAAATTAGATAAATCTTGGTATATTAAATTAGCAAAAGATAGACTTGAAAG
The DNA here is from genome assembly GCA_945871955.1 of uncultured Clostridium sp. Classification (GTDB taxonomy): domain Bacteria; phylum Bacillota; class Clostridia; order Peptostreptococcales; family Peptostreptococcaceae; genus Terrisporobacter. The sequence continues at coordinate 25,018 of CAMBXR010000009.1, read as the reverse complement.
TTTTACTCCAGAAGAATCATTTACATTATTTGATTATTTCAATGAAATATAATTTACTTGAAATTGAAAAAGGAGCTGAAAAAATTCAGCTCCTTTTATTTGGGCTAGCATTATACTTATACTAGATGTACAAGTTCCCACTTATAAATAATATTATAATTTATATTTGAAATAAAGTAAATGAAATCTTTTTTATTGAGCTGATTTTGAAATTAGAATTAATTTTTTTGATGTAAATGATTTAAAATAAAAGAAGGGACATCTTCAACAGGTATATTTAAAACAGTGGCAAATTCTTCATTAATTAGCTTTTGTGCAGTTTTTTTAAAGTCCTCATCAGTTTTAGATAACTTCTTTCCAAGAGATAATCTTTCTTCTTCGCTTTTATTTATACTTTTTATTAGTTGGGTTAATTTAGTACATGTACTACTTTTTATTATAGATTTAAATTGTTCACTTTTTTGCTTTTCGTTATCTATTTCTAAGAGATCCAAAGTAGGAATATTTTCAATGATAGACATTATTTCGTTTTTAGAAAGAAGATGTCTCATGGATATTTTTTTATTATCCACAGGTACTTTAATTATAGTACTTTTATCTGAATAAACAGGTTGTATTACATAATAAGACTTCAGTCCAATATAAGGATTTTCTTCTTCAATAATATCTAAAACTTTACAAACGCTCATGGAACCATAAATAATATAGTCATTTATTTTAAACATATAATACTCACCCCTTAAAAAGCAGTATTCCTTACAATTTAATATTACCATATTTTGTATATTGGATGTAAGTTAAAATTTATTCATATAATAATGATTAATACAATAATAAAAAAGAACCTATTGCCAATAATTATATATAGCAATAGGTTCATACCTTTAAGAGATTCATAACTAACGACTTTCTAGAGTGTTAATATCTAAATTAGTATAAGTTAATCCACTTCTAACACCAAAGAAGTTAAGATAAGAATTTGCATAACTAGATTCAGAAGATAAATTTGATTCTGTACAAGTAAAAGATATTTCTTCATAATTTTTATCCATTAAACCTATATTATTTACTTTCTTATTTTTATTTGTTTTTTTATTCATTAAGAACACCAACCTTTTTTATTAAACTTTTAATTTATTTAATATAAATTATATGGATGGGACAAGCTCATGTCAATAATAAATTAGAAAATTCTGAAAATTTTTAATATTTAAAAATGTATTCTTGATACATTAAATTAAATAAAGTTACTGTGAATTTTTTTTATAAAATTCTTATTTTTATAAATCAACTAAATAAGGTATATTAAATTTTTATATATTAAAACTATAAATAGATTTAATATATATGGAGGAAAAACATGAATTGTAAATGGACATCAAGAGAAGACAAAAATATAAAATGTTATAGACATGCTGACCCATCAGGGTATTGTCTTTTTCATAAACAAAATAAAAGTCCAAGAGAGATAGCCTTATTTGAAGCTTATATAAAAAAAGGAGAAATAAGTGATTTTACTGGATTTTATTTTGAAGAAAAATTTGATATCAATAAAATAGTCAATTATAAATATGAAAAACTAAAATTTTGTGAATCAATATTTAAGGAAGATGTTAATTTTAGTGATTTTATATTTGAAAATTCCGTTGATTTTACAAATACAGAGTTTAAATCCTATGTTAATTTTAGGAACTCAACTTTTTTAAATAATTGTGTATTTAATAAGACTATATTTAATCCCAAATACATAAATGAACAAATATTTCAAAAATCAAATTTCAATGGACAAAAACTTATTGTGGAGAAATGTGCTTATTTTCCAAGATTAGATGGAATTGTTTTTTCACCATATACTAAATTTATATTAAAAGATGTAAATTATAATGACGATAATGTTATATGTGGAAGAAATAATTATAGAATTGCACGAATTCAAGCTAAACAAACAGAAGATAATGAGAATATTGGATATTATTATTATAATGAAAGAAATTATACAAGTAAATTTATGAAAACTAGACAATACAACGGATATAGAGAATTTTTAGCCGACAACTTTTTTGACTTTTTATCTAAAAATTTTATTGGATATGGAGAAAAGCCAGCTAAGCTGCTCTTAATAAGTTTTTTTATAGTAAGTTTATTTGCTCTTATATATATGTTTACAGGAATAAAAACCATGGATTATGGACTGATTAAAATAAATTTATTTAATAATATGTATACACTTAAAGATTTCATAAGATTTTATATAGAAGCTTGGTATTTTTCTATGATTACTTTTAGCACTGTGGGATATGGAGATATAATTGTTTTAGGAATTTTAGGAAAAATTTTAGTGTGTATGGAGGTCTTTTTAGGTATAACAATTCATGCCACATGGACTTCTGTATTATTTAGTAGAATGATCCAATAAACCTAGAAAATAATTCAAGATTATTACCTAGTTAAAAGGGAAAAATAATTTAGACTAAAGTTACCAAGAAGGTGATAATTTTGACAAAAAAAGTACAGATATTTCTTATTTTATTAATCATAATAAGTTTTATTACACCAAGTATTTCTTATGGTCAAATTTCAAATGTGGATAAATTTTCAAAATCATCCATATTAATAGATCAGTATACGGGTAGAGTTTTATATGAAAAAAATCCAGATGAAAAAAGACCTCTTGCCAGTCTTAGTAAGATGATGACTTTTTTAATTGCTATTGAAGCCATAAATAATAAGGAAGTAAATAAAAATGACATAATTGTGGTAGATAAAGATATAGCAAAAGTTAGAGGTTCATCTTATCATTTGAAGGTAGGAGAAAAAGTACCTTTAATAGAACTTATGAAAGGATTAATGATAGTATCTGGCAATGATGCAGCAGTGGCAATATCAAAACATATTGGTAAAAGTGAAGAAAACTTTGTAAAAATAATGAATAAAAGAGCACAAGAAATAGGAATGAAAAATACAAGTTTTGTTAATTGTAATGGACTTCCTATTTATAGTTTGGCTGATCCTAAAAAACCTCCTAAAGAAAATATATCTACAGCAAGGGATATAGCAATACTTGGAAAGTATATGATGGATAACTATGAAAAAGAAGTAACAGCTATAACAGATATGCAAACTTATACTTACTCAGATAGAGGATTTTGTAAAAATAATACAAATGGTCTTCTTTCAATTATTCCAGAAGTAGATGGAATAAAAACAGGATACACAGGTAATGCGGGATATTGTTTAGCTTTTTCCATGAAAATAAATGAAGACGATAAAAATTTAGAAAATAGGCTAATAGGTGTATCTTTAGGAGCTAATCATAAAAACAAAAGAATGCAAGCATGTCTTGCTATGCTCAAATATGGTAGAGAAAATTTTACAACGCAAAAAGTTATGAGTAAAGATGACTTAATTGGTAAAAAATATTTAAAGGGGATAGATGAACTAGAAATCACTCTAGAAAGTGAAGATGATTTAATTATAGTGAAAAAAAATGATGAAAATATAAATACACAAATTACATTTAAAGAAATTGAATTACCTATTAAAAAAGGTGATGTATTAGGTGTGATAAAATATTATAATGATGATGGAGTGGTTTTAGGAAGTGATAATATCATAAGTAGAAATGATCTGTGTGATATTTCATTAAAAACAAGAATAAAAATGATATTTAAGAATTAATATCATAAAATTAGTTAATAATTAAAATGTAAGCTTATATTAAATTATATTGAAATTTATTTTTCACTATGTTATACTATCAGAGGTGAAAAAATAAAATATAAAATATCACACACGGCGATGGGATTCTTAAAAGGTGCCACAAGTGGTTTTTTAAGAAGTTGATCACGCCGGAGGTACAAAACCAAGGAGGTAAAAAATGTCAGTAATATCAATGAAACAATTATTAGAAGCTGGTGTTCACTTCGGACATCAAACTAGAAGATGGAATCCTAAAATGTCAAGATTCATCTTCACAGAAAGAAACGGAATCTATATAATAGATTTACAAAAAACAGTTAAAAAAGTAGAAGAAGCTTACAAATTCGTTAAAGAAGTAGCTGAAACTGGAAAACCAATCTTATTCGTAGGAACTAAAAAACAAGCTCAAGAAGCTATAAAAGAAGAAGCTGAAAGATGTGGAATGTTCTTCGTAAACGAAAGATGGTTAGGTGGAATGTTAACTAACCACCAAACAATTCAAACAAGAATTAAAAAATTAAGAGAATTAGAAAAAATGGAAAACGAAGGTGTATTCGACGTTCTTCCTAAAAAAGAAGTTATAAAATTAAGAGCTGAAAAAGAAAAATTAGAAAAATACTTAGGCGGAATAAAAGATATGCCTGAGCTACCAGGAGCTATATTCGTAGTTGACCCAAGAAAAGAAAATATAGCTATACAAGAAGCTCACAGATTAGGTATACCAGTAGTTGGTATAGTTGATACAAACTGTGATCCAGATGAATTAGATTTCCCAATACCAGGAAACGATGACGCTATAAGAGCTGTTAAATTAATAACTGGTGCTATGGCTACTGCTATAATAGAAGGTAGACAAGGTGCTGAAGAAGAAGTTGTTGAGGAAGTAGAAGCTCAAGAACAATAAAAAATTAAATGGTAAGGGGGCTCCCTTACCATTTACAATATATAGGAGGATTTGTAAAATGGCTAACATAACTGCACAAATGGTTAAAGAATTAAGAGAATCTACAGGCGCTGGAATGATGGACTGTAAAAAAGCTTTACAAGAAGCTGAAGGAAGCATGGAAAAAGCTGTAGATATATTAAGAGAAAAAGGATTATCAAAAGCTGCTAAGAAAGCTGATAGAGTTGCTGCTGAAGGTTTAGTAACTATAGAAATAAATGCTGATAACACTGCTGCTGCTGTAGTAGAAGTAAACTCAGAAACTGACTTCGTTGCTAAAAACGAAGACTTCAAAAAATTCGTTAAAGATGCTGCTGAAATGGCTTTAGCTACTGAAACTAATACAATAGAAGCTTTATTAGAAGAAAATCATGCTGAAGGTAAAGCATTAAAAGACGTATTAAACGATAGAATAGCTAAAATAGGAGAAAAATTAGACTTCAGAAGATTCGAAAAAATAACTACTGAAGGTCAAGTAGCTGGATACATACACGGAGCTGGAAAAATAGGTGTTTTAGTTGAGTTATTAACTGAAGCTAGAGATGAAAGAGTAATAGCAATGGGTAGAGATATAGCTATGCAAGTTGCTGCTATGAACCCTAAATACGTTTCAAGAGATGATGTTGATCAAGCTTATATAGCTCATGAAACTGAAGTTTTAACTGCTCAAGCGTTAAACGAAGGAAAACCTGCTAACATAGTAGAAAAAATGGTTAAAGGTAGATTAGAAAAAGAATTAAAAGAAGTTTGCTTATTAGAACAAACTTTCGTAAAAGATTCTGATTTAACTATAAAAAAATTAGTAGCTAACACTGCTAAAGAAGTTGGTTCAGACATACAAGTTGGTAGAGTTGTAAGATTCGAAGTTGGTGAAGGTATAGAAAAGAAAGAAGAAAACTTTGCTGAAGAGGTTGCTAAGCAACTTAAGTAATAATTAACCAAAAGAGAACACTTATGTGTTCTCTTTTTTAAAAAACAGATAAATTAAAAATAAACATGTAAACGGGACAAAGACAGGAGGATTTCTATGGATAAACCTAAGTATAAAAGAGTATTACTTAAGCTAAGTGGAGAAGCATTAGCTGGTGATAAAGGGTTTGGAATAAATAATGACGTTGTTAATGAAATAGCAGTAGCAATTAAAAAAGTACAAGAAATTGGAGTTGAGGTTGCTGTTGTAGTTGGTGGAGGTAACTTCTGGAGAGGAAGAACTTCTGAAGGAATGGATAGAACAACGGCTGACTACATAGGAATGCTTGCTACAGTAATGAATGCTATGGCACTACAAGATGCCTTAGAAAATATAGATGTACAAACTAGAGTACAAACTGCAATAGAAATGAAAGAAATTGCAGAACCATATATAAGAAGAAAAGCAGTAAGACACTTAGAAAAAGATAGAGTTGTAATATTTGGTTCGGGAACAGGAAATCCATATTTCTCAACTGATACAGCAGCAGCTCTTAGAGCAGCAGAAATGGAAGCTGAAATAATATTATTAGCTAAAAAAGTTGATGGTGTTTATGATAAAGATCCAGTTGTTCATGCAGATGCTAAAAAATTCGACGAATTATCATATATAGAAGTTTTACAAAAAGAATTAAAGGTTATGGACTCAACTGCAACATCTTTATGTATGGATAATAATATTCCAATAAAGGTATTTGAGTTAACGACAGAGAATATATTAAAGGCAGTACACGGAGAAAATATAGGAACGACTGTACACTAATAAAATAAAGGAGGAGTAAAAATGAAAGAAATACAAAACAAGTTACAACAACAAATGGATAAAACTATAGAAGCTTTAAAGCATGAATTCTCTACAATAAGAGCTGGTAGAGCTAATGCACAAATGTTAGATAAAATAAGAGTAGATTACTATGGAACACCAACTCCTATAAATCAAGTTGGATCTATATCAGTACCAGAACCAAGAACTTTAATGATAAATCCTTGGGATAAAAGTGCAATGAAAGATATAGAAACAGCTATAAGAAACTCTGATTTAGGATTAAACCCAACTAATGATGGAGAAGTTATAAGATTAAACGTTCCAGCATTAACTGAAGAAAGAAGAAAAGAGCTTTGCAAACAAGCTAAAAAAGCTTCAGAAGACTTCAAAGTAAGAATAAGAAATGAAAGAAGAGACGCTAACGATAAACTTAAAAAGTTAGAAAAAGAAGGCGAAATAACAGAGGACGATTTAAAGAAAGCACAAGATAACGTGCAAAAAATGACTGATAAATATATCAAAGAAATAGATACTTTATTAGATATAAAAGAAAAAGATATAATGGCGGTATAATAGCTTTGAAAAAATATTATGAGCTATTAGGCCTTCCTTTAGATGAAGTTAAAAAATATTTTGATAATAAACAAATAAAATACACTACAACAACTCTTCAAGGTAAGAAAGATCAAGATAAATTAATTTATCCAAGAGTGATTAAAATTACCGAAAAAGAAGAAAGTGTAGAATTATTTGTAACTTACTTTTCTGGCTCCTTACTATAAGGAGTCAGAATAATATTTGGAGTATGAATATGAAAAACGATTTGTTTTATGATATAGATTTAAATAGAGTTCCACAACATATTGCCATAATTATGGATGGAAACGGAAGATGGGCTAAAAATAAATTTTTACCGAGAGTTGCTGGGCATAAGGCAGGGGTAGAAACTATAAGAACAGTGCTTAGAGAATGTAAAAAACTAAATGTTAAATATGTTACTTTATATGCATTTTCAACAGAAAACTGGAAAAGACCTAAAATGGAAGTAGATGCCCTTATGAATTTACTGTCAACTTATCTAAAAAATGAAGTAGCTACATTACATGAAGAAAATGTAAAATTGACAGCTATAGGAGATATAGAAAGTTTACCAAATCAATGTTTAGAAGAGTTAAAAAAGGCAATAGAATTAACTAAAAATAATACAGGTTGTAATTTAAACTTAGCGCTAAATTATGGTGGAAGATTAGACATAAAAAAAGCCTTAGTTGATATTATACAAGATGTTAAAAATAATAAAATAAATTTAGATGAAATAGATGAAAATACTATAAGCAATCATTTAAGTACAAAAGATATTCCAGATCCAGATTTAGTTATTAGAACTAGTGGAGAAGAAAGACTTAGCAATTTCTTATTATGGGAAGTTGCCTATGCAGAATTTTACTTCACTAATGTATATTGGCCTGATTTTGATGAAAAAGAGCTACAAAAAGCCATATTTACTTATCAAAATCGTGACAGAAGATTTGGTGGAATAAAATAAGGAGAACACTTATGAAAACAAGAGTCATAGCAGGATTATTATTAGTTCCATTATTAATCCTTATCATACTTGGAGGAACTCCTTTATATGTGGGAGAAGCTATAATAATTTCAATGGCCTTACATGAATTTTATAAGGCTTTTGAAGAAAAAGATATAAAACCATTATATTATATAGGTTATATTTTCTCTATTTATTTATTAATTAAAAACTATCTTAAATTGCCAATAGCTTATACATATACAATAATATTTATTTTATTCTTAATATCTATAATACCAATATTAAAAGTAAAAAGAAATATTATTGATGTTATAGTGACTTTCTTTGGTTTATTTTATATAGGTGTGTTAATAGACTTTATAGTGTTAACTATGGATGATTTTGCTAGAGGAAATATTTATGTTTGGCTAATATTTATAATTGCTTTTGTAACAGATATATTTGCGTATTTTGCAGGTTATTTGTTTGGAAAGCATAAACTAATACCTAAAGTAAGTCCTAAGAAAACTATAGAAGGTAGTGTGGGAGGAATTTTAGGTTCTACATTAGTATGTTTAGCATTTGGATATTTCTTTAATATTGATTTAAAAGTAATAGTATTTTTAGGATTCTTTGGAAGTATTATTGCACAATTTGGAGATTTATTTGCCTCATCTATAAAAAGATATGTGGGAATCAAAGACTATGGAAAATTAATACCAGGTCATGGTGGTGTACTAGATAGATTCGATAGTGTTATTTTAGTTGCACCATTTGTATATAGTGTAATAAATTTATTTATAAAGTAATTTAGCTTCAGTTATACTGGAGCTTTTTTAATTATATAAATAAAAATCTAATTGAATTTTTGATGAATATTGTAAATAATAAGCATAATAATGATATAATACATAAGGAAAGATAATATAGTAAGTAAAAGAAAGGGACTGTTTATGAAAAGAATTACTATACTAGGTTCAACTGGATCTATAGGTACTCAAACTTTAGATGTTGTAAGAAAAAATAAGGATAAATTTGAAGTTGTGGCTATTTCAGCCAATAGTAGTGTAGATCTATTATTAGAACAAATATTAGAATTTTCTCCTAAATATGTGGCAGTTTATAATGAAGAAAGTGCTGCAAAATTAAAGGATATGATTCCTAAAAATATAAATATAGAAGTATTAAGTTCCATGGAAGGTTTAGTTAAAATTTGTGAACTTGATGAAGTAGATGTAGTATTAACTGCTGTAGTTGGAATGATTGGACTTGTACCTACTATGGCAGCTATAAAAGCTAAAAAAACTATTGCACTAGCTAATAAAGAAACATTAGTAACTGCTGGGGAGTTAGTAATGTCGGAAGCTAAGAAAAACAATGTGAAAATTCTTCCTGTAGATAGTGAGCATAGTGCCATATTCCAGTGTCTTAATGGAGAAAGACACAAAGATATAGAAAAGATAATATTAACAGCTTCAGGAGGACCATTTAGAGGTAAAAAGAAAGAAGACTTAATTAATGTTACAAAAAATGAGGCTTTAAAACATCCTAATTGGGATATGGGAAGAAAAATAAGTATTGATTCTTCAACACTTATGAATAAAGGTCTTGAAGTTATAGAAGCTAAATGGCTATTTGATGTGGATGTGGAGGATATTGAAGTTGTTGTTCATCCTCAAAGTATAATACATTCTATGGTATCTTTTAAAGATAGTTCAGTTATATCTCAAATGGGTTGTCCAGATATGAGACTTCCTATAGTATATGCACTAACTTATCCTAAAAGAATAGAAACAGATTATGAAAGACTTGATTTGGCAAAAGTTGCAACTTTAACATTTGAAAAGCCAGATATGGAAACTTTCCCATGTTTAGCACTTGCTTTTAAAGTGTTAAAACTAGGAGGAACATATGCAGCGGCATTAAATTCTGCCAATGAATTTTTAGTAAATGAATTTTTAAATGATAAAATAGGTTTCTATGACATACCATATTACATAGAAAAAACTTTAGACTGTCATAAAAATAGAGTTAATCCTACGTTAGAAGACATATTAGAAGTTGATAAGGAAACTAGAGCGTTTTTAGCTAACTTACTAAAATAATATGACATAGGGTTTAGACATTTTTATATAAGATTTGTAATAATAAAAATTAAAATTAGGAAGGTGGATATATGACAATAATTGCAGCCTTATTACTTTTTGGAGTAATAGTATTAATACATGAATTTGGTCATTTTATATTTGCAAAGAAAAATGGAATTACAGTACATGAATTTGCCCTTGGAATGGGACCAAAATTATTTGGCAAAGAAGTAAATGGAACAATGTATTCTGTAAGAATTTTACCTATTGGTGGCTTTTGTGCTATGGAAGGGGAAGATGAAGACTCTGATAAGCCAGGATCTTTTGGTACAAAATCAATACTTCAAAGGGCTAGTGTTATATTTGCAGGTCCATTTTTCAACTTAGTTTTAGCTGTATTGTTTTTAATTCCAGTATTTATATACATAGGATCTCCAACGACAACTATAGATGAAGTTGTAGAAAATAGCCCAGCACAAATTGCTACTTTACAAAGTGGAGATATAATTAAAAAAATAGATGGAAAAGAGATTACTTCATGGCAAGACTTTACAAATGAAATAATTTCATCACAAGGAAAAGAATTAAATTTAGTTGTTGAGAGAGATAATAAAGAATTAAATTTAAGTATAACTCCTGAAAAAAGTGAAGATGGTAGCTATAAAGTAGGAGTTACGTCTTTAAGAGATAAAAATATAATAAATGCTATAAAAGAATCTTTTGTGACAACTGGTCAAATGATTGTACAGATGGTTACTTTCCTAAAACAAATGATAACAGGAACTATACCTGGAGGATTTTCTAATTCTGTAGCAGGACCTGTGGTAATTATTTCCATAGTTTCAGATGCTGCTAAAACGGGTATAATCAACTTGTTATACTTAGGTTCAGTAATAAGTTTAAACCTTGGAATAATAAACTTAGTTCCATTCCCTGCTCTAGATGGAGGAAGATTATTTTTACTTTTAATAGAAGCATTAAGGGGAGGAAAGAAAATAAATCCAGATAAAGAAGCCATGATAAATATGATAGGTTTCTGTGCATTAATGGCATTTATGGTTTTTATTACTTATAGTGATATAACTAAGTTATTTAAAGGTATAATAAAATTCTAAAAATATAAGTAGAAGGTGAAGTTTTGAGTTACATTAGAAAAAAAACAAGAGAAGTATCTTTAGGAAATATTAAAATTGGAGGTAACAATCCAATAGCAGTTCAGTCTATGACAAATACTGATACTAGAGATGCCAATAAGACAATAGAACAAATAAAAAGGCTGGAAGAAGCAGGATGTGATGCAGTTAGAGTTGCAGTTCCTGATATGATAGCAGCTGAAAACTTAGGAAAAATAAAGAAAGCTATTAATATACCACTAATTGCTGATATACATTTTGATTATAAATTAGCTCTTAAAGCTATAGAAGAAGGTGTAGATGGAGTTAGAATTAATCCAGGAAACATAGGAAGTATAGATAGAGTAAAAGCTGTAGTTGAAAAGTGTAAAGAAAGAAATATAAAAATAAGAATAGGAGTAAATGGCGGTTCTCTAGAGAAACATTTACTTGAAAAATATGGTCATGCCACACCCGAAGCTTTAGTGGAAAGTGCCATGGAACATATAAAAATATTAGAAGACTTGGATTTTTATAATATAGTAATATCTCTAAAATCTTCTGATATATATACAGCAGTTGAAGCTTATACTTTAATGAGTGAAAAAGTAGACTATCCTCTTCATTTAGGTATAACTGAAGCTGGTGGAATTAAAAAAGGAACGATTAAATCATCAATAGGTGTTGGTTCACTTTTAATGAATGGTATAGGTGATACTATAAGAATTTCTCTAACAGGAGATCCTGTGGAAGAAGTACATGTGGGAAAAGATATTCTTAGAAGTTTAAATTTATTAAATGATAAAATAAAAATAGTATCTTGTCCAACTTGTGGAAGATGTAATATCGACTTAATAAAAGTTGCAAATGAAGTAGAAGAAAAAATAAAAGATATAGATAAAGATATGACAGTGGCAATAATGGGTTGCGCTGTAAATGGTCCAGGAGAAGCCAGAGAAGCTGATATAGGTATAGCTGGTGGAAAAGGAGAAGGTCTTTTATTTAAAAAAGGTGAAATAGTTAGAAAAATTAAAGGTGATTCTTTAGTGGAAGAATTATTAGAAGAAATAGATAAATTTGAAAAATAATACTAAAAAGGATAAACTTATAAGAGTTTGTCCTTTTTTAGTATTAAATAATTTTTGATAAAATGTTGTCTACTATGGTAAAAATTGGTATAATTATATAATAGATAGTTTTTTTATAAAAAGTTATTTATCAAAGGGGATGAATATTATGATAGAAATAAAAAATATTTCTAAAAAAGTAGGAAATAAAACTATTCTAGATGATATTTCTTTGAAAATTGACGAAGGGAGCTTTGTAGTATTTATAGGACCCAGCGGATGTGGAAAGACAACAACTTTAAAATTAATAAATAAGCTAATAGAGCCAACAAGTGGTGAAATATATATCGATGGAAAACCTATATCAAAAGAAGATCCAATAAAATTAAGAAGAAACATAGGATATGTAATACAGAGTATAGGATTATTTCCTCATTTAACAATAAGGGAAAATATAGAACTAATTCCTAAGTTGAAAAAGGAAAAAAGTGAAGAAGAAATAGAAGCAAAAACTTTAGAACTTATGAAAATGGTGGGATTAGACCCAAAAGAATTTTTAGATAAATACCCATCAGAACTTAGTGGTGGACAACAACAAAGAATTGGTCTTGTAAGGGCCATAGCAACAGACGCTAAAATAATACTTATGGATGAACCTTTCAGTGCCCTAGACCCAATAACACGAACACAACTCCAAGAATGGTTATATTCTTTACAAGAAGAATTGAAGAAAACCATAATATTTGTAACCCATGATATGGATGAAGCTTTAAAATTAGCAGATAAAATTTGTATAATGAAAGACGGCAAATTGCAACAATATGATACAGTAGAGAATCTTCTTAGAAATCCTGCTAATGAATTTGTAAAAAATTTTATAGGCAGCGATAGATTATGGAACACACCAGAATACATAAAAGCAAGAGACATTATGATACAAAATCCCATCAGTGTAAAATCTTCAAGAACAGTAATTCAAGGTATGGAAATTATGAGAACAAATAAAGTAGATAGCTTGTTAGTAACAGATAAAGAAGAGAATTTTCTTGGTATAGTTACAATAAAAGAGCTTAGAAGAAATGGAATTCAAAATCATTATTTAAGTGAAATTATGGATAAGAATCCTGTATTCGTTTATGATGATAATAATTTAGTAGAAATATTAGAAGTTATGAACAAAGAAAATATAGGACATGTACCTGTAGTTACTAGATATAATAAATTGGCAGGTCTTATTACTAGAAGTAGTTTGCTATCAGTACTTAGTGAACAGTTTTTAGAAATGGAGGTGAGTGTTCTTGGGTAGATTTATAGATTATATGATATCTCAAAAAGAACAAATTCTCAGTTTATTATTTCAACATATACAACTTACATTAATTGCTATATTATTTGCAATTTTAATAGGTATACCTCTTGGTATATTAGTATCAAAAAATGAAAAACTAAGAAAATATGTTATTGGAATAATTAACATATTTCAAGCCATACCATCTATGGCACTTTTAGGGCTTTTAGTACCTATGCTTGGTATAGGAAGTAAACCAGCCATAGTAGCAGTCGTACTTTATTCACTTCTTCCTATAGTAAAAAATACATCTACAGGAATCTTGGGAATAGATGAAAATATATTGGAATCAGCAAAGGGTATAGGACTTACTTCAAAGCAGATTTTATACAAAATACAATTACCTTTGGCTCTACCTATAATTATGGCAGGTATTAGAATTTCTGCAGTTACAGCCGTTGGGCTTATGACATTAGCGGCATTTATAGGAGCAGGTGGCCTTGGTTATTTAGTATTCTCTGGAGTACAAACAGTTAATAATACTATGATACTTGCAGGAGCTATACCAGCATGTATATTAGCTTTATTAGTTGATTATATATTCTCTAAAGTTGAAAAATCAGCAATGGGTAAATATTCTTCTTCAAAATCATCTGTAAAGAAACCTAAAAATAATCATATTGGTATAACAGTTTGTGCATCTCTTGTAGCAGTAGCTATTATATTTACTACTTTTGGACAGAGTTTTAGTAAAAAGGATACCATAATAGTTGGTTCAAAAGATTATACAGAAGGTATTATACTTAGTAATATCTGTGCAGATTTACTAGAAGAATATACTGATTATAAAATTGTAAGAAAAATGAATATGGGGACTACTGTGCTTTGGAATGCAATTACAAATGGAGAAGTAGATGTATGTACTGATTACACAGGAACTATATTAATGAATTGTCTACAACAAGAAGCTAAAGGGGATGCAGATGAGGTATATAATTATGTAAAAGATGAATTACATAAACAATATGAAATAAAAGTACTAGATCAATATGGATTTAATAATACTTATACTTTAGCTATGGAACCAGAAGTTGCTAAAAAGTATAATATAGAGACTTATTCTGATTTAACTAAATATTCTAGGAATTTTGTTTTTTCTCCAACATTAGCATTTGAGAATAGGGCAGATGGACTTCCTGGACTTCAAACAAGTTATGATTTAGACTTTAAAGAAATTAAAAGTATGGATGGAGCCTTAAGATATCAAGCATTAAAAAGAGGAGATGCTCAAGTTATAGATGCCTTTTCCACAGATGGACTTTTGAAGAAATTTAACTTGAAAGTATTAAAAGATGATAAAGAGTTTTTCCCACCTTACTATGCAGTACCTTTAGTTAGAGAAGACATTCTTGAAAAACATCCTGAAGTAGAAGAAATATTAAACAAATTAAGTGGAAAAATAACTGAGGAAAAAATGATAGAACTTAATTATAAAGTTGATGAAGAAGGTCAAACACCTGAAAAAGTTGCTCATGATTTTCTAGTTGAAGAAAATTTAATAAATAAATAAAGTTAAAAACCTTCTCAAATTTTATTTGTAGAAGGTTTTTAAATGTTAAATAAATTATAAGTTATCACTTATCAAAAAACTAAATTATTCATAGAATAATAAATTTTTAATGACAAAAGATAAAAATAAAAATGGACTTATTTATGAAAAATTAAATTTAGGAGTAAAAAAATGATAAAAGTAGCTAAAAGAGATGGAACAGTAGAAAGATTTGATAAGAAGAAAATTTATAATGCAGTTTTCAAATCTTCAATAAATAGTAAATATGGAACAGATAGTGAGCTTGCAAGTACTATTGCTGATCTTATTGAAGAAAAAATAAAAAACAAACAAATTGAGCCAGCAGTGGAAAATATACAAGATGAAGTTGAAAATTTATTAATGTCTTCCAATAGAAAAGATGTTGCAAAAAAATATATTATATATAGAGATAGAAGAACGGAAATAAGAAATTCAAAATGGGATATGGATGAATTACAAAAATCTATTTGGAAAAACAAATATCAGTATAAGGATGAAAGTTTTAATGAATGGGTAGAAAGAATAAGTGGCGGAAATCCCAAAATTGCTAAACTTATTAGAGAAAGAAAGTTTTTATTTGCAGGAAGAATACTGGCAAATAGAGGTTTGTATAAAGATAATATAAAAGTTACTTATTCCAATTGTTATGTACTAAGTCCCCCAGAAGATAACTTAGAAAGCATATTTGATACAGCTAAGAATTTGGCAAGAACTTTTTCCTATGGTGGTGGAGTGGGAATAGATATATCAAAGCTTAGACCAAATGGTGCTACAGTTCATAATGCAGCCAAAACCACATCAGGAGCCGTATCTTTTATGGACTTATATTCTATGACTACGGGACTAATAGGACAAAAAGGAAGACGTGGAGCATTGATGATTTCTATGGATATAAGTCATCCTGATATCGAGGAGTTTATAGATGTAAAAACAGATTTACAAAGGGTAACAAAGGCAAATATATCTGTAAAAGTTACAGATGAATTTATGAATGCAGTAAAAAATAAAGAAAAATATAAATGTAGGTTTGTTGTGGAAAATTCAGGAGAAGAAATAATCAAAGAAGTAGATGCCCATGAGTTATTTATGAAATTAATAAAAAATAACTGGGATTATGCAGAGCCAGGTATTTTATTTTGGGATAATATAAGAAAAAATCATCTACTAAGTGAAGATAAAGAATTTAAATATGACGGTGTCAATCCTTGTGCAGAAGAACCTCTTCCAGCAGGAGGAAGTTGTTTACTTGGATCTATGAATTTAGCAGAATTTGTGGTAGAACCTTTCACAGATAATGCTATATTTGATATGGAAAAATTTAAAGGTTGTGTAGAAGACTGTATATTGGGATTAAATGAAGTTTTAGATGAAGGGCTACCTCTTCATCCATTAAAAGAACAGCAACAAAGTGTTTCACAGTATAGACAAATCGGTCTTGGAGTTATGGGAATAGCTGATATGCTAATTAAACTAAATATTAGATATGGATCAATAGAGGCTATTAAGCTTTGTGAAGAAATATCTGAAAATATGTTAAATAGTGCAGTTAAAAAATCAGCTTTGATAGCTAAAGAAAAAGGAGCCTTTGAAAAATACAATGAGGAAGCTCTATTTAAATCACCTTTTTTTATAAAAAATATAAATGAAGATGTAAAAGAACTTGTAAAAAAATATGGAATAAGAAATTCACAAATATTAACTATACCACCTACAGGATCCATATCAACTATGCTTGGTATAAGTGGCGGAATAGAGCCTATGTTTAATATTTCTTATACTAGAAAAACTGAAACACTTCATTCAAAAGATGTATATTATAAAGTTTATACACCTATAGTGAAAGAATATATGAATTTAAAAGATATAACAGATGAAAAAGATTTGCCAGATATATTTGTAACTGCTATGAATTTAAAAGCAAGTGAAAGAATAGCCATGCAAAGGGCTTGGCAAAAATATATTGATGCTTCCATATCTTCAACTATAAATTTGCCATACGAAGCAACTAAGGAAGATGTATATAACATATATATGTCAGCTTGGGAAAATAAATTAAAAGGTATAACAATTTATAGAGATGGATGTGAAAGAAGTGGTGTTTTATTAAACGATAAAAATTTTGAAAAAGAAAATAAACAAAAGGAAGAAAAAGTAAAAGATATTGAAAAAGAGCATATTGAAGAAAATCATGAAAAATTTACTTGTCCTGAATGCGGTAATGAAGCAGTTATACCAACAGGAGGATGTACTATTTGCCTTCAATGTGGATATAGCAAATGCAATTAAATAATACCAAATAAAAAAATAAAAATTTGAAATAATAAGTTTAAAGACATAATAAAAAATGGAGGACAAAATATGAAAAAATTTATTACTTTAACTTTATCTTTTCTTTTACTTTTTTCCATGGTAGGTTGTGGTAATAGAGCAAATAACAATAATAATAACGCTCAAGCACCTGCAAATGAACCAGATGATAATGCTTACTACAATACTTATACAGGACTATATAATGAAAGTATAGGAACATTAGGTGGATATAGAATGTACACTGATTTGAATTCTGTAGAAAATGCATATAAAAACAAAGAATATCCAGGAAATGAAGCATACTTAAAAGAAGTTAGATCGGCTTACGAAGATAGTAGAGATAAAATACAATCTTTTGTAGATGGACTAAAAAATGATGCAAAAACTGATGATAAAGAAATAAATAAAATGAATGAAGACTTAATAAGAGAAGGAGAAAAATTAATAAAAGATATCGATAGAAAAATAACTAAATTAAATGAAATAAAAGAAAGTGATTATTCAAAAACTCAAAGTGAATTTATTAGATTAGTACATGATAAAACTAGAGAAGGTGAACATGAGACTAATGAATTTGAAAAAATGCTAAACAATATGAATGAAAGACTTGGAATAAATAGAGGAACTGTAGAAGAAAATAATACACATAAAACAACTAAATAATAAAAAATTTATTTATAAAAAAATAAATAAATAATTGACTTTAAAAAAAAATAGTCTTACTATATATAGCATAATAATTAAATAAACTCTTATCAAGAGAGGCTGAGGGACTGGCCCTGTGAAGCCCAGCAACCAGTACGTTTGTACAAGGTGCTAATTCCAGCAACTATTATTAGTTGAAAGATGAGTATAAATTAGTCAATTAGCCTAAGTTTTATACTTAGGCTTTTTTATATATAATTAGACAAACAAATAAAGCTTTTAGAGGGGGAATAATATGATATATATTTCAAACTTAAATAAATATTATGGTGAAACAAAAGTTTTAAACAATATTAACATACATATGAAGAAAGGTGAGATATTTGGAATTATAGGTCACAGTGGTGCTGGTAAATCTACATTACTTAGATGTATAAATAGACTGGAAACTTATGAAGAGGGAAGTATTTTAGTTGAAGATAAAGAAGTAAAAGATTTAAGTGAAAATGAACTTAGATTTTTAAGAAAAGATTTGGGAATGATATTTCAACATTTTTCACTGCTAGAAAGAAAAACAGTATTTGAAAATGTGGCACTACCACTTGAGTGTTTTAAATATTCAAAGGAAGAAATAAATAAAAGAGTAGATGAACTTTTAAAATTAGTTGGTATAGATGATAAGAAAAATCAAAAGCCAAGAAATTTAAGTGGAGGACAAAAACAAAGAGTAGCCATAGCTAGAGCTTTAGCTCTAAATCCAAAAGTACTTTTATGTGATGAAGCTACATCAGCATTAGATCCAAATACAACTAAATCAATCTTAAACTTGCTTCAAGATATAAATAAAAAACTGAATATTACGATTATTATGGTAACTCACCAAATGGAAGTAATTAAGCAAATTTGTTCAAGGGTAGCAATTATGGAAGGTGGAAAAGTTTTAGAAATTGGCGATACAGAAGAATTATTTTTACAAAACTCTAAAAATTTACAAAAGCTTGTGGGAGAAGAAGATATAGTTCTGCCAAAGGGAACAAATATAAGAATAATCTTCCCAAAAGAAATATCTAATGATTCGATTATAACTTCCATGGCAAGAAATTTAGATATAGATTTTTCTATAATCTGCGGGAAATTGGAAAAATACAGAGAAGATATATTGGGCTCACTAATAATAAATGTTTCATTTGAACATAAAGAGAAAGTTAAAAAATACTTAGATGAAAAAGAAGTGAGATGGGAGGAAATAATCAATGAAGACTAGTTTATATACATATTTAACAGAAATACTTGGAGAAGCTTTAGTTCAAACATTATATATGATTATAGTTCCCACGATTGTGGCAACTCTTTTAGGATTTATTATGGCAATTATATTAGTAGTAACTAAGCCAAAGGGACTTAAACCAAATAAGACAGTATACAGCATACTTGGATTTATAGTAAATACAGTGAGAAGTTTTCCCTTTATTATACTTCTTGTAGCACTAAGACCATTTACAAGATTAATAGTAGGTACAAGTATAGGAGAAACAGCAGCAATAGTACCCATAACAATAGCAGCTGCACCATTTATTGCAAGAATAATAGAAAATGCATTAAATGAAGTGGATGAAGGACTAATAGAAGCAGCTAAATCTTTTGGAGCAACAAAATTGCAAATTATATTTAAAGTAATTGTAAAAGAGGCCATGCCTTCACTAGTATCTGGAATTACTTTATCAGTAATATCTATTTTAGGATGTACAGCCATGGCAGGAGCTGTTGGAGCAGGTGGACTTGGAAAAGTAGCTATAACATATGGTTATCAAAGATTTGATGATTCAGTAATGATATATGTAGTTGTGACACTTATTGTAATAGTTCAAATTATACAAAGTGCAGGAGACTATTCATATAAAAAACTTAAATAGTATGTTATCACATTCTATGTTACTAGCGATATACCTTAGCTATTGCTTTAGGTAATTTCGTTACTCAAATAAAAAATATATAAGGGGGATTTCATTATGAAATTAAAAAAAATATTATCATTAACATTAGCAGGAGTAATAAGTACATCTTTATTAGTAGGATGTTCTAACTCATCAGGAGAAGACAAAACTATAAAAGTGGGAGCATCACCAACACCACATGCTGAAATTTTAGAAGTGGCTAAACCACTATTAGAAAAACAAGGATATAGTTTAGAAGTAGTTGAGTTTGACGATTATGTACTTCCAAATACATCTTTAGCAGAAGGAGATTTAGATGCAAACTACTTCCAACACATTCCTTACTTAGAACAAATGAATAGTGAAAAAGATTTAAATTTAACTTATACAGCGAAGGTTCATATAGAGCCAATGGGGATTTACTCTGAAAAACATAAAAGTTTAGATGAAATAAAAGATGGGGCAAAAATAGCAGTGCCAAATGATGCAACAAATGAAGCGAGAGCTTTACAATTATTAGCTAAAAATGGAATTATAGAAGTGGCTAAAAAAGAATTAATAACTGCAAAAGATATAACAAAAAATCCTAAAAACGTTGAAATAGTAGAAGTAGATGCTGCTTCAGTACCTTCAAGCTTAGCAGATGTAGACTTTGCAGTAATAAACACAAATTATGCTTTAAATGTTAACTTAAATCCAACTAAAGATGCTTTAGCTATAGAATCAAGTGATTCACCATATGTTAATATATTAGCTTGTAGAGAAGATAACAAAGATAGTGAAAAAGTAAAAGCCTTAACTGAAGCTTTAAATAGCGAAGAAGTTAAAAAATTCATAGAAGAAAAATACAATGGAAGTATAGTGCCAGTATTTTAATTAAAAATTATATAATTACTATAAAGGAGGATGTCTTGTGACATTCTCTTTTTAATAATACAAAATAAAAATGAATTTTATTTTTGGACAACTCATATAAATTTATAGAAAGATTTTTACAAAGGAGTAGGATGAGAAGATGAACAATAATGGTAAATTAATAAAAGTTAACTTCAGAAGAAATAGAAATAATAAACTACTTCAATGTAGTTTAACAGATAATCAAAAATATGAGTTGGCAATAATAGAATTAGTTTATAATATTAAACCATTTAAATATGATCAAATTTTTAATTTTAAATCTGGTGAAGATTTTATAAAAAAGCATAAAGCTTATATAGATGAAAATATAGTAATCGAAAAATATTTAGATGATAAGAGTTATGTATGTGATAAAGAGCAAAATTTTTATGGAGTAATATATAAAGAAGAAAAGGGAGGATTTTGGAATAATACATATTATATTAAAAATGAATTATTAGATATAAATCCTAAAAAAGCTGATGACATTTACTGTGCTGTTATATTATGTGAAAGAAAAAATGATCTTTCTTTACAGAAAATATTAGGAATACTGGGGATTTTAGGTGAAGAGATATCAGAAAGTACTTATCTTTATATAAGTAGATTAATTGATAAGATTGAAAATAAAATTCCCATTGGAGAGTATATTAATTCTTTAGAACAAAGTATTCCAAATTATTATCCTTTTTAAATAGAAATAATCATGACTTACAATTTATATAGTTTTTAATAAATTGTAAGTCATGATTATTTAGTAAGCAAATTTATTGATTTTTTATATAATCCCTTATTATACCTTCCCTAATTGTATATTTACTGATAATTATTTTTGAAGACTGCAAATATGATATAATGCTATTTAAAGTAACTAAAGCCCCAACTAAAATATCACCTCTAGTTTTTGATATACCAGTAGAATAAATTACTTCTTCTAAAGTAAGTTTACTGATTTTATGTAAAAGATAATCAATATCTTTATTAAATAATTCATATCCATGAATATTAGATGTAATATTATGCTCATGTTGATGTATTCTACCGATGGTTTTAATGGAACCTCCTATAACAACAGAAGGCAAGTTTTTGCACTTATCAATCCATTCAATATTGCTCAATTTATTATATATATATTCTTGAATATGTACTTCTTCTTCATCAGAGATACCATCTTTAATATGAAATTTATTTGTGATTTTCAACGCACCCATGGGTATACTGATAGTTTCAATCAAGACTTTGTTTTTGACAAGACCTATCTCTACACTTCCCCCACCCATGTCTAAATGAACATAGTCATTTAAATTATCGGGTATGGAAGAAATATATCCAAAATAACATTCTTCCTCAGGTGATAAAATTTTTATTTTTATATTTAATGAAGTATAAATATAGTCAATTATATCAGCTGAATTTTTAATTTGTCTAAGAGATTCCGTTGCCACAGCTATTATTTCTTCACAGTTATAATAATTACAGTATTTTTTGAAAGTAAATAAAACTTGAAAGAATTGCTTCATACCTACTAAAGATAACTCTTTGCTTTCTTTATCTACAAACATGGATAATCTTGTCTGAGATTTTTTATGACAAATCTCTTTATATGAATTGCTATTTACTTCAACAATTATTAACTTAATGGAATTGGAGCCAATATCAATTATGCCTAAAGTTTTCAATATAATCCCCCCTGTATATGTCTATAAATATAATTATAATTTAATATAATAACTTCATCAATAATTGAAAAACTGTATTATGCTAAAATTAGTAATATGGATGTTAATATTAAAAAACTTAATGATATAATTTATTTATATTATTATAATGGGAGGTAAATTATGAAAAGAATAGGATTTATTGGTGCAGGAAATATGGGAGGAGCAATACTAGGGGGAATATTAAAAGCAAAAATAATAGATAAAAAAGATATAATTGCTTGTGTGAAAAGTGACAAATCTGTAGAAAAAATAAAAAATACTTATGATGTGAGAGTGACTAAAGATTCTAGGGAAGTTGTAAGAAACTCCGATATTGTAGTAGTTGGTGTAAAACCTAATATATATGATGAAGTTTTAGAAGAAATTAAAAGTGAAATAGATAATGAGAAAATAATAGTTACAATAGCAGCAGGAAAAACTATTGAATCAGTTGAAAAAATTATAGGATTTGATAAGAAAATAGTTAGAACTATGCCAAATACTCCTGCTTTAGTTGGAGAAGGGATGACATCTATATCACCAAACCAAAATATAAATGAAGAAGAATTAAATTTAGTGAAATTTATATTTGATGCTTTAGGAAAAAGTGAAATAGTTGATGAAAAACTTATAGATGCAGTTATAGGAGCAAGTGGATCATCAACAGCTTATGCTTTCATGTTTATAGAAGCTATAGCTGATGGAGCAGTTTTAGCAGGAATGCCTAGAGATAAGGCATATAAATTTGCAGCACAAGGAGTTCTTGGAGCAGCGAAAATGGTGTTGGAGACTGATAAACATCCAGGAGAACTTAAAGATATGGTGTGCTCTCCAGGGGGGACAACTATAGAAGCTGTTAAGGTATTGGAAGAAAATAATTTTAGAGGTGCTGTTATAAAAGCAGTGGAAGCTTGTGTTAACAAAAGTAGGGAAATGAGTAAATAGAATATATATAACAAGTTGTGAAATATTTATGATATAATAGCTTATTGCATATATAAATTAAAATAATTAGACAATTTAGAGGTGGACATATGGATAACTTGGAAAATGATTTATATGAATTTAATAAAATAGATGCTCATAATAAACTAAAAGAGGCAATAAGCTGTATTTGTGATAAAGATAAAGAAAATAACTTTAATCAATTTATGATTTTATGTAAAATGTCAGCTCTTCAAGATAACTCTCATGCTCAATATATACTTGGAATATTTTATGAAGATGGTATAGAAGGATTAGAAAAGTATTTTGAAACTGAAATAATAGCTGATGAAAAATATTATAAAATGAAAGATAACAAAAAAGCTTTATCATGGTATAAAAAATCTGCTAATCAAGGATATAAAGATGCTCAATATGCATTAGGAAATATGTACTTTAAAGGGAGCGGTGTAGAAGTAGATTATACAAAATCAATTTATTGGTTTAAAAAATCTAAAACAGAATATGCTTGTTTTTATGTAGGACACATGTATGAAAAAGGATTAGGTGTTGATCAAGATTACAAAAATGCTATGAAGTGGTATGAAAAATCAGCTGACTTAGGAAATTCAAACTCAGCATATAATTTAGGTGTAATGTATAAAATGGGACAAGGCACAAAAATAAATTATGAAAAAGCTATAAGTTGGTATGAAAAATCAGCCCAAATGGATAATGATAATGCACTTTATAATCTTGCAATGATGTATAGATTTGGTGAAGGTGTAGAAGTAGATTATAATAAGGCTATAAATCTTTATAAAAAAGCTGCTAAATTAGGTAATGTAGAGGCTATATGTCAAGTAGGATATATGTATAATCAAGGTCTAGGAGTAGATTTAGATTATGAAAAAGCTAGACATTGGTATGAAAAAGCAGCAAAACTAGGATGTTCTGATGCTCAATGTAATTTAGGATATATTTATCAAGAGGGATTAGGAATAGAAGCTAATTACGAAGAAGCCATAAAATGGTATGAAAAAGCTATAGAACAAAATGAGTCTATTGCTAAAAGTAACTTGGCAGAAATGTATATACATGGTCATGGAGTAGAAGTAGATTGTAAAAAAGCTATGGAACTTTATGAAGAAGCATTAAGTGATGCTGTAAAAATAGGTGATGAAGAAGAAATATCAATAGTTCTTTTTAACATAGCTGAAATGCATGAAATGGGATACGGAGTAAAAGTAGATTATAATAAGGCCATAGAATTATATGAAAAATCAGCAAGCTATGGACTAGAAGAAGCAAAAGAAAAACTTAATTCTTTAAAAGAGATTGTAAATATTAGTAAATAACAATATAAAAAGGTACTTTAGATAGAAGAAAATATATTATCTAGAGTACCTTTTTATATTGTTATAATTTTTAAAAATTCAGATAGATATAAAGCTAGAATATGATTTATAGATATGAAAACAAATACTGAAAGTGTATATGATGAGAGTGATTTAAGATTAAATATAAAAAATGTGTAAAATATAACCTATTTATACAT
>CAMBXR010000008.1 GCA_945871955.1 uncultured Clostridium sp. | reverse complement strand
AAAAATAAGTTAATATATATAAAAATAATTGTAAAGTAGTAAATTACAAGTGAGGTGTATAAAGGCATAAAAACTATCTTGCGGGATAAAATAAAATACAGAAATTTAAAGGTGTTTAGCATGATAATAAACAAAATTTTAACAAATTAAATTGACAAAAATTACTTGAAAAATGGTTTTCATTAAGTTACAATGAAAATAACTTATGGGACACAAAATGAATATGAGGGACATAAAATATCCCAGTAATGAAATTAATTCAAGAGGATTTAATTATGAAAAATTTATTAAAAATTCAACAAAAATTAATTCCTGAAGTTATCGAAATTATGTCAAAGAGATATTTAATTTTAAGAGAAATATCTTTAAGTGGACCAATAGGAAGAAGAGCTTTAGCCACTATATTACAACATAGTGAGAGAATAATAAGATCAGAGACAGAATTTTTAAAACAAGAAGGTCTTATAGATGTTAACTTACAAGGAATGACCATAACTGAAGAAGGTAAGAAATTACTAAAAGAGTTAAGAGAAGTTATGGATGATGTAATAGGTATTAACGAATTACAAGAAGAAGTAAGACAAGCTCTATGTATTAAAAAGGTAATATTAATTCCAGGAAGTTATGAAAAAAATAATAGCTTGGTAAAAGAAATTGGAAAACAAGCAGCTAAATATTTTCTAAATATAATAAAGGAAGATGATATTATTTCAATAGCTGGCGGAAGCACTATGTTAGAATTTGCTAAAAACATTAAGAGTGATAAAAAATACAGCTCTGTAATGGTAGTTCCATCAAGAGGTAGTGTAGGTCTTGATGTGGAGACACAGTCAAATAATATAGTATCTGAAGTAAGTAAAAATATACATTCAAACTACAAATTATTGAATGTACCAGATCAGCTTTGTGAAGAGTCAATAAAAACTCTTAATCAAGAGCCAGAAATAAAAAATACTTTAGAATTAATTAGAAATTCAAATGTATTGGTATTTGGTGTTGGTAGAGCTGATGAGATGGTAATAAGAAGAAATTTATCAGATAAAGATGTTAAGGATATAATGGACAAAGGCGCTGTAAGTGAGGCATTTGGACATTATTTTAATAAAAAAGGGGAAATTGTTTTCAAGTTAAATACAGTGGGGATTGATATGGAATCTCTAAAAAACAAAAGGGAGACCATAGCTGTATTTGCGGGGAGAAAAAAGGCTGAAGCTTTTATTCCAATTTCCAGAATAAATAAAAATATTGTGCTTATAACAGATGAAGATAGTGCAAAAGAAATACTTAAATTAGTTTAAACAACTAGCTTAGCTAGTAAATAATATAATGAAAATTACACCATGTAGGAGGTATATCAAATGGTTAAAGTAGCAATTAATGGATTTGGTAGAATAGGTAGATTAGCATTAAGAAAATTAATGGAGCAAAGAGAAGAGTTTGAAGTTGTTGCAATAAATGACTTAACAGACGCTAAAACATTAGCTCATTTATTTAAATATGATTCTGCTCAAGGTAGATTCAACGGTGAAATAACTGTTGAAGAAGGAGCTTTTGTAGTTAATGGACAAAGAATAAAAGTTACAGCTGAAAGAAACCCAGCTGACTTACCATGGGGAGAATTAGGAGTAGATATAGTATTAGAATGTACTGGATTCTTCACTTCTCAAGAAAAAGCTGGTCTTCACTTAGAAGCAGGAGCTAAAAAAGTAGTTATATCTGCACCAGCAAGTGGAGATGTTAAAACTATAGTTTACAATGTAAACCAAGATATATTAGATGGTACTGAAACAGTTATATCAGGAGCTTCTTGTACAACTAACTGTTTAGCACCAATGGCTAAAGCATTAAATGATAAATTCGGTATAGAAAAAGGTCTTATGACTACTATACATGCATATACAAATGACCAAAATACTTTAGATGGTCCTCATCCAAAAGGTGACTTAAGAAGAGCTAGAGCTGCAGCAGCTAATATAGTTCCAAACACTACAGGAGCTGCAAAAGCTATAGGACTAGTTATACCTGAATTAAAAGGTAAATTAGATGGAGCTGCTCAAAGAGTTCCAGTTGTAACTGGTTCTTTAACTGAATTAGTTTGTACATTAAAAGAAAACGTAACTGTTGAAGAAGTTAATGCTGCTATGAAAGCTGCTTCTAATGAATCATTCGGATATACTGAAGAATACTTAGTATCTTCTGATATAGTAGGAATAAGCTACGGTTCATTATTTGATGCAACTCAAACAAGAGTTATGGAAGTAGATGGAAAACAATTAGTTAAAGTTGTTTCTTGGTATGACAATGAAATGTCTTACACTTCTCAATTAATAAGAACATTAGGATACTTCGCTAAGTTAGCTAAGTAGTTGAGATAAAAAGTCCGGGTTTGTAGTTTTATACTACGGGCTCAGGGCTTTTTTAAATATTAGTAATTTATAAATTTCAAAAAAAGTTGTAAAATAGAAAATGGGAATATAATTATACTTCTCAAAATGTGACAACTAATATATCTAAATTAATAAAGCTACATGGTGGTTAGGACATAACCTAATATATACGGTTGATGACATTAGTGAAGGGAATTTTGAAAGGAGATTGTATTATGTCAATGCTAAACAAAAAAACAATTGAAGATATAAATGTAAATGGAAAAAAAGTTCTAGTAAGATGTGACTTTAATGTGCCTTTACAAGACGGAAAAATAACTGATGAAAATAGATTAAATGGTGCTTTACCTACTATAAAATATTTAATAGAAAATGGAGCGAAAGTTATACTTTGTTCACACATGGGTAAACCAAAAGGAGAACCAAAACCAGAGTTATCTTTAGAACCAGTAGCTGTTAGATTATCTGAGATGTTAGGACAAGAAGTCGTATTTGCTGCAGATGACAATGTTGTTGGGGAAAATGTAAAAAATGCTGTAGAAAAAATGCAAAATGGAGATGTAGTTTTACTACAAAATACTAGATACAGAAAAGAAGAGACTAAGAATGAGGAAAACTTCTCTAAAGAATTAGCTTCACTTGCTGACATATTTGTAAATGATGCATTCGGAACTGCTCATAGAGCTCACTGCTCAACAGTTGGTGCAGGTGAATTTTTAGAAGAGAGAGCTTGCGGATACTTAATTCAAAAAGAATTAAAATTCTTAGGAGAAGCAGTTGCAAATCCTGTAAGACCTTTCACAGCTATACTTGGAGGATCTAAAGTATCTGATAAGATAGCAGTTATAAACCAATTATTAGAGAAAGTAGATAACATAATAATAGGTGGAGGAATGGCTTACACATTCTTAAAAGCTCAAGGATACGAAATAGGAACTTCTTTATGTGAAGAAGATAAAATTGATTATGCGAAAGAAATGTTAGAAAAAGCTAAAGCAAAAGGTGTAAACTTCTATTTACCAGTTGACTCAAGAGCAGCTGCTAAATTTGCAGCTGATGCTGAAGTTGTTATAACAGAAGATGAAAATATACCAGCAGGTCATATGGGACTTGATATAGGACCTAAATCTGAAGCTAAGTTTGTAGAAGTTGTAAACAACTCTAAAACTATAGTATGGAATGGACCAATGGGTGTATTCGAATTTGAAGCATTTGCTCAGGGAACACTTGCAATAGCTAAAGCTATGGCTAACTTAGAAAATGCTACAACTGTAATAGGTGGTGGAGATAGTGCCGCTGCTGTTAACCAATTAGGATTTGGTGATAAAATGACTCACGTATCAACTGGTGGAGGGGCTTCATTAGAGTTTTTAGAAGGTAAAGAATTACCAGGAATAGTTGCTTTAGACGAAAGATAAAAACTTAAATTGGAGGGATAACCATGAGAAAACCTATTATTGCAGGAAATTGGAAAATGAACAAAACAATAGCAGAGGCTGTTGAATTTGTAAATGATATAAAGGGGAAATTAAACGATGCAGATGTAGATGTTGTAATATGTGCTCCTTTTACCTTATTAAAAGATTTAAAAGAAGTTACAAAAGGGAGTAATATAAAAATTGGAGCTCAAAATATGCATTTTGCAGAAAATGGAGCATTCACCGGGGAAATATCATCTACTATGCTTAAAGAGTTAAGTATAGATTATGTTATAATAGGGCATTCTGAGAGAAGACAATACTTCAATGAAACAAATGAAACATGTAATAAAAAAGTTTTAAAAGCTTTAGAAGTTGGAATAGATCCAATACTTTGTTGCGGAGAAACATTAGAAGAAAGAGAAACTGATAAAACTAAAGATGTTGTTAAAACTCAAGTTATATCAGGTCTTGCTAATGTTAAAGCAGAGGATCTTTCGAAAGTTGTTATAGCTTATGAACCAATATGGGCGATAGGAACTGGAAAAACTGCTACAGCTAAACAGGCTAACGATGTTATATCTTATATAAGAGAAGTGATAGCTTCTTTATATGGTGAGTTAGCTAATCAAGTTAGAATACAATATGGTGGAAGTGTTAAACCTTCAAATGTTGTAGAAATAATGGGACAAAGTGATATAGATGGTGCTTTAGTTGGTGGTGCATCTTTAGAACCAGCTGATTATATATCACTTGTAAACTACCAAGGAGAGTAATAGTTTAATGAAAAAACCAGTAGCTTTAATCATAATGGATGGATACGGGTATACACAAGATAAGGATGGTAGTGCAATAGCTCTTGCTAAAACTCCTAACTTAGACAAAATAGTAAGTGAATATCCAAATACATTAATAAATGCTAGTGGTCTTGATGTTGGACTTCCAAATGGCCAAATGGGTAACTCAGAAGTTGGTCACACAAATATTGGTGCAGGAAGAATAGTTTATCAAGATTTAACTAGAATAACAAAATCAATAGAAGATGGCGACTTCTTCACAAATGAAGTTTTAAGCCAAGCAATGGAAAATGGTAAAAAACATGCACTTCACATCATGGGATTATTATCTGATGGTGGAGTACATTCACATATAGACCACCTTAAAGCTCTAATAAAAATGGCTAAAGAACAAGGTGTAGAGAAAGTTTATGTTCATGCATTTACTGATGGAAGGGATACAGATCCTCAAAGTGCTATAAACTATGTAAAAGATATAGAAAACTATATGGCTGAAATAGGTTGTGGTGAGTTTGCTTCAGTAAACGGTAGATACTATGCAATGGACAGAGATAAGAGATGGGAAAGAGTAGAACTTTGCTATAATGCTATGGTACTTGGAAAAGGAGAAACTGCTTCTTCTGCAAGTGAGGCTGTAGAAAACTCTTATCAAAAAGGTAATAATGATGAATTCGTATTACCAACAGTTATCACAAAAGATAATGCACCAGTTGGTGTAATATCTGAAGATGATTCAGTTATATTCTTCAACTTTAGACCAGATAGAGCTAGAGAAATAACTAGAGCTATAGTATGCGATGATTTTAATGGATTTGAAAAATCTCCAATAAAATGTTTCTTCGTATGCTTAACTGAATATGATATAACAATACCAAATGTTCATATAGCATTCAGACCAGCTTCTTTAAGTAATACTCTTGGCGAATATTTAGCTAAGAATGGAAAAATACAACTTAGAGCTGCTGAGACAGAAAAATATGCTCATGTTACATTCTTCTTCAATGGTGGTGTAGAAGAGCCAAATGAAGGTGAAGATAGATTATTAATACCATCACCTAAGGTTGCAACTTATGATTTACAACCAGAAATGTCAGCTCCAGAGCTAGTGGACAAAGTTATAGCTAAAATAGATGAAGATAAATACGACTTCATCGTAGTTAACTTTGCAAATCCTGATATGGTTGGTCATACAGGAGTTATGGAAGCGGCAGTAAAAGCAGTAGAAGCTGTTGATACATGTGTTGGAAAATTAGTAGATAAATTAAACTCAGTAGGTGGTTCAGCAATAATAACTGCAGACCATGGAAATGCTGAAAATATGATAGATTTAGAAACTAAAAAAGTTATAACAGCACATTCAACAAATCCTGTTCCATTTATAGTAACAGGTGAAGAATTTAAAAATGCTAAATTATTAAATGATGGAAGATTATCAGATATAGCTCCAACATTACTTGATATGATGCATTTAGATAAACCAGAGGAAATGACTGGTCATTCATTAATAAGTAGATAATTTCTAATATTATAAAACTTTTATAATATTAGAAATTTACATAAATATTAAATTAATTTAATTTATAAAAAGGTTGCTAATTTAGGAAAATAATTATATTTATAATAACAAATTTAGAGATGTAATATAAGATTATACGCTTACCTATCAATCTAAGTATAATAAATTTAATTACAAACTTTAAATTTCAAATTATAAGTTAGCAAATAAGTTATTCAAATTGAAGGGAGAATTACGATGTCAGTAATAGAATCAGTATACGCAAGAGAAGTCTTAGACTCAAGAGGAAACCCAACTGTAGAAGTTGAAGTAGTTTTAGAATCAGGTGCAGAAGGTAGAGCAATAGTTCCATCTGGAGCTTCAACTGGAGCTTTCGAAGCTGTTGAGCTAAGAGATGGAGATAAATCAAGATACTTAGGAAAAGGTACTCAAACTGCTGTTGATAATGTAAATAACATAATAGCTGAGCAATTAGAAGGAATGGAATCTACTGATCAACCAGGAATAGATGCATTATTAATAGAATTAGATGGAACTCATAACAAAGGTAAATTAGGAGCTAATGCTATACTTGGAGTTTCTATGGCTGTTGCTAGAGCATCTGCTGAAGAATTAGGATTACCATTATTCCAATACATAGGTGGAGTTAACGCTAAACAATTACCAGTTCCAATGATGAACATATTAAATGGTGGAGAACATGCTGATAACAGTGTTGACGTTCAAGAATTCATGATATTACCAGTTGGTGCACCAACATTTAAAGAAGGTTTAAGAATGGGTGCAGAAGTATTCCACTCATTAAAGAAAGTTCTTTCAGAAAGAGGACTTGCTTGTGGTGTAGGTGATGAAGGTGGATTCGCTCCAAACTTAGGATCAAACAGAGAAGCTTTAGAATTAATAGTTGAAGCTATAGAAAAAGCTGGATATGAGCCAGGAAAAGACGTTATGTTAGGGTTAGACGTTGCTGCTACAGAAATGTACGATAAAGAAACTAAACTTTATGATTTAAAACACGAAGGTAAAAAATTAACTGCTGAAGAAATGGTTGATTTATATGAAGATTGGGCAACTAACTTCCCAATAATAACTATAGAAGACGGTCTTGACGAAGAAGACTGGGATGGATGGAAAGTTCTTACTGAAAGATTAGGAAAGAAAATACAATTAGTAGGGGACGATTTATTCGTTACTAACACTGAAAGACTTGAAAGAGGTATAGAAGCTGGTGTTGCTAACTCTATATTAATAAAAGTTAACCAAATAGGTACAATAACTGAAACTTTAGATGCTATAGAAATGGCTAAGAGAGCTGGATACACTGCAGTTATATCTCATAGATCTGGAGAAACTGAAGATACTACTATAGCTGATTTAGCTGTAGCTGTAAATGCTGGACAAATAAAAACTGGTGCTCCTTCAAGAACTGATAGAGTTGCTAAATACAACCAATTATTAAGAATAGAAGAAATGGTTGGAGAGCAAGCTAGATACTGTGGATTAAAATCTTTCTACAATTTAAAAAAATAATTTGTGAGTAAAGAAGATTAATTTAATGTAAAAAATCCTAGTCAGTGTAGTAATACCAGACTACTGACTAGGATTTTATAGTTAACGAAGATATCTAAAGGCCAATAAAGATATTTCGTTTATTATAATTGAAGCAAATTTTAAATAAAAAATAAAATTAGACAACATTATTTATTATACACTAAAACATATAAAAAGTGTTGAGTAAATATAGGGGGGAGAACTAGTCATGATAAATAACATCAAAAGAACTAAAATAGTTTGTACACTAGGACCAGCTAGTGAAAAAGAAGAAGTTTTAAGAGAACTTATAAAAAGTGGATTAAACGTATGCAGAATGAACTTTTCTCATGGTTCTCATGAAGAACATAAGGGAAGAATGGACTTAGTAAAAAAATTAAGAGAAGAATTAAATATGCCTACAGCGATTCTTTTAGATACTAAGGGACCAGAAATAAGAACTGGACAATTTGATGCACCAGAAGTTCTTTTAGAAGAAGGACAAACTTTTACTATAACAATGAAAGATGTTATGGGAAATAAAGAAATGTGTACAGTAAGTTACAAAGGTTTAGCAAATGATGTAAAACCAGGAGATACTATATTAATAGATGACGGTCTAGTAGGACTTACTGTTAAAGAAGTAAATGGTGATGATATAGTTTGTGAAGTACAAAACTCAGGAATAGTTAAAAACCACAAAGGTGTTAACGTACCAGGAGTTAAAGTAAATCTTCCAGCTATAACTGAAAAAGATAGAAGCGATATAGAGTTTGGTATAGAACAGGGAATAGACTTTATAGCTGCATCTTTCGTAAGAAAAGTTTCTGATGTATTAGCTATAAGAGAAATATTAGAAGAAAACAATGCTACTCATATAAAAATAATATCTAAAATAGAAAACCAAGAAGGTGTAGATAATTTAGATGAAATAATAGAAGTATCTGATGGAATAATGGTAGCTAGGGGAGACCTTGGTGTTGAAATACCAACAGAAGAGATACCAGTTGTTCAAAAATTAATGATAAAAAAATGTAACGAAGCTGGAAAACCAGTTATAACTGCTACTCAGATGCTTGACTCTATGATTAGAAATCCAAGACCAACAAGAGCAGAAGTTACAGACGTTGCAAATGCTATATATGATGGAACAGATGCAATAATGTTATCTGGAGAAACTGCTGCAGGTAAATATCCAGTAGAGGCAGTTAAAACTATGGCTACAATAGCTAAAAGAGCAGAAGAAACAATTAGAAATAAAAAAGGTCAAGTAAATAGATCTAATAATGTTACTGATGCTATAAGTTATGCTACTTGTGCAACTGCTAGAGATTTAGAAGCAAGAGCTATATTAAGTGCAACTGCTTCAGGTCATACAGCGAGAATGGTATCTAAATTTAGACCTGATTGTCCAATAGTAGCTACAACTAATAACGAAGGTGTTAGAAGACAATTATCTTTAACTTGGGGAGTACATCCAGTTATGACAGAAAATTGTCAAAATACAGATCAAATAATAGAAAGTTCTATAGAAGCTGCTAAAGCTGCTAACTACTTAAATACAAATGATTTAGTAGTTATAACTGCAGGTGCAGGTGGAACTACTAACTTAATAAAAGTAGAAACAGTTTAATTAAAAAATATTATAAATAATATAAAATAAATCCTTAAAAACAAAATAATTTTAACCTTAAATTAAAAAGAAAAAGAACCTTATCTTTATAAAATAAGGTTCTTTTTTGATGATAAGAAATAATTAATGACCTTTATGCTTTTCCTTTTTCTTCTTTTGTCTTAAACTAAATTTTAATTCTTCTTTTTGCTCTTTTTTCAATTTAGCTTGTTTTTTCTTTTCTGTCTTATTGGACTCATGTTGTAGCTTGATAGCGTTTTGAGCCTTGGTACCTATAGTTTCTTTAGATTGTTCCTTCTTTATTTTTCTCTGCATTCTTTTATATCCCATTTCCTTTTGATTTGAGGATTTTTCTAAGAGTGATTTACAAAAGGGAAGAGAAAAATAGTTTTTAATAATAAATTCATATAGCTGAGATTCTGTAGGTTCTGGACCAAATACTATTTTTACTACTTCGTAGTTTTTTCCACATTCACTTTCAAATACACCTATCCAAAAAGGGTTCTCAAATAATAGGGTAAAACTTCCGCTAACTTTGTCCATAATTTATTCCTCCTGTTTAATTTATTACAAGAGAAGGGACAACCCCAGGAGGGCAGGTTACTTCTATTTTTCAATAGGCTCGGACTACCAACCGAAGCAGTGTTTTTATCTCTTACTTATATTGTAGCAAAACAGATAATTTAAATTCATATATTAAAGCAATATTATAAATTTTAAATTATGATTTTATATGAAAAATAGCTTGACTTGGAGTTAACTCCAAGGATTATTATTTAGTTAGATACGAAAAATAAGGGGGAGTAAGAGTGGAAACAAAAAGATTAGGATTTGGATTTATGAGATTACCAATTAAGAATCAAGAGGACCCAACTAGCATAGATTTTGAACAAGTGAAAAAAATGGTGGATACCTTCATAGATAAAGGGTTTACTTATTTTGATACAGCTTATATGTACCATAACTTTAAAAGTGAAGAAGCTATAAAAGAATGTGTTGTAAAACGTCATGACAGAAATTCTTTTACAATAGCTACAAAAATGCCTATTATGTTTTTAAAAAAAGAAGAAGATTTAGAAAGAATATTCAATGAACAGTTACAAAAAACTGGTGTAGATTATTTTGACTACTACTTACTGCATAATTTAAATGTAAATCACTATGAATTGGCTAAAAAATTTGATGCTTTTTCTTTTATTGCCAAAAAGAAAGAAGAAGGCAAAATAAAAAATATAGGATTTTCATTTCATGATAGTGCAGAGTTATTAGATGAAATACTAATATCTCACCCAGAAGTAGATTTTGTTCAAATACAGTTAAACTACTTAGATTGGAATAATGAAAGTATAGAATCAGGTAAATGTTATGAAGTGGCTACAAAGCATAATAAACCAGTAATTGTTATGGAGCCAGTAAAAGGTGGAACTTTAGCAAGAGTACCTAAAAAAGTTGAAGAAATATTCACAGAATATGATCCTACAATGTCTATACCATCTTGGGCAATTAGATTTGCAGCAAGCAATAAAAATGTTATGATGGTATTAAGTGGAATGTCTTCTATGGAACAATTGGAGGATAATACTAGCTATATGCAAGAATTTAAGCCTTTTAATCAGGAAGAATATGATATTGTAAATAAGGCAGTGGATATTATAAATGAATCAATTGTTGTACCTTGTACCTCATGTGAATATTGTGTGGAAGGATGTCCACAAAATATTCCTATACCAAAATATTTTGGTTTATATAATAATAAACACCAATCAATGAACAAAGGATTTTCAGTACAAGATGTATATTATACAAATTATATTAAGAATTATGGTAAGGCATCTGATTGTATAGAATGCAAACAATGTGAAGACAGCTGTCCACAACATATAAAAATTACAAAATTTTTAAAAGATGTTGCTAAAACATTTGAACAACAAGTATAGTAAAACTTAGGTGAATTTAATAAGTTAAGGGGGAGCTTATGGGAGTATATGAAATACTAGAAAAAGTAAAAAATGGAGAAATATCTATTGAAGAGGCAGAGAACTACTTTCGTAGGGAGCCCTTTGAAGAAATGGGATATGCAAAGTTAGATACTCATAGAAAAGTGAGATCTGGATTTGCAGAAGTTATTTTTTGTAGTGGAAAGTCTGATGAACATTTACTTAATATATTCAAAAGACTTTATGAAGTTGAGGGAGAAGTATTTGGAACTAGAGCGTCAAAGCATCAATATGAATTAATACATAAACATTTTCCAAAAGTAAAATATGACCCAATATCTAAGATTATAAAAATCGAAAAGGAAAATAAAAAGCGTATAGGAAAAATAGTAGTCTGCACAGCAGGAACAGCAGATATACCTGTGGCCGAAGAGGCAGCTCAAACAGCAGAGTATTTTGGAACGAATGTAGAGAGAATTTATGATGTGGGAGTAAGTGGAATACATAGATTATTATCTAGGCTTGATTTAATCCAAAGTGCCAATTGTATTGTAGCTGTGGCAGGAATGGAAGGAGCTTTAGCTAGTGTAATTGGAGGTCTTGTAGATAAACCAGTCATAGCAGTTCCTACATCTGTAGGTTATGGAGCAAATTTAAACGGCTTGTCAGCTCTACTTACTATGATTAATTCTTGTGCAAATGGAATTGCAGTAGTTAATATTGATAATGGTTATGGTGCAGGATATATGGCAACACAAATAAATAGACTGGGGGAAAGACATGAGTAAAAAATTGTATTTAGAATGTTACTCTGGAATTAGTGGAGATATGATGGTGGCGTCTTTGTTAGATTTAGGGGCGGATGAAAAAGTACTAAAGAAAGGGCTTAATAGCTTATTAGTAGATGGATTTCAAATAAAAATAAGTAGAGTATC
This sequence comes from uncultured Clostridium sp., assembly GCA_945871955.1. GTDB lineage: Bacteria > Bacillota > Clostridia > Peptostreptococcales > Peptostreptococcaceae > Terrisporobacter. The sequence continues at coordinate 63,464 of CAMBXR010000008.1, read as the reverse complement.
AAAATCTGGATTAGATGCTTGTGATTTTCATGTTATTTTAGATGAAAAATATGAAAATCACGACCATGATATGGATTATCTTCATGGGGACCATACTCATGGTCATGAACATAAACACGATTATATTCATAGTCATCACCATGAACATCGCAGCTTATCAGATATCATTACAATTATAGAAAAATCAGATATAACAAAAAATGCAAAAGATATAGCTATAAAAATATTTAATATTTTAGGTGTTGCAGAAGCTAAAGCCCATGGAGTAGATATCAATGAAGTTCATTTCCACGAAGTTGGAGCAGTAGATTCTATAGTAGATATAATCGCTGTTGCTATATGTTTGGATAATTTAGGAATAGAAGAGGTAATTGTACCTGTTTTATATGAAGGAACTGGGTTTGTTCGTTGTCAACATGGAATGATACCAGTACCAGTTCCAGCAGTATCTAATATTATAACTGACCACAAAATTAAATTACATATTACTAATAATCAAGGAGAGTTTGTAACACCTACTGGAGCAGCTATTGTGGCAGCAATTAAAACAGATGATAAACTTCCATCAGAGTTTTCTATTGAGAAGGTGGGGATAGGAGCCGGTAAAAGAAATTATGAAAGACCGAGCATCTTACGTGCCATGATTATAAAAGAAGAAAATAAAGAAAGTGATTTTATTTATAAATTAGAAAGCAATGTGGATGATTGCACAGGTGAGTCATTAGGATATGTTATGGAGTCTTTATTTAATTCAGGAGCTAGAGATGTTCATTATACTCCTGTATTTATGAAGAAAAATCGTCCTGCATATCAACTAAATGTAATTTGTAAGGAAGAAGATATAGAGAAATTAGAAGAAATTATATTTAAAGAAACAACAACCATAGGAATACGAAAAATAAAAATGGAGCGTAGTATTTTGAAAAGAGAAATTAAAACAGTAAACACTTCTCTTGGTGAAGTTCAAGTAAAAATATGTGATTTAAGTAGCTACAAACGTGTTTATCCTGAATATGACAGTATTATAGAAATATGTAAAAAATACGATATGTCCTATCAAGATGTATACAATACTATAATAAAAGAACTTTAAGAATAAGTTGAATTTAACTATCTATTTCTTAGAAGAATTACTATATTAAAACATACAAACCTAGATTATATTAGATTTTTTAGGGAATAAAAATAATATAGGAAATTAGAAAGGGGGAAATTCAATGAAAAAATTAGCTACATTTGCAGGTGGATGTTTTTGGTGTATGGTAAAGCCTTTCGATGAGTATAAAGGTGTGGAAAAAGTAATTTCAGGTTACACTGGCGGATACACTGAAAATCCCACATATGAAGAAGTATGTACTGACTTAACGGGCCATATTGAAGCAATACAAATTACCTTTGATGATGAAATTATAAGTTATAAAGAATTACTTGATATATATTGGAGTGTAATTGATCCTACTCAAGAGGGCGGACAGTTTGCTGATTTGGGACATCATTATAAGACAGTAATTTTTTATCATGATGAAAATCAAAAAGAAGAAGCTGAAAAGTCTAAAGCAGAATTAGAAAAAAGTGGACTATATAATAAACCTATAGTAACTGAAATAAAAAAAGCAGAAGCTTTCTATGAAGCGGAGGAATATCATCAATATTACTATAAGAAAAATCCAGTTCATTATAATAGATACTTTGAAGGATCGGGAAGAGCAAAACATATAAGAAAAGTTTGGGCTAAGAAAAATCTTACACCTCTACAATATGAGGTAACACAAAATTCTGCCACAGAACCACCTTTTCAAAATGAATACTACGATAATTTTGAAGAAGGAATTTATGTGGATATAGTAAGTGGTGAAGTGTTATTTACTTCTAAGGATAAGTTTGACTCAGGATGTGGATGGCCTAGTTTTGCAAGACCAGTAAAAAAGGGAGTTCTAAGCTTTTATGAAGACTATTCTCATAATATGGAAAGAGTAGAAGTGAAAGGCAACAAAAGTGGAGCTCATATGGGGCATGTATTTGATGATGGACCGAAAGAGCTTGGAGGGTTAAGATTTTGTATTAATTCTGCATCTCTTAGATTTATTCCAAAGGAAAATATGAAATCAGAAGGTTATGAAGAGTATTTAAAATATTTAGCCAATTCGTTGTAAATTAAGCAATACTATGATAAACTAAAGGTTGAATATGTATTAATATCATAAATAGGAGGTTACCTATGTTAAATAATGTATTAATGGGGGTACAACTTGTATTAGCGTTATTCATGATATTAGCTATCATGCCACAAGAAGGCAAAGGGAACTTTAGCTCAGATTTTAGTGGTGCAGATGATGCTTCTACACAAGCTTACTTTAAACCAAGAGGAAAACAAGCTTTTCTTTTAAAATCAACTAAAATAGTATCAGTACTATTTTTCATAAATGCAATAGCATTATTAGTTGCTAACAAATAATATTAAATGAATGGCCAAATTTAATATTCAAAATTTAAAGGTTAAATTTAATTTTTAAAGTAAGGAGATGATTATGCGAAAGTGTAATCATTTTTTTGTTATAATATAAATATGATATAAAAATATAACAAGGGAGCTAAAACTATGGAAGGAATAAATAATATATTAGAATGGGTATTCATATCAAAATGTGAAATACCAGAAGATATAGTTGATATATTGGCACCAGGTGAAGTTGCTGTAGCAGCATATAGAACAGTAAGGGACAGTGCTACATTTACTGACAAAAGAATAATAATAAGAGATGTACAAGGATTAACGGGTAAGAAGGTTGAGATTTATTCTATACCATATTCATCAATAAATATGTGGTCAACGGAAACTACAGGACTACTATTTGATTTAAGTGCAGAAGTGGAGCTTTGGACTAGAGCAGGTCATATTAAAATTTCCTTGAGAAAGGGAATTGATGTGAGAGAATTTGATAGACTTATTGCCCATTGTATTTTGAGATAGATAAAAAAGCTGATAAATTTAAAGTTTATCAGCTTTTTAATTTATAGATTTTATTTTTATATAAGAGATAATTGTTTTAATATAAATATCCATCCAAAGACTGTTATTATGGAAAAAGCAGAAGTAAATACAACTATTTGACCTGCTAAATCATAATCACCGTCCATTTGTTTAGCCATTTGAAAACTTGATATGGCAGTAGGTGCAGCAAACATAGCCATAAGAGATAATAATGCTATATTCCTAAAACCAATATAATAAGCAATACTAAGAAATACTAAAGGGACTAAAATTAGCTTTCCAAGCACTACGATTAAAGTTTCTTTTAAGTATTTTTTTATATTAGAAAATGAAAAAGAAGCTCCAAGCAGTATTAAAGATAGAGGTGTGGCTATCTTTGCAATATCTTTGATACTAGTTTCTAAAAAAATAGGTAATTTTATATTTAAAATTAAGCTCATTAATCCTAAAAAGGCTCCTATTATAAGAGGATTTATAATTATTCCATGAGCAATTTTTTTAAGAGTGATTTTACCACCTCGAAAAGTCTCTAAACAAATAACAGCTAGAACATTGAAAGTGGGTACAACAACACCAATGAGTAAAGCTGTAGTACCAACATTTCCTTCTCCAACTATGGATGTGGCAACGGGAATTCCAAATAAAACAAAGTTGCTACGAAAAATTCCTTGAATCATAACACCTCTTCTGGAATCATCTTTTTCAATAACAGGTATAAACAAAATTAATATAACAAATAAAATAATAACTGAAAGACAGGCAAAAACCATCAATTTAGGATTAACTACATTTCCTAAATCAGTAGTATAAATATTATAAAACAATAGAATTGGTAAAAATACTTTAAAAGCAACATTATTCATAACATCTAAGGTATTTTCATCAAACATTTTAATATATTTTAGAAAATAGCCTAATGCCATAATTAAACATAATGGTGCAACCACATTGAAGGATAAAATCAAATTATTCATAGTCTCACCCCTTTTTTTAATGATACTAGAATTATAGATAATATGTAGTCCTAATGCAAATATTACATAAATTAGACAAAATAGAAAATATTAGTTAAAATTAGAATGGGAATTATTTATAAAATTATTATAAATATAAAGAACATACTAAGTTAAATTGGGAAATAGTAATAGAAACTTAATGAATATGGATATAATAATAACAATAGGAGGTGTCATATGACAGAAGAAATAAGAAAGTCACTATTAGGGCTAATTAATGATAAACATTATAATCCTCTTAAAAAAGAAGAATTAGCACTAATTTTTAATATACATCCAGCTGAAATGGCAATGTTTTATAATTTTTTAGATGAATTAGAAGAGGACGGGTATATATTTAGAACTAAAAAGGGAAGAATTATGTCTCCTAATCAAATGGGATTATTTGTTGGAAAATTTGTATCTCATAGAAAAGGTTATGGATTTGTTGAGTCTGATGAAGAATATACACAAGATTTATTTATTCCAAAAGAGGATATAAACGGTGCTCTTCATAATGACAGAGTTATGGCAGAAATTGTAACCCCTGCCACAGAAGATAGAAGAGCAGAAGGTAAAGTTATTAAAATAATAAAAAGAGAAGTAACTAGAGTTGTTGGTTTATTTCAAGAAAATAAAAGCTTTGGATTTGTTGTGCCTGATGACAAGAAATTTAATCAAGATATATTTATTCCAAAGAGATTTTTCTCTGGAGCTAAAAATGACGACAAAGTAGTTTGTGAAATTACTCTATGGCCACAGGAAAATAGAAAGCCAGAAGGTAAAATAATAGAAGTGTTAGGAAAAAAAGGTGAACGTGGAGTAGAGATAGACTCTATAATAAGAGCTCATGGACTTCCAGAAGAGTTCCCTAAAAAAGTTATAGACGAAGCTAATAAAGTGGCAGAACAAGATTTAGAAGAGGAAATAGCAAGAAGAGTTGATTTAAGAGATCTTAATATTTTCACAATAGATGGTGAAGATGCTAAGGATTTAGATGATGCCATATCTATAGAAGAATTACCAAATGGTAACTATAAACTAGGGGTACATATTGCTGATGTTACTCATTATGTAAAAGAAAAAAGTAAATTAGATAAAGAAGCTTTAAAAAGAGCTACTTCTGTTTATTTAGTAGATAAAGTAATACCGATGTTACCAAAACAATTATCAAATGGTGTTTGTTCTCTAAACCCATTTGAAGATAAGCTGACATTATCTTGTTTTATGGAAATTGATGCAAATGGTAAAGTTGTAAAATACGATATTTGTGAAAGTGTAATTAACTCAAAAGCCAGAATGACTTATACAGAAGTATCTGATATCTTAGAAAAAGATGATGAAAAATTAAAACAAACTTTCGCTCATATGGTGGATGACTTTGTAAAAGCTGAGAAATTAGCTAGAATATTAATGAAGAGAAGACAAAAAAGAGGAGCAATAGATTTTGACTTCCCAGAAGCTAAGATCATATTAAATGGCAATGGTGAAGTTGTAGATATTAAACACTACGAAAGAAGAATATCAAATAAAATGATAGAAGAGTTCATGCTTGTAAGTAATGAAACTATAGCAGAACATTTCTATTGGTTACAATTACCTTTTGTTTATAGAATACATGAGACTCCATCGGCAGAAAAAATGGAAGATTTAAAGAAATTCATAGCCACATTTGGATACACAATAAAAGGTGATTTAGAAAATATTCATCCAAAAGAAATACAAAATATAGTGGAAAAAATAAAAGGTACTAAAGAAGAAGAATCTATAAGTACAATAGCTCTTCGTTCTATGAAACAAGCTAAATATTCACCTGAGTGTATAGGTCACTTTGGATTAGCGGCAAAATACTATTGTCACTTTACTTCGCCAATAAGAAGATATCCAGACTTACAAATTCATAGAATAATCAAAGAGCAACTTAATAATAAAATAAACTCTAAGAGACAACAACAATTAGCTCACATAGTAGAATATGCATCTACTCAATCATCAGAAAGAGAAAGAGCTGCAGAACTTGCAGAAAGAGATGTACATGATTTCTACAAAGCTTGTTATATGGCTGATAAAGTAGGACAGGAATTTGATGGTGTTGTATCAAGTGTAACTTCATTTGGTATGTTTGTTGAACTGGAAAACACTGTGGAAGGCCTTATAAGACTTGCTAATATGAGAGATGATTACTATATTTACAACCAAGAAACTTACACAATTATGGGTGAAAGAACTCATAAAACTTTCAAAATAGGTGATACTGTAAGAATCAAAGTCGATAATGTGAATGTGGACTTTAGAGAAATAGATTTCAGTTTAGTAGCTAAGTTAGAAGACAGTCATTTGGAAGAAGATTTAAAAGAAGATTAATAATTTTGATAAAGGGAGGATAAAGTCCTCTCTTTTTTGTCTTAAAAAATATAATTTAAAGTTCAAATAACACATAATATAGAATTTTCGTATACAATTATAGTAAGATATTTCAAAATTTATAAATAAATTGGAGTGTTGTTCTTATGCTTACAGTTATGGATTCTATTAAAGATGAAGTTAAAAATAGGAAAGTTGAAGACCTAGATAAGTTTAGTAAGTCAGCGGGAGCAGAAAAAATTTATGAAAGAAAGGAGTATATCATACTAAGAGTAAAAAAAGGCTATATAGTATATAATACTAAAAAAAATTTTGAAAATGGTCATACTCATATTCAAAGTTTTGAAATGTCAAAAACAATTATTGATAATATCATACGAAAAAAGAGACCAAAAACTAATAATATTTATTTAATAGAAAGTCATATAAGAGTTACTAATGATAGTAAATATAAAAAAATTTTAGAGGAAATATTAGAGTCAAAAAAGAATAAGACAAAGGATAATAAATATCATAACAGAAGATATTGTAGTGCTTGTTAAATATATAAAAAGACTTACCTAAGTTTACTAAAATCAAATTATTGAACAAAATTTTCAATGATTATGATTAAGTAAAAGGGTAAGTCTTTTTTGATATATAAATGTCTGTTTATTAAAAATACAATATAATTATTGTATATATAAGTGTTTTTATATATGTAAAGAGGGGGGAGAGTTTTATGAAAATTACAATTATTCATGGTCAAAATCATAAAGGTTGTAGCTATCATGTATCAAGAAGTTTAGTTGAAAAATTAACTACAGATAATAATATAAGTGAATTTTTTCTTCCAAAAGATATGCCAGAGTTTTGTATAGGGTGCTATACATGTTTAATTAAAGGAAAAGAGTATTGTCCTCATTATAAATATATGAAACCTATTACAGAGTCAATTTTAAAATCTGATTTGCTTATATTTACAACGCCGGTTTATTGTTTGAGAACAACAGGAGCTATGAAAGCATTACTAGATCATTATTTTACATGGTTCGTAGTACATAGACCAAGGGAAGAAATGTATTTTAAAAAAGCTGTGATAATTTCATCAGGAGCAGGAAATGGAATGAGACAGGCAGCGAAAGATATCAAGGACAGTTTATTTTATTGGGGAATTTCTGATATAAGGATTTATAAATTAAGAAGTTTAGCTATGTCATGGTCAGATGTTAATGATGAAAGAAGAGAAAAAATTGAAAATGATATGATTAAGTTAGCTAAGAAAATAAAAAATAATTATGATAAGGAAAGAGTATCTTTACGCTGCAAAGTAGTATTTTATCTTATGAGAATGGCTCAGAAAAAAGACAGGGGATCTGGTACGAAAGATAATCAATATTGGCTAGAAAAAGGTTGGTTAGATAACAAAAGACCGTGGAAAAAATAATAGCAGACATATATAGTGAGCTTCATCCAATATATATAATAACTTCCACAACTTAATTCAAATAATTTAGAAGTATTTACACAATCTAATGATAGGCAGTGTTTTAGTTAGGGTATATATAAATCAAAAGAGGTGAAGTCGTGACCCAAGATAAAAAGATAAATAAATCATGCTTTAATTTTGAAAATACTTATATTGATTTACCAGAATCATTTTATAGTGAAATAAACTTAAATCCTGTGAAAAAACCAGAACTAGTTATTTTTAATGAAGATTTAGCAAAGTTTTTAGAGATAGATGCTGATTGTTTAAAAAGTGAAGAAAATTTAGAAATTTTAGCAGGAAATAAAAAGGTTGAAGGTGGAGAGTATATTGCTCAGGCTTATTGTGGTCATCAATTTGGTCATTTTACCATGCTTGGTGATGGTAGAGCAGTGCTAATTGGTGAACAAAAGGTAAGTAAACCTATTGATATAACTAAAAAAGAAAGTGATAAATTTGATATTCAACTAAAAGGTTCTGGCAGGACTCCTTATTCCCGTGGAGGAGATGGAAGGGCAGTTCTTGGACCAATGCTTCGTGAATATATTATAAGTGAAGCTATGTATAATTTATCCATACCAACAACTAGAAGTTTGGCAGTTTTAAAGACAGGTGAAAAAGTTTATAGAGAATATGTGAAACAAGGTGCTATACTTACGAGAATTGCTTCAAGTCATCTAAGATTTGGAACTTTTGAATATGCTGCCAATTTCTTAGGAAAAGAAGAAGTTAAGAAGCTAGCTGATTATGCCATCGATAGGCATTATCCGTATATAAAAAATGAAGAAAATAAATATTTAAGTTTACTAAGAGAAGTTATAAAAGCTCATGCCAGTTTAGTTGCCAAATGGATGTGTGTTGGATTTATACATGGGGTGATGAATACAGATAATATGACTATTAGTGGTGAAACTATAGATTATGGACCATGTGCATTTATGGATACTTATAGTCCAGACACTGTATTTAGTTCCATAGATGTTCATGGTAGATATGCTTATAAAAATCAGCCCAATATGGCATCTTGGAATATTTGTAGATTTGCAGAAGCTATACTTCCATTGATAAATGAAGATGTTGATATAGCTGTTGATTTGGCACAAGAAGAAATACTTAAGTTTTCTGATTTATACTTTAAAAATTGGTTTTCACAAATGAGAAAGAAGCTGGGAATTTTTGATGAAGAATTAATTGATAAAGCTTTAATTGAAGATCTGCTAAGTATGATGGAAAAATATAAAGAAGATTTCACTAATACTTTTGTCTCTTTAACTTATAGAAAAAATATGAATAGAAGAATGTTTCTTTCTGCTGAATTTACTACATGGCATAAAAACTGGCAAGAAAGATTGGAAAGACAGGAAGAGTCAGTTGGAAAAACTTTAGACGAAGCTTATGAACTAATGAAAAAATCTAATCCAATAGTGATTCCTAGAAATCATAGAGTAGAAGAAGCTTTGAAAGCAGCTGATGAAGGTAATTTAACTGTAATGGAAAATTTACTTTCTGTATTAAAAAATCCTTATGAGTATAAAAAAGAAATGGATAAATATACAGAACTTGCTGAACCTTCAGACTTACCATATAGAACTTATTGTGGAACTTAAAAATGAGTTAAAAAGAACCCTATAGAGGTGAATACGATTTTTCGTATACACCATATAGGGTTTTATTTTATATTTTTACATAGCTTCCAACAACGTATCCAGTAGAACCTTTGTATTTAACTTTATACCAACCAGATGGTAGCTTCTCTACAATCTCAATAGTAGTATTTTTAGGAATAGTACTTATAATTAAAGAAGAAGTAGAAGCACTTTTTCTAAAATTAAGATTGGCAGTAGTTACACCTTTTTGTGTAGAAGTAGACGGTGTATTAGTACTATTATCATTGTTACTAAGTTTTACATATTGACTAGAAACATATCCTGTGCTGTTTTTGTATTTAACTTTATACCAACCAGATGTAGATTTATCAATAATTTCAATAGTAGTATTTTTAGGAATAGTAGCAATAATACTAGAAGAAGTAGAGGCACTTTTTCTAAAGTTAAGATTGTCAGTAGTCACACCTTTTTCTGTTGAAGTAGATGGTGTATTAGTAGTGTTATTGTTACTATTAAGTTGAATATATTTGCTAGAAACATATCCAGTGTTGTTTTGATATTTAACTTTATACCAACCAGATGTAGATTTATCAATAATTTCTATAGTAGTGTTTCTAGGAATAGTAGAAATAATACTAGAAGAAATAGAAGGTTCTTTTCTAAAGTTTAAGTTACCAGTAGTTACACCTTTTTCTATTGAAGTGGAAGGTGTATTAGCACTACTATCATCGCTATTAAGTTTTACATACTTGCTAGAAACATATCCAGTGTTGTTTTGGTATTTAACTTTATACCAACCAGATATGGATTTATCAATAATCTCAATAGTAGTATTTTTAGGAATAGTAGTAATAATACTAGAAGAAGTAGAAGCTTCTTTCCTAAAGTTAAGATTATCAGTAGTCACACCTTTCTCTGAGGAAGTAGATGGTGTGTTAGTAGTGTTATCGTTGTTTGTTGAATTACTATTATTCATTTTTAAGCAAGTATAATTTAAATCAACATTACCGCTTATACCAGGAACTCTACCTGTTTCTGAATACTGCCACATATTATATGGTTTGTTAAAGGTATTAGTTGAACTATATTGAGCCACCCATAAATTATTAGAATATAGAAGGTCTGAGCTAAAATAAGTATTACTAAAATCTTTATTAGTATATATACCAGTAGTATAACCTTGAGATTTAATTGTATTAAGAAACTCATTAGCCATTTGTGTTGCTAGGTTCTTTGTTACAGTTACACCATTTTTATTAGCATAATTAACACTTTCATATTCAAAGTCAAAGAATACTGGGTATGTAATGCTATTTTTATATGGTGCTAGAGTATCTAAGCATTTTTGTGCTTCTATTTTTGCATTTGCAGCATTAGTTGCATAACTAAACCAATACACACCTATTTTAAGACCAGCATTTTTAGCTCCTTCAACATAATTTTTAAATTGTGGATCCACAGTAGATGAACCATATCCAGCCCTTATTATTACATAATCAATACCAGAATTTTTCACGCTTTTCCAATCTATATTTCCATTCCACTTACTTACATCTATACCTTTTTCTATTGGATTTAATCTTAAATAAGATGATGATACATATCCTTGTTTACCTTTATAATCAACTTTATACCAGTCATTACTTTTACCTAAAATCTCAACAGTGTCATTAATTTTAAATGAACCAATTATTTCATTTGAAGTAGATGGTCCGCTTCTTACATTTAAATTATCAGATATTACATTACCACTACCTATTGCATTAGGATTAGATAGCTTTATAACCTTAAAATCAGAAACGTCAGAGCTAATTGTATATGTTTTAGATGAATGTCCTCCCATACTATAAGTTTTATTCTCTTCCGGATCTGGCTGATACTCATCTAAAGTAATTGTTTTTTCTAAGTTATTGTCTGTATTTACTTTAATTTCAAAGTCATCATCAGACAAGATGGGTATATCATTATTTGGATCTGGATTAAGTGACTCTTCACCTGATACAATCATCATATTTTGTGATGATATTGCAATACCTAATGATATAGCCATAAAAGATTTATCTTTTTTAATCATATTCTATCTCTCCGTGTTATATAAATTTACATTTTTGGGAATATATGTAAATTATACAATAATTAAGCATGAATTTGAATAAATTTCTATATTCTACTTAACTAAATAGGAAAGATGCCTATATTACAAAAATGTAAGGATAATGAAATCTATATCAATATTTGAAATATTTAATTATGTATATAATATAAATTAACTCAACTCAAAAAGAACTTAGGAGTACTAATAGATGAAAAATATATTAATTGTTGAAAATATATAAAAATACTAATGTTATTAAAAAAATCAAAGAGATTTTATAAGTAAAAGAATAAGACTTCAATTAGGTGAATTAAATGAAGTTGTTTATAGTGATAGTAAATGGATTGAATTTATAATAAATCAAATTCTAATAAATTCTATAAAGTATTCTAAGGGAAAAGATTATAAAATAAAAATTGAGTCAAAAGAAATATCAAATAGCGTTGTGTTAACAATAGAAGACGAAGGTGTTGGTATAATTGAAAGAGATTTAGATAGAGTTTTTGAAAAAGGATTTACGGGAGAAAATGGACGAAAGTTTGGAAAAAGTACGGGAATCGGACTTTATTTATGTAAAAAACTATGTAACAAACTTGGCTTGGGATTAGAAATTCAATCAGAAGTAAATGTGGGAACTAAGATAAGCATAATATTTCCTAAAGCAGAAAATTTAGTAGAAAAATAATCTCCTATTTAATAAGGAAAGGATAGTAACATGGGCAAAAAAAGTAAAACTAAATTAATAATAAGAAGTATTATTTTAGTTGTGCCAGCAATTTTAACATTTATAAACCCTAAAGTTTTAAATGAATTTATGGGATTTAAGTTAATAGGAGAGATTAAAGTTTATAATTTATTTTGGATGTACTTAATGTACGAAATGATTTTAGTATTAATACCATCATTAAATAATTATTCTTATAGTGGAAAATTATTTGATAGACATTATGATGGTGATGATAAATATAAAGAAGAAAAATTAAAAGATTATACAAAGAAAAATCACCTAAGAGCAGTAAGAGCTTTAGTTTTTTGGACATTGTTAAATGGAGCATTAGCATATATATATTTCAAACTGGACTTAAGTCCAGTTTATATGTATTTATTATTTGTGTTTTATTATTGGAGCGATATGTTCTGTGTGAATGTATGGTGTCCTTTTCATAAAATTATTGTAAGAAATAAATGTTGTAATGAATGTAGGATTTATAACTGGGGACATATAATGTATTTAACACCACTGATTTTTATAAGAAGTTTTTGGACTTATAGTTTAGTTGCAGTGGGAATATTTTTATTTATTCAATGGGAGTATCTGAATTTAAAACATCCAGAAAGATTTTCACCAATCTCTAATAAAACTTTAAGATGTGGTAATTGTGATCATGATTGCAGATACAATAAAAATAAAAAAGATAAGCAAAAATATAAACAGGTGGCATAAAGATTTCTACATTAAAAGATGTATCAATATATAAGTTGATACATCTTTTCTTATTTATAACTTTATTTAAGTTTTAAAAAAGCTAATACTATTAGTGTTGCACCACTTAACCAAGAAAGATTAAGATCTGTTTTCTCGGCTACTTTATTTCCAATAAAACATCCAGCTAAGATGGCAATCATGTTTACAATAAGTGAAAAAATAATTATCTCAGCAAGATTTGCAGAAACTAAACCTGTTCCAAATCCAGCAGCTATCCCATCTAAAGATAGAGCTATAGCCAGGGATAGAGATTCTTTAGGAGAAAGCTCTAGAGAATGGTCAGCATCAGCAGCTGTATTATCTATACAAACTTTTAGAAAAAATCTAAAATCAGATAGTTCAAATTGGTAATTGCGAGATAAAGAGCCAGTTGGACCTATCAAAGCTTTTAATGTACTATTAAATAATTTAGCCAAGCCTAACATTAGTAGCATAGTAAAACAAATACTTGTTGTAAAAATAGATGGTATAAAATTGCTTATAATATTGCCAGTAAATAAGGCTATTCCTAAAATGACTGAGCAGACAACATTGATAATTATAGCTGATTTAAAGGGTATTTTTATTTTACTTGTACCATAAGCAAAACTGGCTACAAAAGCATCCATAGATAGAGCAACTACAAGTAAAATAGCATCTATTGAGGATAGAAAATTTAATGAAGAAAACATAGATACCCCCCTTACATTTAACTCTGTATTAACAATATATGAAGTATAAAAGTTTTGGTGACAATAATAAATAAGATTGATTTTGTAATATAATTTAATAAAGGGAATAATGATAATAAAAAAGAATTAGGTGTCTAAAATGATAAGAATATTATTTCTTGTAGTTACTATACTTGCATTTGTTATGATCTCATATAAAAGAATAGAAAAATATAGAGGCTTAAGAGTAAAAAGTTTATTTAGCAATATAAATAAACAATATGCAGATATTTTTAAAGGTAAAAAATCACATTTAAAAACATGGCAATGGACAGTTTTTATTCTATCACAAATGTTTATAGTTTTTGCAATAGCTAGAGGTTTGTTTGAAGAATTATATAAATATGTAAGTGAAGATTATATAGTTGCAGTGAAGATATTTACATATTTGATAATGTTTATATTTACGTATATTGTAGTAGGATATTTTATGTATTCAAACAGAATGATTTATAAATACTTATATAGAATTGAAGATAAAAATACTAAAACAGATTTAATAATAAGTTTCTTCATAATTAGTATGTATACGACAATATTAATATTATTTCCCGAGCAATTTTCTCAAATATACATATTAGGTCTAATGGGAGTAAGCATAAGCTATATTTTAAATTTAAAAGTGTTAATAAGTGTAATTAAAAGTCCTGAACTAATAGAGATAAAAAGAAATAGCAATTCCAAAGGGGAAAGTAGCAATTTTGAATTAGTAGCAGTAATTTTATTAGTTATGGTAATTATTAGTCTGTACTTAGGAGTATGTTTTATAAATAATGGCTCTAAAAATGCTTATACTAATAATCCTAATTATTATGATTTGTTTTACTATACTGTAATTACCTTTGCTACAATTGGATATGGAGATATATGTCCAGTATCTACAATAGCTAAGTTTATGAGCATAGTAATTTCACTTACAAGTATAATATGTCTAACCATATTTATATCATCTATGTTGTCATATAAAAGTGAAAAATAAGCAAGTTTATTTTAAAAATGGCAATAATAATAACGTTATGTGGTACGATGAACCCAATTTCCATGTTAATGAAGCTTAATATAATGGGATTAACTGAAAGGCTAGTTATTTATTCATTGCAAATTCTAATATTTGTTTTATCTTTTTACTATACAAGATATGATAAATAGAAAGATTTAGCAATAATCTTGAGATTTTTTTGATGATATGATATACTAATGTTTATTAAAATGAAATAATAATAAAGAAGGTGAGAGTATGGCAGTAGGTGAAAAAACATTAGCTACAAATAAAAAAGCTAGACATGAGTATTTCATAGAAGAAACTTATGAATGTGGAATAGAATTAAAAGGAATGGAAGTAAAATCAATCAGAGCGGGTAGAGTAAACCTAAAGGAAGGTTTTGCATCTGTAGATAATTCTGAAGTTTTCCTAAAACAAGTTCATATAAGCCCATACGATCAAGCAAACTCATTCTACAAGGTAGATCCTCTAAGAGTGAGAAAATTATTACTTCATAAACATGAAATCAGAAAATTGATAGGGGCAACTACTATCAAGGGATATTCTTTAGTTCCTCTAAGAATGTATCTGAAAAAAGGAAAGGTAAAACTTGAATTAGGTTTAGCAAAAGGTAAGAAACTTTATGATAAACGTCAAGATCTGGCTAAGAAAGATGCACAAAGAAGAATTGAAAGAGAAATGTCTGGTAGATACTAATCAAATTAGTAAATTAATTCTAGTTGATTTTTACTTCAAAAAGTAATATATTATATATACAGTAAAATTAAATATTGAATTGGTGAAAATAAAAAGTTTGCAAATAAAGCAGTCTCAATGACTTTAAACTCCTATATGGGGGTGTAATGGCTTTCGACGTGGGTTCGGAACTTGGGGCAGCGTGTCGTGTTACTCTGGGTCACGTAAAAACTGGGGAATTTAAAATAAACGCAAACGATAATTACGCTTTAGCAGCTTAATAACGCTGCTTGTCCCGCCTAAGCCCTCCTGCCGGCTAGGCCTGGACATCATTTATGCAGGGTACTACTTTTAGGGTGTCTCGACTAAAAGCGGACTAATTGGGACTGGCCAATGATAGAGTTTGTCACTGGACGCTATCTGAGGCGAGATTCTAAAACAGCTGACTACACACGTAGACGCAACGAGGAAAAAGCTTGCGGACAGGGGTTCGACTCCCCTCATCTCCACCATTCAAACCCTCGAAAAGAGGAAAAGGAACTACTAAGTTTATAGCTTAGTAGTTTTTTTTATAATATTGAATCTATGTAATAAGAACAGATGAATCGTACAAGAATTAAAAGTGAAAAATAGTCTTAGGCAAGAAATATGAACCAATAAGGCTATTCTTATAAATAAAAAAGCTGTATTATAAGTAATAATGATTTTATAAAAGAAGTATCATAAAACTTTGATGAGTTACTGAAAAGTTGTGATAGTAGAGAAAGACACAAGTATTACTTCATAAATATGTTAAAATATATGAGTAACAATAAATAAGATAATTAAGGAGAGTATACATGCAAGATATAAAAAAAATAGAAGGTGACTTATGGGAAGCAGCAGACCAGCTTAGAGCAAATTCTAAACTAACAGCTTCTGAATATAGTATGCCAGTACTTGGACTAATCTTTTTAAGACATGCATACAATAGATTTTTAATAGCAAAAGAAAAAATAGAAGAAAATTTACCATCAAGAGGTGGAATAAAAAGATCAGTAAAAAAAGAAGACTTTGAAAGTCAAAGTGCAATATTCTTACCAGAAGAATCTAGATATGATTACCTACTTAATTTAGAAGAAGGAAAAGACATAGGTAGTGCTATAAATGATGCAATGATAAAAATTGAAAATGAATATGATAATTTACAAGGTGCACTTCCTAAAAATTATAATATATTTGACAATGATTTATTAGCAGAATTACTAAAAATATTTAATAGTGAGCAACTTAAAAATGCAACAGGAGATGTTTTTGGAAGAATATATGAATACTTCTTAAATAAATTTGCTATGAGTGGGGCACAAGAGGGAGGAGAATTCTTCACACCTATATCTTTAGTTCAGCTTATAGTTAATATAATAGAACCAGAAAAAGGCATAGTATTTGATCCTGCTTGTGGAAGTGCAGGTATGTTTGTTCAAACAGGACACTTTATAGAATTGCATGGTGAAAATGCTAATGAAAGAGTTACATTCTATGGACAAGAAAAAGCGGAACTAAACTCGAAGTTAGCAAAAATGAACTTAGCAGTACATGGATTAGAAGGCAAAATACTTGAAGGAAACACATTCTATGAGGATAAACATGAGCTAATAGGTAAATGTGATTATGTAATGGCAAATCCTCCATTTAATGTTGATGGAGTAGACAGTGAAAAGATAAAAGGAGATTCTAGACTTCCTTTTGGAATACCTGGGATAAATAAAAAAACTAAATCGGTAAGTAACGGAAATTATCTTTGGATACAATACTTCCATCAGTATTTGAATGAAAAAGGAAGAGCAGGATTTGTTATGGCAAGTTCTGCAAGTGATGCAGGTAATAGTGAAAAAGATGTAAGAGAACAGTTAGTTAAGACTGGTGATGTAGATGTTATGGTGTCTATTGGAAATAACTTTTTCTATACTCGTTCTCTTCCTTGTGGAATATGGTTCTTTGATAAAAATAAGCCACAAGATAGAAATGATAAAATACTTATGTTAGATGCTAGAAATATACATAGTAGAATAGCTGGAACGAGTAATAAAAATGAATTTTCAAATGAGCAACTTAAAAATATTACAGCTATAACTTGGTTATATAGAGGTGAAAATGAAAGGTATTTAAAACTTATAGATGAATATATAAATGAATATGTAAATAAAGCTATGAGTATAGAAAATGATATAGTACCATTTGAAAATAATATAGGTCAGCTATTAAGTCAATTGAACAAATTTAGAGATGATATAGAAAATAATTATAGTGAAAGTGATATCCACAAAGGTTACTGTGATGATATAAATATACTTAAAAATGATATTAAGTTATATAAAGAAGAAAAAGAAAAATTAGTAAAAAGTATATGTGATTATAATCAATATATGAATGAATCTAAAATAAATGATTATAGTAATATAGAATTTACTAATGATATACAAAAAAATCACTACAGTAAATTTGAGCAAATATCAAAAGATATAAAAGCATTTATAAAAACTGTAGACCACATATATAAGGAAACTAATAATATTATAGATAAAGCAGAGAAAGACTTAAAAGCTAAAGATAGTAAGGCTTGGATTACTAAGGAAGTAAGAGTAAACAGAAAGAACTTAGAAAATAATAAAAAGTATATTATAGAGTTTTTAAAGAATATTAGATATGTTTACTCTCAAGTTAATTGGTTACAAAGTAAGTTTACAGATGGAGTATTTGCAGATGTAGAAGGTCTTTGTAAGATTGTTGATATAAATGAAATTGAAGCTAATGACTGGAGTTTAAATCCTGGTAGATATGTAGGAGTTGCACAGGTTATTGATGATGATTTTGATTTTGAGGGTAGATTAAAGGAGATTCAGATGGAGCTTGATGGTCTTAATGAGGAAGCTATTCAACTAGCTAAGGTGATTAAAAGTAACTTTGAGGAGTTAAGTATATGATGAAGAATGATAATATTAAGTTAGGTGAAGTAGCGGAATTTAGAAATGGTGTAAACTATGATGAAAGTAATTTTGGTAAAGGTATAAAAATAATAAATGTAGCAAATTTTAAAGATTACTCTACACCTAAGTACGAAGAATTAGGTGAGATAAATCCAAATGACCTTATAAAAGAAGATGACTTATTGCAAAAAGGAGATATAGTATTTGTAAGGTCTAATGGTAATAAAAATTTAATTGGTAGAACTTTGTATATAGATGAAATAGAGGAAAATTTAACATACTCAGCATTTTGTATAAGAACTAGATTTACATCTAAGGAATGTAATCCAAAATTTTATTCATACTTATTTAAAACTGACTTTATAAGAAAAACTTTATCATCTCAAGGTAATGGAACAAATATTTCAAACTTAAATCAAAAGATATTAAATAATTTAGTCGTACCATTATTAAATATGGATAAACAAAATAAAATTGTATCAATACTGTCTAAATATGATGAATTAATAGAAAATAATCTGAAAAGAATAAAATTATTAGAAGAAAGTACAGAGTTAATATATAAAGAATGGTTTGTTAATTTAAGATTCCCTGGATATGAAAAGTGTAATATAATTGATGGTATCATTGAAGGCTGGAATGATGAAAACTTAGGTAATTTAATTAAAATAATAAAAGGGAAAAAACCTAAAGATATTACAAATTATAAAACTGAAAATAGGATTCCATATTTATTAGTAGAAACATTAGAACGAAAAGGTATGAACTATACGAATGATACAAAAGTACCAGTATCTGATAAAAATGAGGTTCTTATGATAATGGATGGTTCAAGAAGTGGAAATATATATAGAAGTATCGGAGGGGCTATAGGATCAACACTTTCTTTATTTAAGTTAATAAATAATAGTATAAGCAATGAATATTTATACTATTTTATAAAGTACAGAGAAAATGAGATAAAACAAAATAATACTGGTTCTGCTATACCTCATGCAAATAAAAATTATATAAATTCTATGAGTATAATAATACCACCAGAGAATATTTTAGTAAAATTCACTAATATTATTTCCAATATACACAACCAGATAGATAATATTTATAATCAAAATGAAAAGTTAAAAGAAGCTAGAGATATTCTTATACCACGATTAATTTCTGGAGAAATAGAAGTATAAAAAGAAAGTACATTTGTACTTTCTTTTTATACGTATATATCCCTTTCATTTTTTATATAACTTTTATGATACAATTATATAGTATCAAATATTTTAGGGAGAGATTAAATATGAAAAATTATAGTGAAGACTCTTTAGTACAACAAACAGTTATAAAGCACTTTAAACATAAATTAGAATGGGAAACCGCATATGCATATAATATAGAAGTTTTTGGAGAGAATGGAACATTAGGAAGAAACTCTGAAAAAGAAGTAGTTTTAGTAAGATATTTAAGACAAGCATTAGAAAATTTAAATCCTAATCTACCAGGCAATGCATATGAAAATGCAATAAATAAAATAGTAGAAAATAACATATCAAAGACATTACTAGATATAAATGAAGAAAAATATAATCTATTTAAAAATGGAGTAGAAGTAGAATATAAGAATGATAAAGGTATAAATGAAAAAAAAAGACTTAAAATATTTAATTTTGATAACTATAAAAATAATCATTTCTTAGCTGTAAGAGAGCTATATGTACAAGGTAGATTATATAGAAGAAGAGCAGATATTATTGGATTTGTTAATGGTATACCATTATTATTTATAGAATTAAAAAATATTCATAAAGACATTAAAAATGCATATGAGGATAATTTTAAAGATTATAAAGATACAATACCAAGTTTATTTAATTATAATGCATTTGTCATATTAAGTAATGGGATTGAAGGTAAAGTAGGAGCTGTTACAAGTAAGTATGAGTACTTCCATGATTGGAAAAGAATTGAGGAAGAAGATGAAGGTAAAGTAGACTTTGAGATTATGCTTGATGGTATATGCTCAAAAGAAAACTTTATGGATATATTTGAAAACTTTATATTATTTGATGATAGTGGAGATAAAAAAGCTAAAATAATAGCTAGAAATCATCAATATATTGGAGTAAACAGAGCTATAGAGTCTTTTAAGTCTTCTAAAGAAAATAATGATACAAAATTAGGTGTATTTTGGCATACGCAAGGTAGCGGCAAGTCTTATTCTATAGTATTTTTTAGTCAAAAGATACTAAGAAAGATAAAAGGAAATCATTCGTTTTTAATAGTTACAGATAGAAGTGAGTTAGATGAACAGATATATAATACTTTTGTAGGATGTGGTGCTATAAAGCCTAATGGTAATATATGGGCTACTAGTGGAGAGCATTTAAGAAAGTTATTACAAGAAGATCATAGATATGTATTTACACTTATTCATAAGTTTAATGAAAAGGTAGAAAAAGCATTTGAAAATAGTGAAAATGTAATAGTTATATCAGATGAAGCTCATAGAAGTCAGTATGGATTATTAGCTAAAAATATGAGAGATTCGCTACCATTTGCAAAGTTTATAGGTTTTACTGGCACTCCGTTATTTAAAGACAATGAAATAACTAAAGAGTTATTCGGAGAATATGTATCGGTATATGATTTTTCAAGAGCTGTAGAAGATGGGGCAACTGTACCTTTATATTATGAAAGTAGAGGAGAAAAACTAGGTATTGTAAATGATGAAATAAATGATAAGATACAGTCTAAATTAGATGATTATGATTTAACAGATGAACAAGAAGAAAAATTAAGTAAAGTACTTGCAAGAGAATATCATATACTTACATCTAATGAAAGATTAGATGATATAGCTAGAGATTTGGTAAATCATTATTCTACTATGTGGGAAAGTGGAAAAGCTATGTTAGTATGTATAGATAAGGTTACTTGTGTAAAAATGTATAATCTTATAGATAAGTACTGGAAATTAAAAATAAAAGAACAAGAAAATGAAATCAAATCTAGCTCAGATGAGCAAGATGAAAAAGAAAAATCTAAAAAGCTACAATGGTTAAAGGAAACTGAATATGCAGTTGTAGTAAGTGAAGAGCAAAATGAAATAGATAAGTTTAAAAAATGGGATTTAGATATAATTCCTCATAGAGAAAAAATGAAAAAGAGAGATTTAGCAACTGAGTTTAAGGATAATTCAAATCCATTTAGATTAGCTATAGTATGTGCTATGTGGCTTACTGGATTTGATGTTAAGAGTCTTTCTATATTGTATTTAGATAAAGTATTAAAAGAGCATACACTGATGCAAACAATAGCTAGAGCTAATAGAGTATATGAAGGAAAGAATAATGGTCTTATTGTGGATTATATAGGAGTACTTAAAAACTTAAGAGAAGCATTATCTAAATATGGCTCAGGAGTTAATACAGGTGGAGAATCTCCTATAGGAGAAGAAAAAGATCTTATAGAAGAATTGGTAGAAGCTATTAGAGAAACAAAGCTTCATTTAGAAAAATTAGGATTTGAGTTAAAAAAACTTACAGATACAATAGATAGTGAAGTACCATTTAAGAGAATAAGATTGTTAAATGATGCAAGAGAATCTATTTATTCAAGTGAAGAAAGCAAAAAGAAATTTGAAATATTGGCTAGAGCAGTTATAAAGAAATATAAAGCTTGTGTATTTAATGAAAATATTAATCAATATACTAATGACTATGAAGCTATAAATGCTATATATAAACTTATCAAAGGAAATAAAAGAGATGATGATATAACTTATATCATAAGGGATTTGCACAGTATAGTTGATGAAGCTATACTGACCCAAGAGGTTAAAGATGGTGAGATTAAGTCAAGTGGACTTTATGATATTAGTAAAATTGATTTTAATAGATTAAAAGAGGAATTTAAAAGAAGCAATAGAAAAAATACTATGATGAAAACTCTTCAAGAAAGAATTGAAGAAAAGCTAAATAATATGATAAATAAAAATTCAAATAGAATGGATTTTTATAAAAGATATCAAGATATAATCTATAATTACAATAAAGAAAAAGATAGAGTAACTATAGAAGCTACATTTGATGATTTATTAGAATTTTTAAATAGTCTAAATAATGAAGAGAAGAGAGCTGCTAAAGAAGGTTTAACTGAAGAATCTTTAGCTATCATGGATTTATTAAAAAAGCCTAATTTATCTCAAAGGGAAATCGAAAAAATCAAGCAGATGAGTGAAGGACTTTTAGAAGAGGTTAAAAGTTTACTTAAGGATATAGATAATTGGAGAGAGAAAGCACAGACAAGTGCTAAAGTTAAATCTGGCATATATGATTATTTATATGAAAACTTACCTGAGTCTTATGACTTTGAAGAGATAGATATGAAGAGGGATATTATTTATAATCATTTCTATGAGAATTACAGTAGTATAGACAATAATGTTTATAATTAGTAAGCCAATTGTAATAAATAATATTATAAATAATATTATAAATATATATTATATTACTGAATCTATATTAAATAGATAGCCTATCAGATAGGGATATAAAACTAATACAATGAGATGTTGGTGTAAATACTAGCATCTCTATTTTTATGTTTAAATTTAAGGAGGAGTATGAAAATGAAGATTTGCTAGGCTATGTTTTAAATTAATTTTGAAAATAATACAATATAATTAACTTCGCAATTGTTATAAAGTGCGAAGTAATTACACTTTTGATATCATATAGATAAATAGGAATTTGTAGAGGTGGTTTTATTATGATGGAATTGGAATTTATCTTAGCCCAAGAGAAAGATTTAGATATCATAATGACTTTATTTACTGATGCAATTGATAAACTGAATAGAAATGGTATTAACCAATGGGATAGTACTTATCCAGATAGAAATACTCTTAAAGAAGATATAATGAAAAAACAATTATATATAGGTTTATTTAAGGAAACTATTATATCTGCTTATGTAATTACTCAAGAATATGATGAGCAGTATGATAATTGTTCATGGAAATTTCCTAATTCAACATTTAGTATAATTCATAGGTTGTGTATTAATCCAATGTTTCAAAATAAAGGATATGGAACACTAACAGTGATGCATATAGAAAATCAACTTAAAAGAAAAGGAGTAGAGTCTATTAGATTAGATGTATTTCCTTTAAATACATCTGCCTTAAAAATGTATGAAAAGCTAGGATATTCAAAGGTTGGCATTGCTAAATGGAGGGGACTGGAATTTTATCTTATGGAAAAGAAATTGTAAAAAGCCAAATTCCAATTTGTAGAGTAGAATTGGTAAGCAATTTTTTATTATCTAAATTGATTCTAATATCAACACTATATTAAAACATAGCCAATAAAATTAATGAAGAAAATATACTTAGTATGATTGATAAGTATGATATAAATATCTAAAAAAGAAGGTACGATTCAAGAGTACCTTCTTTCTTATTGTTAAACAGTTAAGCTTAATACATTTTATTAAAGTAGTTATATTTTCAAATATACTACATATATAGATAAAAAATATTAATTGTTATCTGGATAAGGAGTAGCTAATCCTTTTGATTCTAAGAATCTTAAATCTGAATCAAGTATAAATTCAATTGTTTCCCTAGGTATAATTATTCCTTCTTTTTTACATTCATTAAGTATAAAGTCTACTTCTTCTTCAAAATCAACAGATGGTTGTTCATTATACATGTCTATAATCTCCTTTAAATTGAATAAATTTATAATAAAAGTATATCAAATATTTTAATATAAATACATATTATGTAAATTACAATTTTAGAGAATTATTAAAGAGTAATAAATTGAATTATAAATATATATTATAAAAATGAAATTAATGTATAGGCTATACATTAATTTTAAATATAAAGTAGATGATAGTTTAAAGCTAGCATCTATATTTTTATGCCTAAATTTAAGGAGGAATATAAAATGAAGATTTGGAAAGAAGAACAATTAAACCTATTAAAAGGTTATCCAAAGGAGGTTGTTGATAGTGTTAATGAAACTATAAGGATATTAAATGACAACTACGGATCTGAAAGAAATGTTGACAAAGATTTAGGAGGTTATATAGAGTTAATTAGATCTTTAGATGAATTGAAAATATTAAAAAATGGTATATTACAAGGTTTAGTAGAAGAATATAGTGATGAAATATGCACTACTGAAAATGGAGATGTATATAACTCAACATTATATACTGCATCATCAGACTATAATGTAATGGTGATTACTAAAAATGAAATGACAGATGAATTATTAAAATAAGCATTGATACTTATAGGTATTGATGCTTATTTTTATTTAGTAAAAAGTTAGGAGATGATTAATATTACACCAATAGATTTATTTATATTAGGTTTAGAAGCAGGTATAGGGGCTTATTTATTAATAAAAGAAAAAACAAAATAAAGGAGACTAAGTTATGCAGTGGTTTTTATTAGGTGTTGTTGCTGGAGTTGGCATAGCAGTTATTGTTGATAATGAAAGTATATTATCAATAAATTAAATGAAGATATAAATATAATAAAAAAGCTATTCACAAGTAATGTGAATAGCTTTTTATATGTCATAGTTAAAAGATTAATTTTGGAGGTTAAAATATGTTTGATAATGGAAGTAGATATATAACTAGAGGAGTAGGAAATAGAATACCTTTAGACATACAAATATTTATATGGCAATTGATAGAAGATCTAAAAGATACAGTTGGAGAAGTCGATTATTTACAAGTATTTGATATATCAATAGCTGATGAAGTAGAAAAAATAGTAAGAATAATTCACTCACAAGAAGTTCCAGAATATAAGAAGATATGGATAGTTAAGTCAAGTGAGCCTTGTGATAGTCAAAAAATATTTGTAATTGATGATGATACACATAGCACTATGTTATTAGCTGAGGAATATTGATAATAAAAACTTATAATTTATTGAGATATAAATTACCTAATAAGATACGGAGGTGAAAATATGGCTAATAAAGAAAATGAAGAGTTATTTGAAAAGGAAACAAAGTACTGCAAGATAATAAGAAGTGTTGAATTAAAGGATGGAGATGAATTATTTGCACTTGAAAAAATATATATAAAAGCATTAGATAGATATGAAATAAGATTATGAGTTATGAGATGATTAATATTACACCAATAGATTTATTTATATTAGGTTTAGAAGTAGGTATAGGGGCTTACTTATTAGTAAAAGAAAAAGAAAATAAAGGAGGTTAAATTATGAAGTGATTTTTATTAGGAGTTATTATTGATAATGAAGGTATATTATCAACAAACTAGGGGAGTATGTAAAGGCATTATATTAAGCTATTCACAGATAATGTGGATAGATTTTAATTTTTAGAGTTTTTATTTTAGGAGGTAATATGTTTGAAAATGAAAATAGATATATAGCTAAAAGTGTAGGTGGCAGAATACATTTAGATGTACAAATATTTATATGACAAGCAATAGAGTGATTAAAAAATGAAGGGGAAGAATTGGATTATCTACAAGTATTTAATATCAGTAGCAAGTGAAATAAATCATACACTAAGAATAGTACATTCACAAGAAGTTCCAGAATATAAGAAGATATGGAGTATAAAAGTAAGTAAACCTTGTTATGATGAAAAGCTATTTGTTATATATATATGATGGAATATGTAATACTATGGTATTAGCCTAAGAATATTAATACAATAAATGTATAATATTAACATTTATACAATAAGATGTTAATATTAATAGTAACATTTGATAATTTAATATTAAAGGAGAAAATAAATATGGATTCAGTAAGTAAAATAATGGTCTTGGAGGAAAAAGTAAAAAATTTAGAAAGTAATAAGAAACTTAGAAATAATTTAGGTGTGATAATTTCATTAGTAGGTCTAATAATTACAATTGTACTTAATTGGGGAAATTTATCAGATATAAGAACAAATAAAAAATGTAAAAATTTTATAGAAAATTATAGTAAGGCTTATACAGAAGTAGTGAATAACTATATTAATGGAAATAATGATTCTTCAGCGTTAGATAATTATATAGCTGATACTGAATCGGGTAGACAATTTAAAAATGAAATTATAGAAAATATAAATAAAAATAAAAAAAGAGGCGTTTATGATGAGGGATTAAAGTACAAATATACATTTAATTATAGTCATTACGTATCTATAAAAGAAACTAAATATAGTGATTTAATATTTGTTTCGGGTGTCACTACTGAAACTAGTGATGGAAGTAAACCTATTTCTGATTCATCAAGTAGAGCATATGAAATAATAATAGATAAAAATAATATAAAAATAGAGAATAGAATTTATTCAAAAAAAAATACAGAAAATTATTTAAAATAAATTATAGATTTGATTGTTGCGATTCATCTCCACCAATACATAAACAAAAAAGCATTATCATAAAAGCTTTGATAGTGCTTTTTTTATCTTTGCGCAAACGGAAATATTAAACAACTCTCTTAATAAATATAATTATTTATTGGAAATCCCAACAAACAAAAGAATATAAATCACAGACAAAACTTCCCACAAAAAGTCGGGAATGATGAATTTCAATGAGATACAATGAAATCAAAGAAGAGGTGATAAAAATGGAATGGATAGAAAGCATTAGTAAAGCAATTGAATATATGGAAACACATATTACTGAAAATTTGACCGTTAATGATATTGCAAAAGAGGTTTGCATATCACCGTTTTATTTTCAAAAAGGATTTTCAATGCTCTGTGGATTTACAGTTGTAGAATACATTAGACAGCGTAGATTAACACTTGCCGCTATTGAGCTTGTATCTACAGATAATAGAATTATTGATATAGCAATGAAATATGGATATGATTCACCAGATAGCTTTACAAAAGCATTCACCCGTTTTCATGGCTCCACACCAACTGCAGTTCGTAGGGATGGTGCAATGATGAAGTCATTCGCTTCTTTAAAAATTAATATTTCATTGAAAGGTGGTTATACTATGGATTACAAAATTATTGAAAAAGAGGCTTTTACTGTATTGGTATCAGGGAGAAAATTTAAATATGAGTCATGCAAAGAAGAAATACCAAAGTTTTGGCAAGAACATCATCAGTCTGGTAAAGGGCAAATAGTATGCGGAATGTATGGAATCAATATTGATGAGTCTATGGGAAATAGTGATGAATTTGAATATTTGATTGCAGATGATTATAAAGCAGGAAGTGATATACCCCAAGGATTTGTAACAAGAGTTATTCCAAAGCATACATGGGCAGTATTTTCATGTAAAGGACCTATGCCAAAGGCAATGCAAGATGTGAGTCAGAAGATTTTTTCTGAATGGCTTCCTAATTGCAAAGACTATGAAATTGCTGAAGGATATAATATAGAAAAGTATACAGATATGAAGGAGTATCCTAAAGGACTTCAGGACGAAAACTATTATAGTGAATTATGGATTCCTGTAAAGAAGAAATAGTATAGATACTTAATATAATAATTAATTGAAGGTTGAGTTTATATA
The DNA here is from genome assembly GCA_945871955.1 of uncultured Clostridium sp. Classification (GTDB taxonomy): domain Bacteria; phylum Bacillota; class Clostridia; order Peptostreptococcales; family Peptostreptococcaceae; genus Terrisporobacter. Next base: position 35,571 of record CAMBXR010000008.1, on the reverse strand, counting down.
ACGAAGACCTTCTTTTTTGATTTCCAACTACTAGAAGATAAAATATTAACTATAATTAAAAATTAATGTTATTTAAAATTTAAAGAGGGTATATATAATACATATTAAAAAATAGGAGAGTTTTATGAATAGAATAAAAAAAATAATATTCGTTATTGTAGGATTTATCTCTCTTTTATTAGGGATGATAGGAATAGTACTTCCTATATTACCCACAGTACCATTTTTACTTTTAACATCATATTGTTTTGCTAGAGGATCAAATAAATTTGAAACATGGTTTAAATCTAGCAAAATATATAAAAAGTATTTAGAAAGTTTTATACTTAATAAGTCTATGACATTAAAGCAAAAGATATATGTATCAACTTTTGCAGATATAATGATTGCTTTTCCATTGATTATTTTAAATAACTTATATATAAAGCTATTTTTAATAATAATTATTATATTTAAGTACTATTACTTTATATTCAAAATTAAAACTATAAGGATATGATTGCAATTAAATTGAAAATAAAAAATATATTACTTTAAAAATGTTTATATAAAAAATAATGGGGTATATTTTTAGTATATAAAAAGTGTATACAAAATACACATTAAAAGGAGAGAGTGAATATGTTAAATCAAAAAACAATAGAAATAGTAAAAAGTACAGTACCAGTATTAAAAGAACATGGATTAGAAATAACAAAAACTTTCTACAAAACAATGTTTACGAATAATCCAGAAGTAAAAGAAATGTTTAATATGGATAAACAAGAATCTGGAGAACAACCAAAGGCACTAGCAATGACAATATTAGCAGCAGCTCAAAATATAGATAATTTAGAGGCATTATTACCAGCAGTGAAGAGAATAGGACATATTCATGTTAATTCAAATGTAAAACCAGAGCATTATCCAATAGTAGGTAAAAATTTACTATTAGCGATAAAAGAAGTTCTAGGAGATGCAGCAACAGAAGAAGTATTAAATGCATGGGCAGAAGCTTATGAAGTTATAGCTAAAGTATTTATAGATGTAGAAAAAGATATGTATATAGATCAAATATGTATAGATAATCAAATACATCAGAGAATGTAATTTATTAAAAGGCTCCTTAAGGCTTTGATAATTTTATCATTGCTAAAAAGAGAGCCTTTATTAATTATATTTCATATTTTGAATGATAAGTTATAGTTGCTGATAAAAAGGAGAGCATTTTAAGTTCTCTTTTTTTATTATGCTTATTATGCAATTTGAACCAATCTATTTCTTATAGTATTGATGCTTGTAAGAGTATTTATGGGCTTATTTGACAACATATAGAAGTCGAAGATGTTATAAGCGACTTTCATTTCTATCATTATAATAGATACTTATTATTATTTTAAATAAATATATGCATTTATATACTTTATATTATAAAAAAACAATAATAGTTACATAATCTAAAGTGGTGTTACTTATTGTGCTACAATAATTTATAAAACAAGAAAAAGGGGTGATAGAAATGTCGCACATAAGTGCTAAAAATGCATATAAAAGTTTAGAAGAGAGGCTAAATAGATTTCCACAAGGTGCACCTCCTTCAAAAACTTTATATAAAATACTAGCAATGCTATTCACTGAAAAAGAAGCAGAGTTAGTTGCTCAATTACCAATCAAAGCTTTTAGAGTAAAAACAGCTGCTAAGATATGGGGTGTAAGTAATAGTGAAGCAATAAAGATACTTGATACACTTGCTAGTAGAGCAATTTTATTAGATTTAGAAGATGATAAGGGAAAACAATATATACTTCCTCCGCCTATGGCTGGATTTATAGAATTTGCTCTTATGAGAACTAGAAATGATATTGATCAAAAAGTTTTAGCAGAGCTTTATTATCAATATTTAAATGTGGAAGAGGATTTTATAAAGGAATTATTTTATTCAGCAGAAACAAAACTAGGAAGAGTTTTTGTTCAAGAAGAAGTGTTAACTAATGACAATGAAGTCACTATATTAGATTATGAAAGAGCTACTCATATAATAGAAGAAGCAGAACATATAGCAGTAGGAATGTGTTATTGTAGGCATAAAATGAAACATGTGGGAAAAGGTTGCGATGCACCTATGGATATATGTATGACTTTTAATGGTACAGCAAACTCTTTAATAAAATACAATTATGCAAGGAGAATAGATGCTTCTGAGTGTAAAGAATTACTACATCAAGCATATGAACACAATCTAGTTCAATGTGGTGAAAATGTCAGAAAGGGAGTAAGTTTTATATGTAACTGCTGTGGATGCTGTTGTGAGGCATTATTAGCAGCTAGAAAATTCGGTAGTATGCATCCAGTAGCAACTACTAGCTTTATACCTAATATTAATTATGATTCTTGTGTAAGCTGTGGTAAATGTGTAAAAGCATGTCCTATAGGAGCCATAAGTAAAGTAAAAGAAAATGATAAATATATAATTAAGATTGATGAAGATGTATGTTTAGGATGTGGAGTTTGCGCTAGAAACTGTCCTAAAGGCAGCATAATACTTTTAAAAAGAAAAGAAAAAATAATTACACCAGCAAATTCTGTACATAGAGTTGTTCTTATGGCTATAGAAAAGGGACAATTACAAGAGCTTATATTTGATAATAAAGCATTAAGTAGTCATAGGGTAATGGCAGCCATATTATCTGCAATACTTAAATTACCTCCAGCTAAAAGAGCTTTAGCAAATGAACAAGTTAAATCAATATATCTAGATCGATTATTAAGTATGAATGAAAAGTAAAAAATGAACTCCATGTGAGTTCATTTTTATTTGATAAAGTTCACAATTGAAACACAATATATAAAATTAGGAACTTTAGAAGTATCAAATCGAATTATATTTTACCTTTTGGAAATAATAAAATAGATATTTATTAAGGAGGTAAATAAAATGCAAAGAGGGAATTTAAAATGTGATGCAACTAATTGTGCGCATAATAAAGATTATGAGTGTAAGGCAGGTAGAATACATGTAAGTGGACTTGGTGCAGTATCTGTTGAAGGGACTAATTGTACAACTTTTGTAGATAGAGATAGTAGCAGTTTAGTAAATAGTCTAGCTGGAGATGTTAGAGAGAAAGAATCATTTTTTAATAGCTCTAATAGCAGTTTTGTAAATAGTGCAGGTGATTCAACTACAAAGCCAAGTGATATAAAATGTGAAGCTCATAATTGTATATATAATGTAAACAAAGACTGTCATGCAGAATATGTTCAAATAGATGCACTCAATGCATATTGCGACACCTTTGATTATGGACAACATACTTAATACTATAAAAAATAAAACTGATTGCAACTACTAAACTATAAAGTCTAGTAGTTCTTTTCATTTTATAATATAATAGACAAAATAAAATTTCATCAAAGGGGAGATTATTATGACACTACAACAGCTAAAGTACATAGTAACAGTAGCAGAAAAAGGGAGCATTAGCGAGGCTGCAAAAGAGCTATTTATATCACAGCCAAGTCTTACTAATGCAATAAAAGAGCTGGAAAAACAACTACAAATAACTATATTTCATAGAACAAATAAAGGAATTATTATATCCAATGAAGGAGACGAATTTTTAGGATATGCTAGACAAGTATTGCAGCAGATGGATCTTTTAGAGGAAAAGTATACTACGGGGAAAAAGCGTAAGCGAAAGTTTTCCGTGTCTACTCAGCATTATTCTTTTGCAGTTAATGCTTTTGTAGATCTTATTAAGCTTTATGGAAATAAGAATTTTGATTTTACTTTACGTGAGACGCAGACGTATGAAATTATTGAAGATGTCAGTCGTATGAAAAGTGAAGTGGGAGTTATTTATTTGTGTAAGGAAAATGAGAAAATTTTGAGTAGAATTATAAGTAATAGTAATTTGAATTTTGAAGAGCTTTTTGAGGCGAAACCACATATTTTTATAAGTTCAACACATCCTTTATCAAATAAGGAAATTATAAAGCTGGAGGATTTAGATCCATATCCTTATCTTTGTTTTGAGCAGGGAAATTATAATTCTTTTTATTTTTCAGAGGAAATACTTAGTACATTGCAGAGGGAGCAACAGATAAAAGTAAGGGATAGAGCTACTTTATTTAATTTGGCAGTGGGATTAAATGGCTATACTATTAGTTCTGGTGTTATTTGTAAAGAATTAAATGGAGAAAATATTATATCAAAACCATTAGATGTGGATGAAAGAATTAGAATTGGTGTTTTAACTCATAAAAATGCATTACTTAGTAAGTTGGGGTTAGCTTATATAGAAGCTATAAAAAATCATATTTGATATAGTTTAAAACTATAGCAAACTGTAAAATACAAGTATTATACAAGAACTCATTTTTCTAATATACTTTTTTTAACGACAAAAGAAGAAGAAAGGGGTTAGAATTATGAGTCAATTAAACATTAAAAAAGCACCTTTTCGTGCAGATGTGGTAGGAAGTTATTTAAGACCTGATTGCTTAAAAGAGGCAAGAAAAAATTACAGTAATGGAATTATTACTGGTGAGGAGCTAAAAGCTGTAGAGGATAAGGCAATTATAGATTTAGTTGCTAAACAAAAAGAAGTAGGCCTATCAGTTATTACTGATGGAGAATTTAGACGTAGTTGGTGGCACTTAGATTTTATGTGGGGACTAAATGGTGTTGATAAAATAGAGGTTGAACAAGGATACGTATTTAAAGATGAAGTTACACGTGGGGAATCGGCTGTTGTAACTGGAAAAATATCTGGAGAAAATCATCCATTTGTTGAACATTTTAAATTTATAAAATCTTTAGAAGATGAAAGTGTCATAGCAAGACAAACTATACCAGCACCAGCACAATTATTAGCAGAACTTCAAAGAGGTGAAAATTTAATAGAAACTAGAAAATTCTATAAAGAAGATGGTGAATTATTTAAAGATATAGCATCTGCTTACCAAAGAGTAATTCTTGATTTATACGAAGCTGGTTGCAGAAATATACAACTAGATGACTGTACATGGGGAATGTTCTGTGATAAAGAATTTTGGAATGGGATTGGTGAAGGTAATCTTACATTAGAAGAAATAGCCAAATCTTATGTTGATTTAAATAATGCAGCTATTGAAAATCTTCCAGAAGATTTAGTAATTACAACTCATGTATGCCGTGGAAATTATCACTCTACATGGGCATCATCTGGTGGATATGCTCCTATTGCACCGTTTTTATTTGGAGAAGAAAATGTACAAGCATATTATCTTGAATTTGATGATGAGCGTTCAGGTAATTTTGAACCATTAAAATATGTAAATGGAGATAAACGAGTGGTACTAGGATTAATTACTAGTAAAACACCACAGTTAGAAGATAAGGAAACTATCATTAACAGGATTAAAGAAGCAAGTCAATATGTGCCTTTAGATAGATTATGTCTAAGTCCTCAATGTGGATTTGCTTCGACAGAGGAAGGGAATATATTAACTGAAGATGAGCAATGGAAGAAGATTGGGTTAGTAATAGAAATTGCTAAGGAAGTTTGGGCATAAAAATTTAGCCACTTTTCTATGATGTTTATGGTATATGCCTATTTATTGTAAAAAAATAATAATATAAAATTATAAATTTTAATTTTATATAAAAAAAGATAAATAGATTGAAAATTATGTAAATTTATAATAATATAATATCAATAAAAATAAATATGTTTGTAATAGAGGTGCGGTTAAAAAGAGTATCAATTTTGAGATTGACAAGTCGATGAAGAATTGTGAAAGGGTTAATCGCCGAAGCCAATGTATGTCAAAACATTGAGCTGGGGCTTAATTTAATAAATTAAGAACTCTCACTTTTTTATAAAGTGAAGGAGCTATTAAAATTATTTTGGATAAAAAACAATAGCCTTTGACTATTGTTTTTTATTTTATTTAATTTTAAATTAATTAAATTCCTCTCTATCTACATCATAATAAAACAAAGCAAAAAGGGGGAAAAAACATGACACAATTTATCAATGCCCTAAATGATTTTATCTGGGGCCCACCACTTATTATTTTAATGTTAGGAACGGGGCTTTATTTTACAATAGGCTCAAAATTTTTCCAAATCAGATATTTTTCATATATTATGAAACAAACTTTAGGGAAAATATTTAAAAAACAAGATGAAAGTGATGAAGAAGGGGTGCTTAGTCCCTTTGAAGCAATATCAACAGCCATAGGAGGCTCTGTTGGATTTGGTAATATAGCAGGGGTTGCTACAGCCATAGCAATGGGTGGACCAGGAGCTACTTTATGGATGTGGATTACAGCATTTTTAGGTATGATATTAAAGCAAGTAGAGGTTACTCTTGCTGTTTATTACAGAAAAAAAGATGAAAATGGTGACCCATATGGAGGACCTACTTATTATATGGAAAGAGGTCTAGGGGAAGAAAGAAACTTTAAGTTCTGGAAAGTACTAGCTAGCATATTTGGTTTTGGTATATTTTCTACATTCTTTATAACAGCAAGTAATTTTACCGTGTCTGAAGTTGTTGCTTCAACCTTTAATATTAATCAAGTACTTGCTAGTTTAATGATAGTTGTGTGTACATACTTAATGATATGGAAAGGTATGAAATACTTAGGTAAAATATTCACTAAGTTAGTACCAATAATGAGTATAAGTTACTTAGTATTAGGACTTGTAATTATAGCTATAAATTATAAAAATATACCTCAATGCTTTTATTTAATATTTAGTGGGGCTTTTAATGGAAGTGCTGCTGTTGGAGGATTCGCTGGTGCTACTTTATCTAAAGTTATATCTACAGGAATGGCAAGAAGTGTATACTCAAATGAAGCTGGTTGGGGGACAAGTCCAATGGTTCATGCCTCTAGTAAAACAAGACATCCTGTAGAACAAGGTTTATGGGGATCTTTTGAAGTATTTATAGATACATTTGTAGTATGTACAATTACTTCTTTAGTTGTAATAATAACAGGTGAATGGTCTAGTGGAGCTGAGAGTGCAACTTTAACTTTAAATGCATTTTCAATAGGCTTAGGAACATTTGGAAAATACTTCTTAACTGTAACTATGTTAGTATTTGGACTTACAACTTCTTCTGGATGGTATGTTTATTATGAAGTAGTACTTAGACATTTATGTAATAGAAATACTAAATTAAAAAATATTGTCCTTAAAATATTCAAATATTTCTACCCATTACCAGGATTTTTAATGACAATATATATACTTTATGTAGGTGAGATAAGTATATGGACTTTTGTTGATATAACAAGTGGAATACCTACTTTCGTAAACGTTGCAGTTTTACTTGTATTATCTAAGCAATATTTTACTTTATTAAAAGATTATAAGGCAAGATACTTAGGTGTAGGCAAAATTGATAACTCAACAAAAATATTCTATGAAGACAGTATAGGAGAAGAATATGAGGACAATATATTATAATGGACAGATATATACAGTAACAAATGGAATAAAGGAAGCTTTCGTAGTAGAAAATGGTAAATTTATATATGTAGGAAATAATGAAGAAGCACTTTCTTATAAAGATAACTCTAGTGAAGTAGTTGATTTAGAAGGGAAATTTGTAACTGCTGGCTTTAATGATTCACATATGCATGTATTAGGATACGGGTACTCCTTAAGCATGATAAATCTTGCTAAACATACATCTTCACTACAAAAATTAAAAGAATCAATTAAAAACTTTATGGATAGTAAAGAATTAAGAGAAAATGAATGGATAAGAGGTAGAGGATGGAATCACGATTATTTTACAGATGAAAATAGATTTCCAAATAGATATGATTTAGATAAAATCACTACTGATTATCCAATATGTTTAATTCGTGCATGTGGCCATATTTGTGTGGTAAACTCTAAAGCATTAGAATTGGCAGGTATAAATAAGGAAACTAAGCAAATAGAAGGCGGATGGTTTGATTTAGATGAAAATGGCGAACCTTTAGGTATATTTAGAGAAAATGCTCTAGAACTTATTTATAATAAAATACCAACTCCAGATAAAGAAGACATAAAATCTATGATATATAACGCTTGTAAAAGCTTAAATTCTTATGGAGTAACATCTGCTCAAACAGATGATTTTACTGTCTTTCCAAGTGTAAACTATCAAACAATAGTAGATGCTTACCAAGAATTAGAGGAAGAAGGAAAGTTAAGTGTAAAAATAAATCAACAAGCACAATTATTAAGCCAAGAAGAATTAGAAGAGTTTATCAATAAGGGATATAAAACAGGAGTAGGAAGTGACTATTTTAAAATAGGACCTCTTAAACTATTGGGGGATGGATCTTTAGGTGCAAGAACAGCTTACCTTTCATCTCCTTACGCTGATGATAAAACTACTTGCGGTATAGCTATTTATACTCAAGATCAATTTGATGAAATGATAGAATATGCTCATAAAAATGGAATGCAAGTTGCTATTCATGGCATAGGAGATAAAATTATGTATATGATAGTAAAGTCTATAGAAAAAGCATTAAATAAGTATCCAAGAGAAAATCATCGTCACGGTATAGTTCACTGTCAAATTACTACAAAAGAACTACTTGATAAATTCAAAGAGCTAAATCTTCATGCATATATACAATCTATATTTTTAGATTATGATATAAATATAGTAGAAAAAAGAGTTGGAAAAGAAAGAGCAAAATATACATACAATTTTAAAACTCTAATTGATAAAGGCGTTACTCTAAGCAATGGCTCAGACTGTCCTGTTGAATTACCAAATGTATTAAATGGAATTCAATGTGGAGTAACTAGAAAAACTCTAGATAATAAAAATGGTCCATTTTTAGAAAGTCAAGCTTTAAGTATTGATGAAGCTATTAAGTCTTATACTATAATGGGAGCTTATGCTTCTTTTGAAGAAGATATTAAGGGAAGTATAGAAGTAGGTAAAGCTGCTGACTTTGTCATACTTGAAGAGAATTTATTTAATGTTGATATTAATAATATAAAAAATATTAAAATACTTAATACTTATTTAAATGGTAAGTGTATGTATTCTCAATTATAATTATTTATTAAAATACTGATGGAGTTGAAACTCCAACTGTTATGACAAAAGTAGGGTATGACAAAGTAATAGAAGTAGAAAATCAATATTTGTCCAGGCTGTAGATACTCCAGGTCTTATAATAGTATCTACATATCCTATTGAAGTATATAGTATAGGAGCTAGATTACTTGGATTTTTATCACAGGCAGCAATCCTATAACCATTATATGGAAATTGAGAAATTATATATCTGCTATAATTACAGTTAAAGATGAGAAAGCTTTATAAAGTTATTAGCAATTGTAAAGGCAAGGTATAATAAATAAAAGATAACCACTAAGTTGAACAGCAAGGTGGTTATCTTTTATTTTTATAAGAATAATTTCTAATATTGTTTTAGAAAAATATTTTTAGTTATCTTTGTCTATATGATCATCATCATATCTACCATATTTTTGTTCATTTAATTTATCCATACCTTTAGATGATGCTATTAATGCTAGGTAGCATATAATTATAAATGCAAATACGCAAATCCATGCAACTCTGTATCCAAATCTATCAACTAATAATCCAAATACTGATGAACCAGCAGCGAATCCTATAGCGAAAAATATTTGAATTACACCAAGTATAGCACCATATTCTTTTTGACCAAAGAATGATCCTGTTAATATAGATGGACCAATCATATAAGCAAATACTGATAAACCTTTTAATGTTGCGAAAGCAAATGCAAGCATTGGCATTTCTTTTGCAAACATTAAAGATAAACATGCAAATGCTGATAACCCAAAGGCAACTATAAGTGATTTAGTTATACCTAGTCTATCAAATATGGCCCCACCAATTAAGTTTCCTAGTAAACAGAATATGGCAAATACTGATCCTACCGTTCCAACTAAAACTGGACTCATTCCTACAGAAGTCTTTAGATAAGCTGGGAACTGAACGGCTAAAGCAGAGACATACATACCTAAGAAGAATAAACCAAATCCAAATATCCAGAAATAGCTAAGACTTGTAGCCTCTTTGAATGTATACCCTATTTTATTGGAAGGAGTATCTGATGATTTTGCTGAACTAGCATTCTTACCTCTAACAATTTCACTTCCATCTCTAGGCATTCTTAGTAAGAATATAGAAACAGGTAAACCAACTATTAATGATAATGCACCAAATATCATATAAGATCTACTTGGACCATTAGCTGCAAGTGATGATGTAACTAGTTGTTGTAAAAATATGTTACCAAGACCACTACCAGCAAATGCTATACCCATAGCTTTACCTTTAGTAACGTCATCAAACCAGCTGTTTATTAGAAGAGGAACCCCTATTGAAGATATAACAGAAGTACCAACTTGAACTATAGCTGAAACAAGATAAAATTGCCACAATTCTCTACAAATGGAGAATGCTAAGAAACCTCCACCAGAAAGAATACATCCTACAATATACATTAATTTTGTATTTACCTTGTTAAATAAAGCACCTATAAAAGGTGATGCAATAGCAGCTGCAACTGTACCTATTGTAAATATTAATGAAAAACCAGCAAGTGTAAATCCAAACTCTTCAACAACATAACTAACAAATTGAGGTTGAATATTTGAAGCTACACCGAATGGTATTGCTTGAATAAGTACGCAAGCAATTACAATTATCCAAGCTGTTGAAAATCTTTTTTTGTTAATAGAATTATCCATTTTTATAAGTTCTCCTTTTAATATGTAGTTATACAAATATAGTTTGTGTAAAAAGTAAAAATATATTATAAATTTAATAAATTTATTGGAGTTATACGAATTTTATAACATGAGGGGAAAGATTTGTAGTATTTCAATTAGGCTTTATGGCATAACAAAATCATAAATGTAAACACTTTATATAAAGAGGTGAAAGCATGAGAGAAAATCGCAAAATAAAAGAACCTATAGTTGCTATAACAAAAGCGCTAACAGAAGGAAAATCTTTAGAAAAAGCTTTAGATTTATTACCTATTGATAAAATCATAAAAAAAGGAGACAAGGTAATAATCACACCCAATTGGGTAAAAGATAAATCAGCAAAAGAGGGTGTGGTAGTCGGTCCTAAAACTTTACAAACACTTATACAATATGTTAAAACAAAGGAACCATCAATTATATACATAGCTACAGGTTCAGGAGGAGTTGAAACTCCAACTGTTATGACAAAAGTGGGATATGACAAAGTAATAGAAGAAGAGAATGTTGAATTTGTGGATATGAATTACGGTCCATTTATTAAATTACAATTGAACCACCCCATAATTAAATCTACACCTATAAATAAAATAGTAGATGAAGCAGATGTAATAATCTCATTTACCCAGCTAAAATATCATGAAGAGGCCACAGTTACGGCTAGTATAAAAAATATTGCTATGGGTTATCCTCCTGCAAGTGTACATGGATTTCCAAAGAAAAACACAGGAATACATGAAGACCTACATGGATTTATAAGAAGTATATCAAATAAAATTCCAATAGATTTATCAATAATAAGTTTAGATAAAGCTATGATAGGTACTGGTCCCATATTTGGTCAATCAGTAGATACTCCAGGTCTTATAATAGCATCAACAGATCCTGTTGCAGCAGATAGTATAGGAGCTAGATTACTGGGATTTTTACCACAGGCAGTAAGTTATTTATATGGTCTTTATAAAGATAATATAGGGGAAGCTGATCCTACAAAAATGACTATAAAAGGTCTTGATTTGATAGAGGCAGAGAAAATTTTTAGTAAAGCTGCTTATGGCAATAAGGAGAGTATAGTAGATAGGGAGAATTTAAAGGATATTCACGGAGATAGTATAAATTAATATATTTATCATTAAATAATTTATTTTTTATTAAAATCACTCTTAGTTTCTTAAAAGAGTGATTTTTAATTTATCATAAATAAATACTTTATTATAAAGAAAAATATAATATTATTAAAAATTTAAAAAATTTCAAAAAAAGTACCTAAATATAAAATCCAGTCTGTATATTATAGTGAAAAAATAATTACAGAGAAATAAAGATTAAAAATTTAGGAGAAAATAAAAAATGAAAAAAATAATAGCAACATTATTAATAACAGCAGTAGTAGGTGGAGGAGCATTAGCAGGAATGAAAGTTATAAATGCCAATGAACAACCAAGTGTACAAAAAACATTAGAACAATCGGTAAATAAAGTAGAGGCAACAGTAAGTAACGCAAAAACATCATCAAATAATATGGAAGTAACAGTAAGTAATATAGAATCAGATTTACAATCATTATTAGAAGGAAAAGATTTATTAAACTGGGAAGATAGATTAGATGCTAAATATGGAGATGATTGGGAAGACTTATTAGATGCTAAGTATGGAGATAATTGGGATGATAAATTTGAACAAAAACTTAGCGATTTATACCCAAATCAAGTGATGAATGATGATAAATACGATGATGATAAATATGATATAGATGACAAATATGATAAATATGATGACGACCGTTATGATATAGATAATGACTAAATAAAAGACCTCTTATGAAATAGGTTTTTTGTATAATATCAAATAAAAAGAAAAATATATTTATAGATTAAGTAAATCTAAAAATATATAAGAAAGGACATTGAAGTCAAATTGGATGAAAATAAGATAAAAAATACTGATATAAATGAGCTTATAGAAGAATATATACCGTTCATAATAAAAACTATAAGTAAATTTACTAATAGATATGTAAGTATTGAAAATGATGAGGAATTTAGTATAGGTCTAGTTGGTTTTTATGAGGCGATTCAGAAATACAATAATGACAAAGGCCCTTTTTTGCCCTTTGCTCAGCTTGTAATAACAAGTAGATTGAAGAATTATTATAATAAAGAAAATAAGCATAATCTACATATATCAATGGATAGTATGGAAGAAGAAGGGATTAGTATAAAGGAAAAATTATCTAATCCAATAGAAGATAAATCAGAGTTAATTGATGAAATGGATGAGTTAAAAAGAGAAATTAATATGTTTGGATTTTCCCTAGAGGATTTAGTAGATGAAGCTCCAAAACATGCTGATACAAGGGCTAACGCATTAGACTTATCTGAAAAAGTAAGTAAAGACAAACCATTAGTAGATTTTATGTATACTAAAATAAGGCTTCCCATAAAACAAATATCATTAAAATATAGAGTGACAGAAAAAGTTATAAAAGGTAGCAAGAAATTTATAATTACAGGCATTATTATTTTTTATAGAAATTTTAGGAATTTAAAACTATGGATAAAAAGGTAGGTAAGCACATGTGGTTTAAAGGAATTGTAATGGAAGTTAAGGAAGATTACTCATTAGTGATGAAAGAAGACTCTCAAATTGTAAGGGTAAAAAATAAAGAAGGTATGAAAAAAGGAGATATAAACATCTTTTTAGAAGAAGATTTATATGAAGAGAAAATATCTAATAATAAGAAGAATAAAAATAAAATAATTGTTTCCATACTATCTATAGCAGTAGTTTTAGCTATAATTGTATTGCCTATGATGCAAAATAATAAGATTAATTCCTATGCCTTAGTATCTTTAGATATAAACCCTAGTATAAATTTTGAACTAGATGATGATATGAATATTGTTTCCATACGTGGTATAAACAAAGATGGCAAAAATCTAAATCTAGAAAGTTTAAATGGACTCTCATTAGATGAAGGATTGAAAAAATTAAAAATAGATTTAGAAAATGAAAAGTATAACTTAAGCAAAGATAGTATAATAGTTGGTTTTACATTTTTAACAGATAAAGAAGATAATGCTTATGAAAATGATGTCAAAAACATAATTGGTACAGAGTTCAAAGATTCTAAGACAGCATTTTTCAAAGGAACTAAGGAAAATAGTGAGGTTGCTGAGCAAAAAGGTATGAGCTTAGGCCGTTATGAAGCTAAACTTAGCATGGATGAAGATATTATGGAAGAACAAATAGAAAACATGTCAGTAGAAGAAATATTAGATTTACTTAAGAATAAGAAAAATATATATTTAAATGAAGAGCAAGTGGAAGAATTACAAGATGAATTAGAAGATAGACTAGAAGACAGTTATGAAGATGATGACGATGACGATGATGATGACGATGATTAGATAATTTATTTTGATAAATCCCTTTTATTGTATATTTATGTTAGAGTATAATTTTTATATGTATAATCAAAATATTAAGTGATGTTTATCAGAACAATAAAGTAGAAGGGATGAAATAAAAATGATAAGAACAATTGTAAAGGATATATTATTTTTAGAGCAAAAATCAGAGCCAGCAACGAAAGAAGATATATCAGTTGTTAATGATTTAATTGACACATTAAGGGCAAATTTAGAACATTGCGTGGGAATGGCAGCTAATATGATAGGAATAAAAAAACGTATATTAGTATTTAGCGTTGGTGAGATGATTGTTCCTATGATAAATCCAGTTATACTAAAAAAAGAGAATAGTTATGAAACAGAAGAAAGTTGTTTATCTTTAACTGGCTTTAGAAAAACAATTAGATATGAAACAATAGAAGTAGAATACCTTGATATAGATTTCAAAAAACATAAACAAGTATTTAATGGATTTACGGCACAGATTATTCAGCATGAGATGGATCATTTTAAAGGAATAATAATATAAGAAAAATTATAAAAAATAGAAAATAACATTCACTAAAGTATTTTATAAATATTAAGTGAATGTTATTTTTTGCAATGAATATAAAGTAAATATAAATTTTGAATCAAAATTAATTTTTATTGCTACTTTATGTAGTATAGTAACCATATTTTTCTTAGTATATTTATTATTTACATAAAAATAAGCCAAGAATATAGAAATTATTATATTTTTGACTTATTTTTAATTTAATAAAAACTAAATTTTATTTATGCAAATATCATAAGTTTGAATATTTTGTTTATTTAGTTCTTTAGATAATTCATCAATAGTTTTTATATTTTTAATTGTATCATTATTTCTAAGTATTCTAAATTCAGCTACTTTAGTATTATCCTTATTACTTAAAATTATAACATTAAAATAATTCTCATTAGTACTTTGTAAAAACTTAGCTAATGGAGCCAATGTATCTTTACTTAGATATTCTCTAGATTTCATAACTAAGATATATTTGCCTTTACAATTCTTAATTCCCTGTAATAAAATATCATTTCCATTTGTACTTTGCGTGTTAATTATACGCGCTCCATAGTTTTCAATAATGGTATTATTCAAAATTGAAGAAAAAGGTAAGCAAACTAATACTTCAGATGCAATTTCATTGACACTTACAATACTTTGTATAAGAGTATCATCATAATGGTTATCTAAGAAAAGTACACTTAAAAGATTATCTTCACAAACAACAGATGATTTACGAAGTTGTTTTAACAAAATACCCATATTATAAGATTCTTCATAGTTATTATCAGGGAATATATAGTAAGAGTAATCACAATTTAGATATTTTAATAAAGCTTCTTTAGCTTTAGTAATTCTTCCACACTCCAATTCATAAACAGACTCTAAGAAGTATAAATCTCTGAACTTAGGATATTTTTCTTGAAAATTCTTGAGTATATCAATAGCTTCTTTATATCTTTTTAAAGAAGCATAAGTTTTCGATAGATTTATAACTAAATAAGATAGATAACTAGGCATAGTATCAACATAATTATGCTTTGTATACTCAATTGCTTTATTATAAACCTCAAGAGCTTTGTAATAATCTTGTATTCTAGAGTATTCATTTCCTAGGGAGTAATAAAAATATCCATCCCGATTTTCTTCGGGATAACTTTCCAGTATACTCAAGTTTCTTTTCTTTTTTTCTTCCATATCACAAACATCTGGATCATATCCATAATGAATAATTTTAACATTAGTAGGTTGGATTTTATTAGGTCCATTTATTTCCTCAATGGAAAAAATAATCTGTTCATGCATTTTACCTCTAAATCTATAATTAGAATTATTTTTAAATGCTCTAAGAACTACTGCATCACCTAAATTTCTATCTCCAATTATATTTTCTAATCTCAAAAATAAACCTTCCATTTGAGATGTATTAATAACGTTTTTTAATTTTAAACCTTCTTCATAAGGCAATTCTTCATCAGCATCTAAAACAAGTATCCAATCCTTTGTAGCTTTTTCTAAAGATTTATTTCTTGCATCGCTGAAATCATTAGTCCAATCATAATGATATATATTAGCACCATAAGATTTAGCAATTTCAATAGTATTATCAGTACTACCAGTATCTACTATTATGATTTCATCCACAATATCTTTAACACTATTTAAGCAACGGGATATATTCTTTTCTTCATTTTTTGTTATCATACATAAGCTAAGCGTTTTCATAATAACCCCCTATTTATAAAAAATTAGTCAAAGATGACATCAAAAAGATGTCATCCTTGGAACTTAAATTAATCTATTTCAGCAGATTCTATCTTGCAAATTGGATAGATTGAAATATTTCCTGATTGTTCAGAAACAACTAATAATCCATTTCCAACAAATACTGTAGAAGCAAGTATTTCTTGACTAGAAGGAACAAATACATTTAAAACTTCTTCAGATATATCTTCAACTACAGTAACAAGGCTAGGAGTAATAACTACATCATCAACAACAGTTGCAGATTGAGTATTTAATATAATTGAAGTAATTACAGGAATAGTAGTAAATTCTGAAATTAGAGGTATATCTTGTGTTGAAACTGAATTTACAGTAGTAATAGTTTGAGTGACTGGAGTTACACTAGTTAATACATTTGCAGTAGAAGTATTAGTTACACGATTTATTACTACAGTAGATGGAGTTATATCAGATAATACACTTACAGTAACAGGAGTTATAGAAGTTAATACTGAAGTATTTGCTAGACTTATAGATTCAACAACAGAAGTTAAAGTATCAGTTACACTTGTTACGAAAGGAAGAGTAGTTACAGTTATAGTACTAGATGCTGCATTTATAGTAGTAGGAGTTATACTTTCAACTACACTTATAGTATTTTCAACTATAGAAGATAAAACAGATAAAGTAGTAGCTGAGATAGTACTTACAAAGCTTTCTGTAGTTGTAGTTAAAGAAGCACCTACAGCTGTATTTGTAATTGATAAGCCAGTTAATACATCAACTGTTGAACTTGAAGAAGCTGATACTACAGGGCTAGTTGTTGCAGTTAGTGTAGTAATAACATCTATAGGACTTACACCAGCTATATTTTCAACAAAGCTACCAGTAGTTGCTGTAATGCTATTAACAGCGCTTATAGTAGAAACATTATCTATAGCAAGTATAGTTGAAGTAGTTGTACTTATTGAAGTAGCAAGAGCAATAGTGTCTAGATTAATTGACTTAACTGCATCTGTCACTGTATATACTAAGTCAGTAAAACCAGGAATAGTAACAGGAGTTATACTTGCTAAAACAGTACCATGTTCATCAGTACTAAATCCACTAAATATGCTGTTTGCTAATAATGAGCTATCAATATTATGAACATAATTTGTAGTGCTTTCATCTAAAACAGGTATTGTTATACAATTAGCATGTGCAACTTCGCCGTTTATTAGTACACTAGTAGTAAGATCAAATGTTACAGGAGCTAATAAATCTGATAATTTGAAAAATGGTAAAGTATCAGAGCATTTGCAACAACATTCTTTTATTATACTGTTTAAACGTGTAACTAATAGATTCAATTGAGCTACTAAATTTTCAGTATAATTAGTAATGGAAACAGGTACATCACTTACATTAATTTCTAAATCTCCTTCACCCATACAATCAGCTACTGTAACTATATGAGGGTTTTGGAAGTTGTTAATAATATCCAGATTTGATAATACATTATCTACAGTTGTATGATTAGTTGATGCAAATAATACATCTGCAGTACTTGTAGATATATCAGTTACGACATTAGCAGGTGTATAAGAAATATTACTAACTAATGATACAGTAGAAGGTCTTACATTAGTAACAACATTACTTGGGCTAGTTGAAGTTACATCAGTTACAACAGTGACAGTACGTGTAGCTACTGTATTTACCACATCTGTATTTGTAAAAGTAACACTTGATACACCTTCTATAGTAGTAGGAGTAAAGTTACTAAATAAAGATTCAGTATTAGTAGTTATAGTTGTGACTGCATCTATTAAAGATGGGTTTTCTATTGTTGAAATTGACTGAGTAACAGGAGTTATAGCTTCTACTACAGTTACAGGGTTTAAAGTTACACTAGATATACCTGATACAAGAGTAGGTGTTATAGTATTTAATACAGAAGTTTCAGTAGTTGTTAGGCTAGTAACTGCATCTACAGTAGAAACAGTTATACTGTTAACAACATCTATATCACTGATACTTATAGATGTTATGGCATTTGAAGTTGTTTGAGCAATAGATGATACAACAGATACTGATGAAACATTAGATACAAGGCTTATAGTTTCAGTAGTTGAAGTTATACTAGATATAACATCAGTATTAGTTTCAGCAATAGAAGAAACTACAGTTACAGGTGTTGTTGTTAAAGAAGATAAAACTGGTGTTGTAGATTGAGTTAAATTAGAAACAACAGTTGAACTTTCAAGAGTTAAACTATCAACAAGTTCTACAGTGCTTGTACCTAAAGTGGATATAGCATTTAAAGTACTTGTAAAAATATTAGCTGATTTTAATACACTTGTAGTATCAATATTTGTATTTATAGAACCAACAACACTTATAGTTGAAATATCTTCAATAGATGTTATTGTAGTATTTTCACCCAGTCCTAGTAGAGAGATTGTATCTAAGTCTTCAGCGTTATTTTCTATAAAATCTTGCAGACTATTTCTGCATTTACAATTACATTTTCTTTCTTTACAATTTGGACAGATACACTCATCGTCTATATCTACTGCTAAATAAGGATTATGACAGTTACCATTACAGCTATCAGTTATATCCTCCAAGCAATCTAATAAAGAATTAGTGAAGCTTGAACTAACAGAATTAGATAAAATTTCTATTTTTACTATACTATTAAGAGAAATAGCTAAATCGTTAAAAATTATGCTATCCTTTGTAATTCTGATGTTTGATAGATTTGATTTACTAAAAGGAATAGTGAAAGAATTTCCATTACTAGTAAATAAAATAACATTTACAGTGAATGTTGGGTTTGCTAAACATTCAATAGCATTTATAATTGCTTCTAAAGCGTCTCTTAAACTAGCTACACAGCAGTCAGCTGGAAAAGAATTTGGTTTTAAGCAATTTTTATCGTGGTGGTCACATTTATTATTACACGGTTTCCAATTGGAGTTACATTTATCATAACAGTTATTATAATCATTTTGAGAGCAACAATTATTTTTTGGATAACAATTTCTTTTTGCTCTTATATAATGAAACTCATTGGAGCCAGTATTATAATTAATTTTGGTTTTATTTGTTTTCAAATAAAAAACACTCCTTTTTAAATTTTATATTTAATAAACTATTTATCTAAAATGATGATAAATAACTTATCTAATAACACATTATGAATAAAAAGAAATTTTGACACTAAAAATTTAAAAAAATGTCAAAATAAATGATTTATAAGGAGTGATGTCATTTAATAAGAGTTTTAGGATTTTAATTATTTAGGTAAAGTTCAAAAAGTATTTTCCAGCTCTTGCTTATATACAATTAGGTTATTTATAGATTCATACATTGAAAACTCTTTGTCTTTTATTAGATAAGTAACATTTGCATTATTATCAAAGTTATATCTTGATGGGGACTAAAGCTACATCAGAGAACTCATCAGTCCTCTATCTACTAATAGCATCTATTACTTTAAGGTCTAGTTAAGTGGATGGTAGTTCACATATTTAGATATAAACTTGGAATACACTGTATCTCTTTATGTAATGCAGGAAAATTGTGATTTCTTTTACTATTAGTATTATCCTTTGAATGTTGTTGATTGAAGTAGTAAAATTCATATTGATTTGCTAGATGGTGAGTGGGAAATAGAAATTAATGAGTATGAGAATTTTTATAATAAATCAGATAAGATAGTAAAGTTTTCAGTATAGATTAATATTGTAAATTAACGTTAATAAATAATAATTTATAATTGTAGTATATTGCGATAATATAGATTAGATAAAAATGTAAAATAGGGTAATACATGAAAATCATAAATAAAATACTAGTCTATATTATAAATGCAATAAGCATAATATTATATATGATGTCTTAGTAAAAAGTATTTTATTTTGTTTACAATTATACTTATATTGTTACTTTTATGGAAGATATATATAAATACAAAGAAATTTAATAATTTAAAAAATATTATTAATAATAAAAAACTACTATACTAGGACGTATATCAATAATTTTTGACTTAATAAGCATAGTAATGGTATTCTTATTTTCTTATCCTATAACTGCTTATTAAGTAGATATACTTATGGACTTTTTAGAGATGGATTTATTATTAGAAATAGAAAAATATGATACAGTAGTATAAGAGGTGCAAACTGAGAATCCTACTATCACTGTATAGCCTGAGGGTGATAGTGAACAAGAATAATTTATTATAAATGTGTATAATTATTATGAATCAATCAAACAAATTAAATGATAGCAAGCACGTTCATAAGAATGTTCAAGTTAATGATAGTAAAACTAGTCATGATGAAAAAGCATTCATGATAGCGAAAGTTCAAATGATGAATAATATAACTAAAATTTATACTAAACAAAAACAAAAAGGTGGACTTATTAATAGTTCACCTTTTATACTTACAGCTTAATTATTTCACCATAGTAACAACTTCCTTTATAGGTTGTCTTAACTTAGGTTTTGCCTCCTTAACTCTATATCCAAAAGCGCATCCTACAGTTACTTGGAATTTATCTATATCTATTAAACCTCTATCTACAAGTATTTTTTCAACAGCTTTCTTATCCATACCGCCTATTGTACAAGAATCT
Organism: uncultured Clostridium sp.; assembly: GCA_945871955.1. GTDB lineage: Bacteria > Bacillota > Clostridia > Peptostreptococcales > Peptostreptococcaceae > Terrisporobacter. Next base: position 14,516 of record CAMBXR010000008.1, on the reverse strand, counting down.
ATTTTTAACATAGCTGCACTTAACATCATACTTGATAGAGCAATGTAAGTTTGCTCATTAGCATAAGCTTGCATATTTCTATCATCACCTACAATGTCATCTACAGTTTTAAGAAATCCTTTCATTTGAGATGCTGCATCTTCTGGAAGGTGTTGTACATCTTTTAATAAATGATTTATGTAATCTGAATTTGATCTTACTTCCTTTGGAGTTCTAGTTAAAAATATTACAAAATGACTACAAGTAGGTATTTGCTTTGTTCCACCGAAACATACTTTTGCTAATTCATCTTTTAATTCTTGATTTTCTATAATAATAAAATGCCAAGGCTCTATACCTACAGAACTAGGGGCTAATCTACCACCTTCAATTATAACTTCTAAGTCTTCAGAACTTATTTTTTTAGTTGAATCAAATTCTTTACATGCATGTCTAAAATTTAATATATCCATTACTTCATTTCTATTCATAACTTATACTCCTTTAATAATATTAATTTGAAATTTTAGGTTAAGCGTTTTTTTACGATTAATTGAAAATATATTATTATATCTTTTTTATTATATTCTTCTTTTATACTTACAGTTTAATTATTACACTTTTTTAAATAATACATACTTGAATTTATAGGCAAGTAATTTGATGAGATAATAACTGTTACAGATGTACAATGCTTCTTTGGTAATAATGAAAAAGAACTATTAGGTTCACATCTTAGTAGTTCTTTTTTTATCATAATATTTATATTAGTTTAATTTAAATTTTAATTTTACTGGATTATGATCACTATACATAAAGTCAGCATCTATGTTTTCAGCAGTAGCTGTAATATTATCAGAAATAATAAAACCATCCAATACGGAAGTATAGTTTATACCTTTTGTATAAGGTATATCAGCAGTACGACAAGTAGGAACTTCTGTATTGTTAGAGGCATTGACAATACTCATACCTTCAACAAGATTTTCATCAGTAAGTCTGTATACCCATTCTGGTACCCGTTGTTCTGATAAAAAAGTATCATCTTCTATATTTAGGGCATGGTTAAAATCTCCACCAACAATTACATAATTACCTTTATCATATTCCTCTTTCATAGTTTTATTAAGTAGTTCAAGTTGTTGGGAGCGTATTATACCACCTTTATCATAGGCAGACATATGATTATTTATTAATACTAATTCTTTGTTGTTTGATACTGGATAACGGTTGATAGTAAAGCATCTGTCTAAATCAAAGAATTTTGTAAAAAAGCTAGTATCTACAGGATAGCTGATACGTGTTGCTGAATTTACATTATACTTTGATAGAGTTAGTAATCCAGAATCTACAATACCATGTGGCTCATTAAAAGGATATAGCATATATGGTGCATGGAAATTCAGTGCAAATGTACTTCCATAATCTTTAAAAGATTTTTCTATTTTTTCTTTTTGATTTATATTATAGCTACGTGTTGCCTTTACATCCACTTCTTGGAACAAAGCAAAGTCAGCAGACAAATCTTTTGCTAATTCTAAAGATGCTACATATATTGAAATACCATTTGATGTGGAGAAAGAATTTGGAGTAAAGGGTTAAAATTTTATCATAGTTTATCTTATTCAGCAAAGAAAAAATATTATCAATGGATAACTAGTGCAAAAAAAGAAGAAACAAGACAAAGAAGAATAGTTGAAGTTGTTTTAAAATTAGAATCAAATATAAAATTATAAAAAGTTGATTAGTAAATAAACAATTATACATAAAGATTATATTAAAATAACTTTAAATATAATTTTATTTTTTTCTTGCAATTGGTAAAAAAATAAAATGTGGACCTTATATGTCCACATTATTTATTATCATATAATATATAGTTTATTCAAATATTACAATATATAAAATTTGTAAAAGATAGTTAATATTTTAACTATTACTAAAGTGTAAGTATAAACTATAAAAGATATGAAAAAAATATATTAAACAAAATAATAATGAGGTGACATTATGAACAATTTACTAGAACAAGCTAAATTAATAAAAGATGATATCATATCATACAGACGTACAATTCATGCTAATCCAGAAGTTGGTACTGAATTGCCAATGACAAAGAAATTTGTTATGGATAAATTAAGAGAGTTTGGATATGAGCCACAAGAAATATGTGAAAGTGGTATAGTTGCTACAATATCTGGACCAAAACCAGGAAAAGTATTCTTATTAAGAGCTGATATGGATGCTCTACCAATGGCAGAAGCTGCTGATGTTGAATTCAAAGCAACTAATGGAGCAATGCACTCATGTGGACATGATATGCATACAGCTATGTTACTTGGTGCTGCTAGATTATTAAAACAAAACCAAGATCAAATAGAAGGTACTGTTAAATTAGTATTCCAACCAGATGAAGAAGGATTTACTGGCGCTAAGAAGATGATAGAAGCTGGAGTACTTGAAAATCCAAAAGTTGATGCTGCTATGGCGTGTCATGTAAACTCAGGAACACCATCAAACATGGTAGTATGTGGACTTGGAACTAGTATAGGTGGATGCTTTAGATTTAGAATAGTTGTAAAAGGAACTGGATGTCATGGAGCAATGCCTGAAACTGGTGTTGACCCAATAAACATAGCTCACCATATATATGCAGGACTTCAAACTATATTAACTAGAGAAATACCAGCTGTTAAACCAGCAGTTATAACAATAGGTAAATTTGCTGGTGGAGATGCTCCAAACATAATACCAGGTGAAGTTGTTATGGAAGGTACATTCAGATACTTAGATAAAGAAATGGGAGATTTCGTAATCGAAAGAATGAATGAAATAGTTACTTCTACTGCTAAAATATTTAGAGGTGAAGCAGAACTTATAGAATTATCTTCAGTTCCACCACTAACTAATGATAATGATTTAGCTCATGAAATCACTGGATATATGAAAGATATAGTAGGTGAACAAGCTGTTATGTTATTTGAACAAGGTGGAATGGGATCAGAAGACTTCGCTTCTTATTCATATGAAGTACCAAGCTTATACTTCATATTAGGAGCAGGAGCTAAATTTGAAAATCCAGAATATGGAGTTCCAATGCATAACCAATGTGTTGTATTCAATGAAGATATATTACCTACAGGTGCTGCATTACACACTTACGGTGCTATAAATTGGTTAAAAAACCATAAATAATCATGAGATTATTAGAACTTATATTTTACCTGTTAAGAAGTAACTCAAAAGTTACTATCAAAGAACTAGCCGATGTTTTTAATGTATCTACAAAAACTATTCGTAGAGATTTAGATAAATTATCGGTATTGGGAATGCCTATAATTATATATAGAGGTGCAAATGGAGGAGTAGAAATAGATAGAAACTATATAATATCAAAGCATATACTGAAATATAGTGACTATGAATCATTAATATTTGCATTATACATAGGTGAAAATATAAGTAAAAATATAGAAGAATCCTTTTTAATCGATAAATTTAAATCTATAGATCAAGGTAGATGTTCTAAAATTTTAAATAATTTTAGTAAGCGATTTGTAGTAGATTTATATGAAGATAAATTCGATACTAGAAGTAAAATATGTGAAGAAATTGATAAAGCTTTGGATAATCAGTCTTTCATACAATTGGAAGTAGAAAATGAAAAATTTGAAGTGTATCCAATTTCTTATGTATTAAGAAAAGAAGGTTTATGTCTATATTGTTATAGAGAAGAATATATGATTATTCTAGTAGACAAAATATCAGATGCTATCGTTTGTAATAAAGGATACGATGGTGATTTGATTAGCTATACTGAAAATAAAGATAAAATGAATATATAAAAGAAAAGTACTATCAATTATAGAATTGATAGTACTTTTTATTGTAGGTTTTAATTTATTTTTTATTTATAATAAAGTAATACTTTATAAATATATACAAGTTAAGACTTGTGCATATTAGCTCTATATTGAGTAGGCGACATATTAGTAATACCTTTAAATAATTTTGAAAACCAGCTTAAATCATTAATACCCACCATATGAGAAATTTCTTGAATACTCATATCAGTATGAGTTAACATACGAATAGATTCTTCAATGCGCCTTTCTTGTATATATCTAGTTAGAGTTTTATTAGTTTCTTTTTTAAATTGGGCTGATAAAAAGGAGGAATTCTTACCAATAGCTTTTGATATAGTCGATAAAGATAAATTACTCTGTAAATTAAAATTAATATATTCTATGGCACAACGTATGGTATAAGAGTATTCTTGCAAATTATAATTTGAAATTAAAAGACTATATTTTTTTAACATTTTATAAGGTAGTTTCATTAACTTAATTCTACTAGTTTCAGTTTCTATTTGTAACTGATTTTTAAGATAAAGTTGGCGCACTTGTGCTGGAGATATGGACTCTTTTAATAACTCTGATTCGAATTGAGTATTTAAAATACAAAGGTTATTTTTAATTTTTTCTATGGAACTACCTTTTAATAAACCAGTTAATTCTATATAGTCATTCAATATCTCAGTTGCATCCTTACCCAATCTAATATATTTAAATATATCCTCTAAACAAGATTTATATTTTTTATGGTACTCTATATAAAACTCTGAATCATCATCATAATTATAATCAGTTACTTTAAGTTTATCTTTAGAAAAATCAATATAGTACATATTTGAAGGATTATAATCAGAGATAAACAGTCCTAAAATTGTATGTAAAGTTAAAATTACCTTTATAGAACTTGCAATAGGAAGAGAATTATAATAAATAGCAAATGTTTTCCTTAAACTTTCAGGTAAATTATTCTTCTTTAATAATTTAAGTATGAATTCATCATCAGCTTCAGTTTCTAAAAATGGACCAATAATAAGTATATCATTGGATATTTCTTTTGGAAAAGAGAATGCTATTGTGGTGAATTCCATAGCACTTTGAACTATACATAAAGCCCCTTTTTTCATTTGAGAAAGACCATCCATAGTAGAATCATGTGTAGGATTATAATCTGGCCAAATGATTTTTCTAAATTCAACATCAACGTAATTGGTAAAGTCAGAAGAATCACATATTTTAGTAGTACTAATATTAAATGAGCTATCTAAAATCGAAGTGATTAGATTGTAAAAATCATTGTAAGTAAAATTTGTTATAAGCATTTCCCACCATCCCCAAATAAAAATAAATTTTTAACAAAGTTATACAAAAATTACACAAATTTATATAAAAATTATTATAACATAGTTCTGAAATACTAGTATATAATCTATGATAAATAAGATTAGAACACAACTATTATATTATGAAAGGAGCACATTTGTATAATTTTTTTATTAGAATAATAAAAAATTTAAAAATAATAACTTACAATTATAAATTATTACATAAGAATTTTATATTTATGGGGGAGAAAAAATGAATTTAAGCGAAGCAAAAAATTTAGAATACTCAGTAAAAAATGAAAAACCATTTGGTATAAAAGATAAATTAGGATATTTATTTGGGGACTTTGGTAACGATTTCATGTTCATCTTTGCAAATATGTATTTTATGATATTTTATACAAAAGTATTAGGAGTAAGCGCTGCAACAGTTGGAACATGTTTCTTAGTAGCAAGATGTATAGATGCATTCACAGATATAGGTATAGGACGTATAGTAGATAAAAGCAAACCGGGAAAATATGGTAAATTCCGTACTTGGATATTAAGAGTAGCTGGACCGGTTGCACTTATGAACTTCTTAATGTATCAACATAGTTTAGTAAATGCACCTATGGTATTTAGAGTAATAGCAATGTTTGCAACATATATATTATGGGGATCAGTATTCTATACTGCTATCAACATACCATACGGATCAATGTCATCAGTTATGACTGATGATACAAAAGAAAGAGCATCTCTTTCAACATGGAGAAATATTGGAGCAACATTTGCGGGGATAATAATAGGTGCTGTAACACCTCAATTAATTTATAGCGCAGATGCTGCTGGAAATCAAATAATAAATCCACAAACATTTACTACAGTTGTAGCAGTATTTTCAATAGGCGCATTCATTTGTTATATGTTATGCTTTGCACTAACAACTGAACGTGTTAAGAGTGAGGTTCAAGAAAATCAAGAATCACTTTCTTTAATAGATACATTTAAAGCTTTATTAGCAGATAAAGCAATGATTTCTTTCTTAGCAGTAGCGGTAATTTTAACATTTAGTTCGCTTATGGCACAAACAGTAAATACTTATTTATGTATCGATTATTTCAATGATGTAAACGCTTTATCTATATTAAATATGATAACTTTACCAGTTGTTTTATTACTTAGCATAGTAGCAGCTAAATTATCACAAAAATTAGGAAAACGTGAATTTGCAATGATAGGTTTAATATCAGCAGGTTTAATATTCTTAGCAGCATATTTTATAAAAATAGATAATGCATATACTTTCATAGCTGTATTTGCTTTAGTAACACTTGGTACATCAACATTTAATATATTAATGTGGGCATTTATAACTGATATAATAGACCATTCTGAAATAAAAACAGGGGAAAGAAATGATGCAACTGTATATGGTTTAATTTCTTTCATTAGAAAATTAGGTCAAGCAATAGGTGGAGCTATGACAGGATATGCCTTAACATTTATAGGGTATGACTCACTAGCATCAGTTCAGGTTGAAAATGTAAAAGAGGGGATTTATACATTAAGTACATTATTCCCAGGAGCTTGTTATTTATTAGCAGGTCTATTATTAATGTTTACATATCCTTTAACTAAGAAAGTTGTTGAAGAAAATATAGGGAAGTTAGCTAAATTACGTGAAGCTAGAAATTAATAAAAAATTATCAAAGTTAATAAAAAATAAACAAAATAAATCTTTAAAATATATAAAAATATATAGGAGAAATAAAATGGTAAACTTAAAAGCAAAACCTTATTATTTAGATAAAGAAGCTATATCATGGGTTGAAGAAACTCTTAAATCAATGACAATAGAAGAAAAAATAGGTCAACTTTTTGTAAATATGGGATCTTCAACAGAAGAACAATACTTAAAGGACTCTTTAGAAAAATATAAATTTGGAGCAGTTAGATATAATCCAGGAACTGCTGAACAAGTATTAAATCAAAATAGAATATTACAAGAAAATTCAAAAATACCTCTATTAATAGCTGCTAATGCTGAAAGTTGTGGTAATGGAGTTTTCATGGGTGGAACAGAAGTTGCAACACCTATAAAAATAGGAGCTACAAGAAATGTAGATTATGCTTATGAAATGGGACGTGTATCTGGTATAGAATCTGCAGCTGTAGGAGCTAATTGGACTTTTGCACCTGTTACAGATATAATGCTTAATTGGAGAAATCCTGTTATACAAACTCGTACATTTGGTGACGATGCAGATAGAGTATTAGAAATGAGTAAAGCATACATGAAAGGTTTCATGGAAAGTAATGGTATATGTGCAATGAAACACTTCCCAGGAGATGGTGTTGATGAAAGAGATCAACATTTATCAAATAGTAGCAACTCATTATCTTGTGAAGAATGGGATAACACATTTGGAAAAGTATACAGTGGAATGATAGATGCAGGTATACACTCTATAATGGTAGGACATATCATGTTACCTGCTTATGAAAGAAAATATAATAAAGATTTAGTTGAAGGTGGAGAAATAATGCCTGCAACTGTAAGTAAAGCTGTAATAACAGACTTATTAAAAGGTCAATTAGGATTTAATGGGATTGTTGTAACTGATGCATCTCACATGGTTGGATTAACATCAAGAATGAAACGTAGTGATATGCTTCCTGCTTCAATAGCAGCAGGTTGTGACTTATTCTTATTCTTTAATGACCCAGATGAAGATTTCGGATACATGATGGATGGATATAAAAATGGAATAATAAGTGATGAAAGATTAAATGATGCTGTAAGAAGAATACTTGGAACAAAAGCATATTTAGGACTTCATAAAAAAGATAAAAAAGAAATAGTTCCTTCAAAAGAAGAAGCTTTAAGTATGATAGGACAAGAAGAGTTCAAAAATATAGCTAGAGAAATATCTGATGAAGCTATTACTTTAGTTAAAAATGTTGATAAAACAATACTTCCTATATCAGTAGAAAAAAATAAAAGAATACTACTTATAGAACAAGAAATATCTAACCCTGTAATGGCAATGTTCATGGGTGCTGGAAATAAAAAGACATTTACAGAATACTTCAAAGAAAAATTAGAAGCAGAAGGATTTGAAGTGGAAATTTACGAATCACCAATAGATAAAGTTAAGAGAGTAAGTAGAGAAGAAGCTGGAAAAATAATGATGAATGCTTATTCTGCAAAAGCTCCAATAACTGATTTAACTGATAAATATGACTTAGTTATACAATTAGCAAGTATATATAATGCTGCTGGTACAACTCAAAGAATAGAATGGAAAATGAGTAAAGGAACTCCAGATATACCTTGGTATATACATGAATTACCTACCATATTTGTCTCTTTATGCTCTCCATTCCACTTAGCAGATGTGCCACAAGTTAAAACATATATAAACTGCTATGATAAAAATGAGCATACATTAGATGCCTTAGTAGAAAAATTACTAGGACGTTCAGAATTTAAAGGTAAGGATCCTGTTGATTCATTCTGTGGATTAGAAGATACACGTTGGTAATATATAAAGGTCATAGATTTTTATAAAAATCTATGACCTTTACTAATTTGTTAAAAACTTCAAGTATGATTAAATTGTTTTACTAGATTAGGCAAATAATTTTTTTTCATCATTAAATATTCATTTTTTGTTAATTGAAATATATAAGAAGTTTGAGAAGTATTTTTAACTTTAGAATTGTTCACATGTTTAAAATTTAAAATATCTAAACATTTAGTACTGTATTTATTATTGGAATAAGTAACTGCAATTATTTTATCTAAATTCATCAATTCAAAACCAGTAATAAGAGAAACAATACATAATTCAGTAGCAAAGTCATGTCCCCAATATTTAGGATTAAGGCAAATACCTATCTCACCTTCTATTGAATTTGGGGGAAGATTGTTAAATCCTGTATTTGCAATGACTTTTTTATCTCGTTTATAATAGACTGCATAATTACTAACGTTCCCATTTTTATAATTGTTAATAAAATAGGTTTGTATAAATTTTTTCGTAACACCTATATTCTTATGAGGTTTAAAAGGCAAGTATTTTACTACTTTTTCTTGACTAAGATATTCATAAAAATCTGGCACATCATTAATATTTATTGGTCTGAATATGAATTTTGGTGTTTCAATAATTTTCATTTGGGGATACTGGGAGTCTGAAAGTTTATATCCAAATATACTATTCATAATTGTACCTCTTTATAATTCATATTTATTATAAATTATGTATTTATAGAAAAATATGTTAAAGAAGACTTATAGTATTAAGTTTTATTTGTGATTAGTATATAATATATATGTTAGCTAATTTTAACAAAAACATAAATGGGGGTAGATATATGTATTACATAGGTGTAGACGTAGGTGGAACAGGAATAAAAGCAGGTGTTGTAGATGAAAATGGTCAAGTACTTCACAAAGAAGAGTGTAAAACAGCTGTGGAAGGCGGATTTGAAAAAGTAAAGCAAGATATAAAACAATTAATAGAAACTCTATTAGTAAAATCAAATCTTACTAATAATGATATAAAATCTATAGGATTTGGATTACCAGGCCTTGTTGATAATAAAGGTTATGCAAGTTGTGTTAACTTGAAATGGCAAGATATACCGTTTATAAGTGAAATACAATCATTATTTGATGATATAGAAATATATGCAGGAAATGATGCTACAGTAGCAGCTTTAGCTGAAAGTAAGTTTGGAACTATGAAAGATAATGATATAGCAGTAATGCTTACTTTAGGAACAGGTCTAGGTGCTGGAATTATAATAAATGGAAAACCTCTTATAGGTGCTCATGGAATGGCATCAGAGATAGGACATTGCATAGTAGGTGAAAATTATTATGACTGTAATTGTGGAAGTAATGGATGCTTTGAAACTTTCTGCTCTGCCACAGCAATGATAAACTATGCTAAAAAACTAATAAAAGATGGCATGGATAGTTTAATAATGAAGGAATGTAATAATAATTACGATAAAATAAATGCAAAAGTAATATTTGATTGCTATAGAGAAAATGATGAAGTTGCAAAGTTAGTTGTAAATAGATTTAAGCATTACTTAGGTAAGGGAATAGGATCTCTTATAAATACATTAGATCCAGGAATAATATCTATAGGTGGAGGTTTATCGAAATCAGGAGATATTATACTTGATGGATTAGAAGAAGAAATAAAGAAAAATGTTTTACATAAAAATAGAAAATTCGCTGATATAAATATAGCCACTTTAGGAAATGATGCAGGGATAATAGGAGCTGCATTTTTAAGCTAGATTTATAAATAGATGTAAATTTATAGATATAAATATAATTTACATCTATTTTTTTATGTGTGTGGATATTTTTCTATTTATTTCCAAAAATATACTGTTTAAATCCATTTAAAAAGTATATTAATTATAGTGTAGATTAAATAAAATGATAGGAGGGATATTAAGTGGAAGAATCAAAAGCAATTGAAATGATAAAGAGGTTTCCTACTATTATAGAAAATATAAAAAATCCTACTGATGAAATGAAACTACTTGCCATTAGTAAAAATGGGCTGGTATTAAAATTTATAGATAATCCAACAAAAGAGATGCAGGAGCTAGCTATAGAAAATAATGTGAGAGCAATTCAATATATAGAATCTCCTACAGAAGAAATGATGATAAAAGCTGTTAATGAAGGATGGAGTATATTAGATTATATTAAAAATCCCACTGATAAAGTAATTAAATTAGCTATTAATCAAGCGGGATGGGCTATACAATATGTTAAAAATCCAAGTGAGGAGTTACAATTATTAGCTGTTAGAAAAAATTATGATTCTTTAAAATATATAGAAAATCCAAGTGAAAAAGTACAAGAAGAAGCTGTAAAAATTTCGTACGATGCTTTAAGATATTTAAAATCACCAAGTTTAAAAGCGCAACTTATAGCAGTTAAAAATAATGAGGCAGCAATTAAATTTATAAAAGATTTAAATAAAGATAAAATAAAAGAATTCCTAAAAGTAAATATTTTAGTAATTAAATATGTTACTAAGGAAATAGACAAAGAAGACTTAGAAGACGTACTAAAAGAAGTTTTAAATAGAGAAAATATAGAAGAAAAGTATGTTAGAGATTTTCTGAATTGCTCTATTATAGATAGAAATAGTGAATTTATACAAATGGACAAGATTATGTTTATTTATAAATATGGAAGTAAAAAAGCAAAAAAAATAGCTGTAGATGAAAGACTAAAAATGATTTAGGAGATGGACAGGATGAATTTTATAGATACATTAAAAAGTGTTGAGTTAGTATTAGCTACAGAAGAAGTACCTTTAATAGTTGGGGAAAGTGGTATAGGAAAAACGGCTTTAGCAAATAAATTAGCAAAGGAAAATAACTGGAGCTTAGTTGTAATAGATGGAAATCTTCTTAAAGAAGGGGAAATAGGAGGACTTCCAACAGTTGAATCTTATATAACAGAAGATAATAAGGGAAATAAAATAGAAAAGAAAACTACAATATATGCAGTGCATAATAAATTAAGAGAAATTGATGAAGAAGTTGAAAAAGGAAATACAGTCCTTTTATTTATAGATGAGATCAATCGTTGTGAACATACGGTTCAACAAGAGCTTATGAACTTAATTTTAAATAGAGAAATAAATGGTTATAAATTACCAAAACAAGTGAAAATCATAGCGGCTATGAACCCATCAAGTAAATACGGTTCAGACTTTGATTATCAAGTTGTTGATATGGATGCGGCTCAAGAAAACAGATTCGTATGGTTAAATATGGAGCCAGATCATAATGTATGGATAAGATGGGCAATAGATACTGGAATAGAGCCAAAAGTTATAGAATTTATTTCTACTTTCCCAGAATATTTAAATAAAGTAAATGAAGATGATGTAAGGGCAACTCCTAGAAGTTATGAAAGAGTTTCTAAAAGTTATGCTGTTTATAAAGAACAAATAGATTCAATTCCTAGGGCTGTATTTTTAAACGTTATAAAAGGAAATGTGGGAAAAGTTATAGCAGAGGAATTTATAAGTTTTGTAGAATCAGATCGTGAACCATTAATTTCTTTTGATGATGTTTTCTCAGGAGAAACTTTAGATGAAAAAGTTATAGACAAAGTAAAAAATGAAAGTCATACAAGACTTTATATAATTGCCATGAATATTTTAAAGACATTAGAGATAAGAATGGAAGAAAATAAATCTGATTATTATATGAATAGATTTATGGAATTCTTAAAAGCTTATCCTGTAGATTTAATGGTAGGCATAATGAAGGATATTAAAAATAGTTATGAAGAAGTTTATAAAAAGGCTATAGAAAATGAAGAATTTGTAGATATTTACTTTCAAGCTTATAGCTTAATAAGAGGTTAATAAAAATGGAAACTTATTTTCAAAAACAAGTAAGAGAACTTTATGATAAAGCTATTGAAACTGTAAATACTTCTGAAATGTTAAAAGCAAATCGAAAAGGTGAAAAATTTGAAGTAAAAGTATCAGAAGATTATAAGAAGAAATTTTTTGATCTTGTGAACAAAGTTAACTTTAGTCTAATGGAAGATAAAGAAAACTTTTATGGATACTTTTTATTTCAAATTGAAAAAGAAATTAAGTTTGATATAAGTAGTGCCACATCAGTTAATTTTAAAGGAGCCAAATATGTAATATATTTTAATCCGATAATTTTCTTAGAACTTAATATAAAGCAAATGGAAACTACTATTAAACATGAAATTCTTCATATATTATCTCAGCACTTAATTAGAGCGAGAGATTTAAAGGATAAATACAGTACTTTAGCTATAAATTTAGCTATGGATGTGGTGGTAAATCAATATTTAGATTATCTACCTCAGTACTCCATCACTTTGGAGTGGATAAATAATAAGTATGACTTAAAGCTAGAGCCTTATAAAAACTTTGAATATTATTTAGAAAAAATTCAAACAGAACTGGATTTACAAGAAGATGATGAAAATGGAGAAGAAATTGATAGCAATGAAAATGTAATATCTGAATTTGATCCTGAAAAGACTCATGATACTTGGGATGACTCTGATGAGATAGATGAAAAAACACTTAGAGATTTTACTGAGAAGTTTGTTGATAATTCAAAAAAAGGAATTACTCCCACATATATTGATACAATGATAAAATCTCTTAAAAATAGTAAGGGAGAACTTCCTTGGAATTTATTTTTGAAAAAATTAATGGGTACAGTTGAAGCTAACAAAAAGAAAACCATAACGAGAAGAAATAGAAGACAACCAAATCGACTAGATTTGAGGGGAGAACTTAGAGGTCATAAAGCAGAAATTGCCGTAGCTATTGATATAAGTGGAAGCATCAGTGATGAAGAATATAAACAAGCTATAAAAGAAGTTTTAAATATTGTAAAAAATTATAACCAAGAAATCACTATTATAGAATGTGATAAAGAAATAAGACGTGCTTATAAAGTTAAATCTGTAAAAGATGTAAAAGAAAGAATTGCAACCGGAGGAGGCACAAAATTTAGCCCAGTATTTGAATATGCTAATAATAAAAAAATCAATCTACTAGTGTATTTTACAGATGGTAAAGGCGAAGAAAAACTAAATGTAATGCCTAGAGGATATAAAGTTTTATGGGTTATTTCAGGTAGAGGAGATAAACTTTCTTTAGAAAATCCTTATGGAGCTGTGAAAAAACTTAGCAAGATTGAAATAAAAGAAGATACAATTGATATGAGTGATGTGAGAAGTGATGGATATTCAATGAATAATCAAGCACCAATTTTATAATTATTAACTTAATATATTTTTTAGAAATATTTATCAAAAATGTTTTGGGATAAAAAAATAAGGTATAAATATAGAGAATTTAAGTTTAAAATAAATATTAAAAATGGAAATGATAATATACATTACTTATTTTTAGATTTCATTAAATAGAGTATACTATATAAATATAAAAAATAAAAAAATCTAAAAAAATTTAAAAAAAGATGTTTGAAACTAAAAAAATCAGGTATAAATATAGCATAATTAAAAATTGAAATTAAAAAATTACTATAAATAATTAGATTATATTAGGGAGGAAATTGAGAATGAAAAAATTTGTTTGTACAGTATGTGGATATATATATGAAGGAGAAACTGCTCCAGAAGTATGCCCAGTTTGTAAAGTAGGAGCTGACAAATTCGAAGAAATGTCAGGAGAAAGAGTTTGGGCTGATGAACATAGAATAGGTGTTGCTCAAGGTGTAGATGAAGAAATAATAGAAGGTTTAAGAGCTAACTTCGTTGGAGAATGTACAGAAGTTGGTATGTACTTAGCTATGTCAA
>CAMBXR010000007.1 GCA_945871955.1 uncultured Clostridium sp. | reverse complement strand
ATAAGGATTTAAATAAAAAGTCGCAAATAATAGTAGAAAGAAAAGATATAGTATATTCTTTAGATTGCAATGTAAAAAGGCTTGATGTAGACTTATAGTAATATTATTTTGTACGGAGGATGAAATTTTGAATATAAATGAAGAAAAACTAAGTTTTGTTGATATAGAAGAAGATTTAGATGAAATAGGTAAAAAACTATACTTAGAGTCACCAGACTTATGGATTGATTTTTGTGATAAAGTTGGAGATAAAATTATAGATGAGATGGTTTTATTTTATGCAGCAAAATTCAACTATGTTTCTATAATAAAATTTGCTACTTATAATAAAATTATAAATCTTGATAATACATCTAAAAACAAAGGTTATTCATCTATTAAAGATCATTTATTATCAGTATCAAAAGATTGTAAAAGCAATGATGTTTACAACTTCTTAAGTGGTAATTGTGAAATTATTGAAGATAAAATTGATTATACTGAAGATAACTGCATTACAGAAACACAAAACAATTATTTCCCTGTTTACTCTTGTCCTCACTGCGACACAAATATCTTTAAAACTGGATACAAGGTATATGAGGAAATAAATTTTGCTTTTTGTGAGAAAACAAATGAATCTAAAGAATTAAACAGATTTAGAAATGACAAAGTATTCTGTAGCAATTGTAATAAAGTTATTGATGATGTAACAATTGATTTATTAGAAAATTTATCTTCTATCCACAATTGCAGAAAATGTGGAAAAGATTTAATAAAAACAGGCATAAATGAAAAGATCAAAATGAGTTTTAATAATGAAAGCAATAAGTTTGATAAAAATGAAAAAACTTATAATTGTTCAAATTGTGATGAAGCATTAAGTAACTCTCAAGTAAAATACTTTAATTTATAATAAATAAGGAGACTGTAAAGTTATACACTTTATAGTCTCCTTTTATTATTTATTTACTAATTTTCTTAATTTATCATTGTAATAATCTATAAACCTAGAATAAACAAAGTCATAAATTATAAAAGCAACTTCAAATATAGCTATAGTAATTATATTTACAGGAATATATACAAAAGGTTTTAGAATAAAATAAGTAATCACTATTAATATATTAGCACATATAAGTTTTATAATATATTCCTGAATAAAGCTTCTATCCTGCTCTATTATGTATTTTACTAGACCATAAATTCCAAAAGTAAATATATACAATATCCACTGGGATTTGTTTGCCATAAGCATAAAACTTAATAAAACTGACCCAATATAAAAAATTACACCTGCTTTAGGACCCCATTCCATAATAACTATAGCTATTGGTAAAGATGCTAAGCCTAAAAGAAATAAAGTATTTATAGGTATTACATTTACTAAGAGTAATAAAATACTATTTATAGCTAGCAATATTCCTCCATAAGCAATTTTCCTACTCATTATTACTCATCATCTCCTAGAAACAAGTACACAAATCTCCTCCACAACATTCACAACATGAGTCACAAATATATAATGTACATAAGTCGCTACAGCAGTCATCACCACAACAACAGCAACAACCATTTGAGTCATAACGTCTATTTCTATTATAATCATATGAACGTCTATCATAATTATTTCTATAATTATTATATCTATTATATGCATAAGCATATTCTTTATTATTAGGTTCCATAAATTTAGCTCTTTTTAGGTAGTCTTCACCTTCTTCATAATATCCAATATTCATAGCAGATAATCCTGTTAGATAGTACCATTCACTACTTCTATCATTTATGCCTTGTAAAAAATTATATGCTTTTTTAAAATCTTTATTTTCTATTAACCTTCTCGCCTTCATAAAGTAGTCATTGTTATAAGCATTACTGTACATTATTTTCACATCCTTTTTCTAATATATTTTTATATCTTAAATATACACCTGAATAAACTATATTTTCTATAATACCCCTGTTTAATTGTAATCTTAAGTTGTCTATTGATGATGATAACAAACCTAAAGATATACTTATTAATCTATCAACTTTTAATTTTAATTCATCTTTATTATTTATATATTCTATAAATGGGTTATATCTTCCTTTTTTATAGTCTTCCTCTAAATCTTCATAAGCATCCAATATATAAATATACTTTCCTATATTAAATCCTATCCTTCTTAAATCATCTTCATACTCATCATCTTTATAAGAAAAGATTTCACCCATAAGTTCTCCAAATGTATTTGATACTTTATCAATGCTGCATTCCTTATCCTTTTCTAATTGATTTAGTAAATTCATTTGTTCTTTTATTATATTAGACTTATGAGGGTATTTTTTATGAGCTAAAGATAATTTATTTTTATATAAATTATAGGCAAAAATATCTTTTATACCCTTATCATCTAGTAAATTATCTTCTAATTTATAATATGTTAGTAATATATTCATACTAGCTGCATATTCAGTTATTTCATTTATAATTTTTTTCTTATTTTTGAATGGACTTACTATACACTTTTCCTCAAAAATATTAGTTTTAGGTTTATAAATAGCACTAAGTATGACTATCAAGAATGTAATATCATAATTTAAACCTAATCTAGATATACCACCATGATTTTCTTTTAAGTATTTACATAAGCCACAATAGTAACTCTTATAATGCTCATACTCTCTAAAAGTAAGATCCATTTTATTTATTCTAACGTATCCAAACATATCTTTTCCTTCCTATTTTGTATAACTATAATTCTATTATATATTATCCTATTTAATCTTACATTGGAAAATTTACTAAAATTTTATTGTCGAACTTTATTGATAAATACACATTCATATAAATTTTATATATTTTGTAATTTTTTTCCTGTTGATTAAGCAGTTATTATTAGTTACAATATTTGTGTCGATAGAGAAAACCTTTCCATTTTTAAAAAAATCGTTTTCCATCGTCATTATTATACTATTTATATTGCAATTATTAGGAGGGAATTAAAATGATTACATTTTTAGTTTGTTTATCTATACTAGTTATAGGTTATTTTACTTATGGGACTTATGTTAGTAAAACTGTTGGATATGATGATTCTATCCAAACTCCAGCAATAAGACTTGAAGATGGTGTAGACTACATGCCAATGCCATGGTATAAAGTATTCTTAATTCAATTCTTAAATATAGCTGGTACTGGACCAATATTCGGAGCTATATCAGGAGCTTTATTTGGGCCAGTTGCATTCTTATGGATAACTTTCGGTTGTATATTTGCCGGAGCTGTTCATGATCACTTATCAGGTGTTATATCAATGAAACATGATGGTACTTCTATACCAGAAATAGTTGGTATGTACTTAGGTAAAAATATGAAAACTGTTATGGTTGGTTTCTCAATCGTGCTACTTGTATTAGTTGGTACTGTTTTCATAAATTCACCTGCTGGTTTATTAACGTCTATGACTGGAATAGACAAAAATATATGGTTAGTATTAATAATAGTTTACTATATAATAGCTACTATATTACCAGTTGATAAAGTTATAGGAAAATTATATCCAGTATTCGGAGCTGCTTTATTATTAATGGCTGTTGGTTTATTTGGAGCTATGATAATAGGACAATTCAATGGTTCTATGCAAATGGCTGAATTAACTTTAAAAAACTTACATCCAGGCGGATTAGCTATATTCCCATTCTTATTCACTACAATAGCTTGTGGTGCAATATCTGGGTTCCACGCTACTCAATCTCCAATGATGGCTAGATGTATAAACAGAGAATCTGAAACTAGAAGAGTATTCTTCGGTTCAATGATAGTTGAAGGTATAGTTGCTTTAATCTGGTGTGCTGTTACTATAGCATTCTTCGGAGATAGCGCTTCTATACAAGCTGCAGGACAACCTGCTGAAATCGTTAACGTAGTATCTAGAGCATTACTTGGACCTGCTGGTGCTGTTCTTGCTGTTCTTGGTGTTGTTGCTTGTCCAATAACTTCTGGAGATACAGCTTTCAGAAGTGCTAGACTTACAATAGCTGATGCTTTCAAAATAAAACAAGATGGATTAAAAAGTAGATTTATGTTAGCTATACCTCTATTTATAGTTGGTGCTGCATTAACTCAAATAAACTTTGATATAATATGGAGATACTTCGCTTGGTCTAACCAAACATTAGCAATGATATTCTTATGGACTGGTGCTACTTACTTACTAGTTAATAAGAAAAACTTCTGGATAGCTGTAGTACCTGCAATATTCATGAGTTATGTATCTGTATCTTATATATTACAAGCTCCAGAAGGATTTAGATTAAATCCAACATTCTCTAATGCTACTGGTATAATAGCTGGAATAATATTCTTTGCTATTTTCATGAATAGAGTAAAAAAAGAAAAAAGTAACATTGAGAAAACTGAAAAAGCTATTTAATTTTAATTAGTATAAACTTTAAAAGGAAATGCTCTAAAACAGCATTTCCTTTTTTATTGTTATAAAATAAATCTTATTGTTTTATTGTTTACGTCTTCTAAAACTAATACTTCTAAATCTGGATAAGTTTTAAACAACCATTTAATATCAGTCATAATTTGAGTAATTTGATTTTTATTAAGATTGGAAATACAATACTCTTCTCTAGTTTCTTTAAAATCTTTTGATACTAAAAAATTCTTGATAGCTGCATAAGCAATTGTATTCGGTATAGGATTGCTAATTTCTTTTGAACGTTTATTTCCTTTCATGCACATCTTCATAGAATATCCTCCAGTATATAAATTTGTATTTTATATACTAATTTATATGAATCCAACCTAATCCTAAATTCCTCAACTTTATATAATTTTTATAAAAAATAGAGTCTTTAAATTTTCAATTAATTTATAAGAACTCTATTATCTTTTAAACTATTATTTAGTATCTACTATGCTTTAAATATAGTATTTCCTTCTTTTATAGTTTCTAATACTTTTATATTTTTTATTTCTAATGGATCTACTGTTAAAGGATTTTTATCTAATATTACTAAATCTGCTAATTTACCTTCTTCTATTGATCCCTTCATATCTTCTTCAAAATATTGATATGCTCCATTTATAGTTACAGCTTTTAACGCTTCCATTACTGGTATTCTTTGATGCTCTCCTAATACTCTTCCACTTTGAGTCATTCTATTAACTGCATTATGTATAGCTAATATTTGATTTGGGAACTTAACTGGTGGATCTTGATGTAGGGTGAATTTTATTCCTTTTTCTAATGCCCAACCAATTGGAGATATATTTTCTCCTCTTTCTGGACCAAATACTTGGCTATAGTGTAAATCTCCCCAGAATAATACGTGATCATTGAAGAATGTTGGAACAACTCCTAAAGCTTTTACTCTATCTAATTGATCATATCTTAAAGCCTGACAGTGAACCATTACTGGTCTTAATTCTGTTCCATGTCCCGTTATTTCAACAGCCTTTTCATAACATCTTAAGAATTGCTCACAAGCTTCATCTCCATTTACATGTACATGAACTTGAACATTCATGTTTATACAATCTACAAAATATTGAGTTACTACTTCATCACTTTGAGTTCCATATCCACAGTAATCTGCTGGTTGTCCTTCTGGAACAACATGATATGGTTTAGATAACCATGCAGTAAATCCTTGTGGAGAACCATCTAACCAAGTTTTAGCTCCTGCTAATTTATAATGATTATAATATTCTCTCTTTGGAGTTCCTTCATCTTTCATTAAGTTTTTAGTTGATGGTTGAGTCGCAAGACCTACTACATCTATTATTAACATATTATTTTGAGCGCATGCTCCTAATATGTGGTTATATCCGTTAGCTTCTTCAACTGATGCATCTTGAGTTGTTGTTATTCCTAATGATGCATATAGCTTTTGAGCTTTAACCATAGCTTTTAATATTTCTGCAAATCCTGGTGCTTTTACGATTTTTTTCTTTTCACTATCTAATATAGCATTTTCTTCAAGCACTCCATTTGGCTCTTTAGAGTCAGGAGATACAGTTCTTACAACTCCACCTTCTGGAACTTCATAATCTTCACCTACATATCCATATAATTCTAATGCCTTAGAGTTTACAGCTGCTAAGTGTCCTGAAGCATGAGAAACTGAAATTGGTATTTCTGTACTTACTTTATCTAAATCAAATTTAGTTGGATGCTCCCCACCTTCAAATTTAGTATTATCATATCCAAATCCTATTAACCAGTTATCTCCAGCAGGAGGGTCATTCTTTAACGACTCTTCTAATCTAGCTAATAATTCTTCTTTAGATGTAACATCTCCTAAAGTAACTATCATTAATGTTTGTGCAACAGGAACTATATGACCATGAGGATCTATAAATCCTGGTACCATAGTTTTACCATCTAAATCAACAACATTTGTATCATCATCTTTTAATGATATAACTTCTTCATAATTACCAACTTTAACTATTTTTCCATCTTGTACTAATATGGCTTCAACAGTAGGATTTTTATCATCAACTGTTATTATATTACCATTAAAATAAATAGTTTTGCTCATACTATCGTCTCCTTTTTTCTTTATATATAATAATAATCTTACTCAGGCAGTTACCTAAGTAAGATTTTTATTAATCATAAATTATTATGCACTTTTTATATCGTTTTCGTTATTATCAACTATTTCGTATTTTTTCCATTCTTTGAATGTGAATATACATAAAGCAGTTACGTTTAATCCACAGCATACGAATAATAATAAATCTACTGCTTCAAATACAACATTCGCTCCAAATATCGCTAATGTACCAGCAGATATTATTGTAGCTAAGTATATTACTATATTTTTATTATCAGAGTTCTTTTTAAATAATTTTCTTAAATAGTAGTAAGAACCTAATATAGTTGTTGTAGCTGATAATACTGTAAATAGTGATAAAACTATTATACCAAATACTCCAGTTACACTAGCTGCTGTATCAAAGAATGTTGTTAATCTTTCTAAAGCATTTAATCCTAAAGAGTAATCTATTACTCCAGTTTCTATACCATAACTAGCTATATAAGAAGTTATAAATATAGCAACGAATAATGTTACTATACTTGGTATTAAAGATATCATACCAGCCTCTCTTGGTTCTGAGTCTGATTGTTGAACAGACATTGCTAAACATCCAAGTCCTGTTTCAACTGTTTGTAATACTTTTTGCATACCTAATATTAACCCTGCTGGTATACCAATTAACATTGGAACTGGGTTCATCATACCTTCTATCATTCCTGATAAGAATTGAGGTATATAATAAGATGTTTTTACTATAAATATTGTAGCAAATAATAAATATCCAGCTAAAGCTGAACCTATCATATAAGTCATAGCACTCATGAATACGTCATCTTTTTTAGATAAAACTATTAAAGCTACTAAACCTATAACTGGTATTACTATAAATAAGTATCTTTGCATTAAGCTAAGTTCAACGTTCATAAATTTAGATGCTACTATTGTGAACACTGAGTCTATACCACTGAATTGGAATCCACCAAATCCAAATACTATTAATGCAACTATTGATACTGCATAGAATAGACCTACTTTAGGACTTATCATATCTGATATATACTCTCTAGGTCCTTTTTTCATTATTTTTGAATTTAAAGCCTCTGAATAAGACACTGGTATCATTATACAAGCACCTATTAATGCCCATAAAGCCATAGCTTCTATGTTATATTGACCTTTCATGTAAAGCTTAGAAATTGCTCCTAAAACTCCTACAACGGCTCCAGTACCTACCATTGCTCCTAAAGATATAGAAGCTGGTCCTATTATGTTTTTAAATTGTAATTTAGCTGGCTTAGTAGTTCTCTTTTGGATAATAAATATAGTTCTTATAGAAGTAATTACTCCAACTATTAACATGAACGGTAAGAACACTGGCCAAACTGCATCAGAAATGCTTGTTATAACATTTTCTAATTGATGTAACATGTTTTTTCTCCTTTTTTAAAATATTATTTATAATTTTTTTAATTATTGTTTTAATTAACTAAATATTATATTGATAGACTAAATTATTTTGTAAAATCATTATTTTTAGTATTTGCATTTTAATAAAAATCTTATAAACCATTCTTTATCTATCATGTTAATATTATCAATTATTATCGATAATTGTCAAGCATTTGTCATATTTTATATATCGGATTTGTCATATTTTATATAATAAATAATTTTTATGAAGTTAATATTTTATAGTCGACAAAAACATATTAAAATATTATTAATTATATGATTTAAAATAATATTTTTAATGTATTTTTTTTCCTTCCTATTTATATATAATTTTATATATAATATTGTATTCGATATATTTTTCCATATTATTTTAATTGACGACATATACATTATATGTTATATTTATAACGAATTTATTTTTAAATTTCATTATAATCTTTGTATAATCTTTATCTTTTTGGTTATATATAGGTTAAATTAAATTTATAAATAAGTTTAGGCAATCTTAAAATTCTATATTGCCGACTATAAATTATACATAACGAGGTATTATTATGGAAAAAACACAAACTCAAAAGAAACAACTTTTCTATGGTTGGGTAATTGTTGCCGCTTGTATGCTTATTCAAGCTGTTCCATTCTCAATCGCTGCTAACTTACAGCCTACTTTTACAAATTATGTAATGTCTGCAGAAGGTTTTACTTTAGCACAATTTTCATTAATATTTACAATAGGTACAGTAGTATCAGCAGTATGTTCTCCTTTTATAGGAAAATTATATTCTAACCCTAAAACTAATATAAAATTACTTTATACTGTAGGGGTTTTAATGCTAGGTGGAGGTTTTGCAGCTTTCTCATTAGCAGGAGATAAAATATTTGTATTCTATGCAGTATCTATATTAGTTCAAATAGGTTCTGCTATAATATCTGCTATAGGTGTTCCAACACTTCTAAACGCATGGTTTACTGAAAACAAAGGTTTAGCTATGGGTCTTGCATTTGCTGGTAGTGGATTCGGTAATATATTCCTTCAATTATTAGCTGGTAAATGGCTTCCAATCATGCCATATCAACAAGTTTATATAAGATTTGGATTAATAGCTATCGCTGTAGCTTTACCATTAGCTTTATTTGTATTAAGATTACCTAAATCAAAAGAAGAATTAGAGTTAAATAAACCTAAAAAGAAAGAATCTTCAAATACTACTTCAAGCAACTGGGGATACGCATTTGCTGAAGTAACTAAAATGAAATTATTCTGGGTATTTGCTGTTTCATTCTTCTTCGTAGGATTATATGTTGGTGGTATGGTACTTCAATTCATCCCATACTTACAAACATTAGAAAATGAGGGAATATTCCTATTAGGAGCTGCTACAGTTGCTGCTTCATTTGGTTTATTCTCAATGTGCGGAAACTTATTCGGTGGTATATTATTCGATAAATTAGGAGTAACTAAATCATTACTTTTAGCTGCTGTATTAGTTATGATTAGTGGATTCTCTTTACTATTTGTTCCTCAAGTAAATGTACTTGCATACGTATTTGCACTATGTATAGGTATAGGTACATTCGCTTATATAATGGGACCTTCTTATTTAACAGGTGCATTATTCGGTAACAAAGAATTCGGTACTATATTAGGTATAGTTCAAATATTCTTCGCAGCTGGATTCGGTATAGGTTCTACATTATTCGGAGTAGTTGTTGATATGGCTGGATATAATGCTGGTTGGATATCAACAATAGTATATGCTGCTTTAGCTTATGGTGGATTATTAACATCTACTTCTGCAATTATAAAACACAATAAAGAAATAAATGTTACTGAAACTAAAAAAATAGCTTAATCTTAAAGAACGGTATAATTACCGTTCTTTTTTACTATTTATCTCCTTTTTATTGAAATTTAGATATAATATTACTACAATAAACATATCTGACCCACTCGTCAGTTTTACAATAAAGAGAGAGGTGAAATATTTGCTACCAAAATTCAGTGTAAAAAAACCCTTAACTGTATTTGTTTCTGTAATTATGGTATTTATTTTAGGATTTGTATCTTTTTCAAAGATGACACCAGATCTATTACCTAATATAGATTTGCCCTATGTAATTGCTATGACTACTTATCCAGGATCAAATCCAGAAAAAGTTGAAACAACTGTCACTAAACCAATTGAGCAAGCTGTATCAACCACAAACGGTATTGAAAACGTAACTTCCATTTCAAATGAAAATTACAGTGTAGTAATCCTTGAATTTAATCAAGATACTAATATGGACACCGCCATGTTAGATTTAAATAGTAAAATTGATTTAATTAAAGATTCATTAGAAGATGGAGTTGGAGCAACCACACTTATACAACTTAACCCAAATATGATGCCTGTGATGACATTAAGTGTGGATATGGACTTTATGGATATTGAGAAAGTTTCCACATATGTAAATAATGAGATTATTCCTAAATTTGAGCGTATAAGCGGTGTCGCTTCCGTAACAGGAATCGGACTAGTAGAAAAACAACTGGAAATTTCATTAAACCAAGATAAAATTGATGAATTAAATAAAAAACTAAAATCTAGTGTTACTTCTGAATTGGACAAACAACAAAACGAGCTTGATAATGCTAAATCAGAAATAGAAAATGGTAAAATAGAGCTTGAAGAACAAAGTAATTCACAGATGAAAAAACTACTTGAAACCAGTAGTCAACTACAATCTAAAATTAACCAATTAGAAAGTATGACTAGTACTTTAAGTTCAGCTGGTTCTAGTAAAAAAGATTTACAAAAATACATAAAAAATTCTACTACTAATCTTAATGAAACAAAATCAAAACTAAATGAATTAAAGTCTCAATTAAATAATCTTCCTGAAAATTCAACTGTTGAAAAAGAGCAACTAGAACAAAATATTAAAAATCTAGAAGAAACTATATCCTCTCTTGAATCAGCTATTTCAAATGCTGGTCAAGGATTAAATGCTATAGATTCTCTTGAAACATTAAAAAAGCAACAACAAGAATTAGAAAATACAAAACTTACTCTTTCTCAAGAGTTAACTAAAGCAACCATACAACTTTCTGTGAGTGAATCTCAAATAGAGTCTGCTCAAACTCAGCTAAATGAAGCTAGACAAAAAGCTTTAGATTCAGCTGATATAACAGATAAAATTACACCTGAAACTATTAATCAAATCCTTGCAGCAGAAAACTTTTCTATGCCAGCTGGATATGTCTCTGACGATGAAACCGAGTACTCTATAAAGATTGGAGATAAGTTTACTTCTATTGACGAAGTAAAAAATTTAGTTTTATTTTCTATGGATGGTATAGGAGATGTTCAACTTAAAGATATAGCAAGTGTAAAAATATCAGATAACTCTGATGATAGTTATACAAATATAAATGGCAACCCTGGAGTTATGTTATCTTTCCAAAAAACTAGTACTGCTTCTACAACAACTGTATGTAATGAAATAAATAAAGTAATTGATGAACTCCAAGATACTAATGATAAATTACATATTCTATCTTTAATGGACCAAGGCGTTTATATAGATTTCATTATATCTAGTGTACTTAACAACCTAGTTTATGGTGGTATATTGGCTATTTTAGTTTTATTAATATTTTTAAAAAGTATAAAACCAACAATAGTAATTGCCTTTAGTATACCTATAAGTTTATTATTTGCTATAGTTTTAATGTACTTCAGCGGTGTTACATTAAATATTATTTCTCTATCAGGTCTTGCCCTTGGTGTGGGGATGCTGGTGGATAATAGTATAGTTGTTATTGAAAATATTTATAGACTAAGAAATAAAGGCGTTGGTAAATATAAAGCAGCTGTATATGGAGCTCGCCAAGTATCTGGAGCTATTTTTGCATCTACTTTAACTACAATTTGTGTATTTTTACCTATATTATTCACAGATGGTTTAACTAGACAATTATTTACAGATATGGGACTTACTATTGCATACTCTTTAATTGCTAGTTTAATAGTTGCCTTAACTTTAGTTCCTTGTCTGGCATCTAATTTATTATCCGGTGTGGATGATAAGAAGCATCCTATATTTGATAAAATAGTTGATGTTTATGAAAACTTATTAAGACTTTGTTTAAGATTTAAACCTGTGGTCTTATGTTTTGCTGTATTACTATTGATATTATGCGGTTTTTCTGTAACTAAGATGGGAACTGCCTTTATGCCTGAAATGGATTCACCACAGATGATGGCTACCATTAATATAGACAGTGATTTCACTAAAGAAGAAGCTAGAAATATAACAGATAAAGTTGTTGATCAAGTTTTAACTATTGATGATGTAGAAGGTATTGGTGCAATGGACTCTTCCACTTCCATGTCTTTTAGTTCATCATCTAATAATCCTAATAGTATGTCAGCTTATATTATTTTAAAGGATGACAAAAAACGTACTAATGATGAAATAGCTGAAGAAATTAAAGAAAAAACTAAGTCTCTTGATTGTGAAGTTGATGTTTCTTCATCTTCAATGGATACATCTGCTTTAGGCGGCTCTGGTATAAATATAATCATAAAAGGGGATGACTTAGAAAAGCTTAAAGAAATATCTGATGATTTAGTCGATATGTTATCTAGCATGGAAGGTACTACTAATGTGGATGGTGGTATTGGTGTAACTACCAAAGAACAAAGAGTTGTTATCAATAAAAATAAAGCTATGGAGTATGGTCTAACAATAGCTCAAGTTTTCCAACAAGTTTCTTCTAAATTATCAACAGAAACTAATTCTACAACTTTAACAATTGATTCTAAAGATTATCCTGTAATCATTATTAATCAAGATACTTTAAATTTAAATCAATTAAAAGATATAGAACTAAAGGGTACAGAAGGTACAGAGTCTGTAACAGTGAAATTATCAGATATTTGTACTATAGAGAAGGCTGATACTCCTACTTCTATAAATCATGATAATCAAACTAGATATATCTCTGTAACTGCAGGTGTTGATAAAGATCATAATATAGGTCTAGTTAGTAAAGATGTTCAAGCAAAATTAGATAAATATAAAGCTCCTGATGGATATGATATAGAATTATCTGGTGAAACTGAATCTATCAATAATGCATTAACAGATTTAGTTAAAATGATTGCTCTTGCCATATTATTTATTTATTTAATAATGGTGGCTCAATTCCAATCATTATTATCACCATTTATAGTAATGTTTACTATACCTCTTGCCTTTACTGGTGGTTTACTGGCATTACTTATTACTGGTAAAGAATTAAGCGTTATATCTATGCTTGGATTCTTAGTACTTGCCGGTGTAGTTGTTAATAATGGTATAGTATTTGTGGATTATGTTAATCAACTTCGTATAAATGGATTAAATAAAAAAGATGCCCTTGTGGAGGCTGGACGTACTCGTATTAGACCTATACTTATGACAGCTTTAACAACAATTCTTGCCATGTCTACCATGGCCATGGGTGTTGGTATGGGGGCTGAAATGACACAATCTCTAGCTATAGTAACTATAGGCGGTCTTAGCTATGCCACATTATTAACTTTATTTGTTGTTCCTACTTTATATGATATCTTCAACCGTCGTAAAGAATTAAGACAAATCATCATTGATGAAGAGGATTAATATATGAGAAAAAAGTATCACCTAGGAATTATTCCTAAGTGATACTTTTATTTTATAAAGATATAACCTTGCTCATTAATTGATTACTTCTTTTTATAAATAGATCTAACTCCTCTGCATTTAATTCTTTATTTGCAAGTAGAGCTAAATCAACTATTTGATTGCAGATTACATCTATTTCTTCTTTTTTATCTTCATTATCTTTAAGTGAAACTAGTTTTTTGACTAATGGGTTATTATTATTTATAACTAGAGTTTTCTCTTCTTTTAAATCCATACTAAAGCTCATTCCAGCAAATCTAGCTTGCATTTCCATCATTCTTCTAGATTCTTCTGATATTAAAATCATGGCTGGTGTATCTTCATTTTTTAGACTTTCTACAGAGTATTTCTCTACTCTTTCACCAATAACATTTTTAAATAAGTCTGTTATTTGTTCATTAGATTCTTTATCTTCTTCTACATCTTTATCTTTTAATACATCTGATAAATCTGAATCTATTCTATTAAACTTAGTTCCCATTTCTTTATATTCTATAAATGAAATAAAATTATTATCTATTGTGCTATCAAGTACTACGGCATTTAATCCATAATCTTTAAATAATTTAACATATTGAGATTGTTGGTCCATATTATTTACATAGAATACTTTATTTTCATGTTTCTCTTTTGCACCTTCTAAGTAATCTGTTAAAGTTATATATTTTCCATCTATATCTTTATATAGAATATAATCTTTTACTTTTTCATAAAAGCTTTCATCTTTTAAGCATCCAAATTTAATGAATATTTGTATATCGTCCCAGAATTTTTCATACTGTTCTCTATCATTTTTACATAAAGATTTAAGTTTATCTGCTACTTTTTTAACTATATGTTTAGATATTTTACTTACATCTCTATCATTTTGTAAGAAACTTCTTGATACATTTAGAGGTAAGTCAGGACAATCTATTACACCTTTTAATAATAATAAAAATTCCGGTATAACTTCTTTTATATTGTCTGCTACGAATACTTGGTTATTATAAAGTTTAACCTTACCTTCTACTAATTCAAACTCATTATTTAATTTAGGGAAATAAAGAATTCCTTTTAAGTTAAATGGATAATCCACATTTAAATGAATCCAAAATAGTGGTTCATCAAATACATTGAATACTTTTCTGTAGAATTCTTTATATTCTTCATCTGTACAATCCTTAGGTGATTTTAACCATAATGGATTAGTATCATTTAAAGGTTTCTCTTCTACTTTTTCTTCATTATCTTTTACTTCTTTATCTTCATCTTCCACATATATTTCAACAGGTAAGAAAGAACAATATTTATTTATTATACTTCTTACATGATATTCATCTAAAAATTCTTCACTATCTTCAGCTAAGAAAAGTGTTATTGTTGTCCCCCTTGTAGTCCTTGTTCCTGATGGACTTATTTCAAATTCAGTTCCACCTTCTGATATCCATCTTACAGGCTCTGCACCTTCACTAAATGATAGTGTATCTATTTCAACTTTATCTGATACCATAAAAGCTGAGTAGAATCCTAAGCCAAAATGACCAATAATATCAGTTTCTTCCATTCTATCTTTATATTTATTGAAGAAATCTTCTGCACCAGAGAAAGCAACTTGATTTATGTATTTATCAACTTCATCTGCTGTCATTCCTATACCATTATCATCAAATTTTATAGTTTTATTTTTTTTACTTATCGATACAGTAATTTTATATTTTTCATCTTGTAATGATTTTACTTCTCCAAGAGAAACTAGTCTTTTATATTTACTTACTGCATCACATCCATTACTAATTAATTCCCTTATAAAAATATCTTTATCTGAGTATAACCATTTCTTAATTATAGGAAATATATTTTCTGTATCAATTGATATCGTACCTTTTTGCACTTCCATGTTTATCCTCCTTCAATTTCACCTTTTTATATAATAGAATAAATGCAAGGTGTGGGAATAAACGCCTTGCATTTTATGGTTTTTTAATTCATTTTTATTTTCTATTTATTCCCATATTAATTATAGGACTACTTTGTTAGCACTGTCAAGCAATGAGTGCTAAACATTTTCAAAAATTTTTATTACTAATCAATAGTAATATATTTCATTTCTTCTTCTTTTTGTGGTACTTCTTTAGGGAATGTTAACTCCAATATACCATTATTGAAGCTTGCTTTTATATCTTCTTCTTTTATGCTATCTCCCACATAGAAGCTTCTTGAGCATTTACCACAATATCTTTCTCTTCTTATATAGTTACCCTCTTCATCTTTTTCATCATTTGAAGTATTTTTTTGTGCACTTATTGTTAAATATCCATCTTTAAGTTGTGCTTTTATATCTTCTTTATCGTATCCTGGTAAATCCATATCTAAAATATATTTATCATCTTTTTCTTGTATATCCGTCTTCATAACTTTTACTGAATTATTTCTTGTAAAAAATGGATCTTTAAAGAAATCATCAAACATATTGTCAAATAAACTAACTCCTAAATTATTATTTCTTGGTACTAATGTCATAATAAATGCCTCCTTCATATTTCTTAATACTTAAAGTATAAGAAATATATCAATTATTCTTATTATTTTAGTTTTAATAATTTAAATTTTAATATTTTTGACAACTGATTAATTTTGCTTAGTCAATTGTTATATACTTAGTTCCTTCATCTTTTCTAACAACTTCCTTAGGGAATGATAATTGTAATATTCCGTTATTGAAGTTTGCTTTTATATCTTCTTCTTTTATGCTATCTCCTACATAGAAGCTTCTTGAGCATTTACCACAATATCTTTCTCTTCTTATATAGTTGCCCTTTTCATCTTTATCCTCATTTGAAGTATTCTTTTGTGCTGTTATTGTTAAGTATCCATCTTTAAGTTGTGCTTTTATATCTTCTTTATCATATCCTGGTAAATCCATATCTAAAATGTATTTATCATCTTTTTCTTGTATATCTGTCTTCATAAGCTTTGTAGTATTACTACTTGTAAAGAATGGATCTCTGAACATATCATCAAACATATTATCAAACAAACTAAATCCTAAATTATTATTTCTTGGTACTAATTTCATAATTAATTCCTCCTTGTGTTTATCTTCTTACTTTAATTAAGTAAAAAGATAATCTTTTACTTTAATATTATTTTTGTTTATGTATTCTGATTTATCCTTTGTTTGTTTTCTTACTTATTATTATAGTCTTTTTATTAGCACTGTCAAGTAGTGAGTGCTAATTTTTTTATATTTTTTTCTTTCCTTTTCCTTCTACGGTAATTATTATATTAATTGCATAGAAAAATGTGTATAAAAAACACCTTACAATTAAAAAAAGCACTATCTTTATATAGATAAGTGCTTTTTTCTATTTATTTTTATGAAAGAGTTTTAAATTCATATCCATTATCTTTAAAATATTTTATTATTCCTGGTAAAGCTTTAACTGTTTCTTCTTTTCCATAAGTATCATGCATTAAAAGAACTACCATTTCTTTTCCTTTAGAAGTTTTAATAGCATATTCAGTTAATTCTTTTGCATTTTTTCTTTTACCTTCTGCATCTGCATTTAAAGAAGTCCAATCTATTGATACCATATTATTTTCAGATAAGTATTCATCTAAAGGCTCCATACCTTTCCATGAACCATATCCACCTGGACATCTTATTACTCTAGTTGAGAAGTATTTTCCTAATATGTCTTTTAACATTTTATCATTTTTTTCAAAATCTGCTTTAAAAGCATCAATGTCTAATACTCTATTAGGATATAATTTTTTTACATCATGTGTATAAGAGTGATTTGCTATGGCATGTCCTTCATCAAACTCCCGTTTCACAAGATTTCTAGCCTCTTCACCACCATATTCTATATTCTGTCCTGTTAAAAAGAACGTTGCTTTTACGCCTTCTTCCTTTAAAATATCTAATACTTTTGGAGTATTTGTTTTTGATGTTCCATCATCAAAAGTTAAAAATACTATTTTCTCTCCATTATTAGAATAATCATACTTGCTTAATTTTTCAGCTACAATATTAGCATCGTAAGAGTATTTTTTACCCTCGTGACTAACTCCTACTGTATATTTTTTCTTTTCTTCTTCAGCTTTTCTTTTTTCTTCCTCAATTCTTATTTGCTCTGCTCTTATCTTTCTTTGATTATCTACATAAGCCCATGTAGTACTGAATACACCGATAATAGTTACAAATGCAATAAGAAGTAATAATGATTTTTTTAAATTTACTTTTCTACTACTCATACCTATTCCCCCAATTAAATTAATTACTACTTTTCTATCATTTTTATTATTACATAATCTTTTTTGTCTACATGTCTAGTATACATCAGCATTTCGTCAGTCCTCAACATATTTTTTATTACAACTTTGTTATAATCACAAATAAGGCTATCACATAATAACTTAAAGTCATTCATATGATAGCCCTACAAAATTATATCCTATTTAAAATAGCTTACTCCAGATTCAAATATCTTCTGATCTGTTTCTCCTATTATATTTTTCATTACATGTTTACCGATTCTCTCAGAGTGACCCATTTTACCAAATACTCTACCATCAGCACTAGTTATACCTTCTACTGCGAAGTATGAACCATTTGGATTGAATTCTATATCATATGTTGCTTCACCATTTAAATCAACATATTGAGTTGCTATTTGACCATTTTCAAGTAATTGATTGAATACCTCTTCATTTGCAACAAACTTACCTTCACCATGAGATATTGCTATTTTGTGTATATCTCCAACTTCTGTTGAAGCTAACCAAGGAGATTTATTAGAAGCTATTCTAGTTGTTACAACTTTAGCTTGGTGACGACCTATATTATTGTAAGTTAATGTAGGTGCATCTACAGTGCATTCTCTAACTTCACCATAAGGAACTAATCCTAATTTGATTAATGCTTGGAACCCATTACATATACCTAACATTAAACCATCTTGTTTAGTTAAGAATTCATTTAAAGCTTCTGCTATTTTAGGATTTCTAAATACAGTTGCTATAAATTTACCAGAACCATCTGGCTCATCTCCTGCACTGAATCCTCCTGGTAACATTATTATTTGAGAAGATTTTATTTCATTTACTATTGTTTCTATAGACTCTTCTATATCTTTATAAGTTAAGTTTTTAAATACTTTTACACTTGTCTTAGCTCCTGCTCTCTCAAATGCTCTAGCTGAGTCGTACTCACAGTTAGTTCCAGGGAAAGCTGGTATAAATACTTTTGGAGCTACTATTGAAGAAGAAGATTTCGCTCTTTCTCCTGTAGTTATGAAGTTTATAGTTTCTATTTTATCCTTAACTTCTTTAGCTTTAGTTGGGAATACCTGCTCTAAAGTACTTTCGAAACTAGTATATAATTGATTTAAAGATATCATCTCTCCTCTAACTAATATACTAGGTCCTTCTATCGTTTTACCAGCTACTTTATAGTTATATCCATCTAATAAATCTAAGTCTTCTTCATTTATTTCAAGTACTATATTTCCATATGCAGCATTAAATAATTTATCAACACAAACTTCTTCATCTAATTTAAATCCTATTTTATTACCAAATGCCATCTTAGCTATAGCTTCACCAAGTCCACCATAACCTAAAGCATAAGATGATAAGACTTTTTTATCTTGTATTAATTGTCTTACTTTATCTAAGTTTCTTTTTAATTCATCAAAATCTAATACATCATTTTCTAATCTATTAGTTCTTAAGACTACAACTGTAGAATTAGCTTTTTTGAATTCTGGAGAAACTACATATTCTGCATCTACAGTATCTACTGCAAATGAAACTAGTGTTGGTGGTACATCTATATCTTTGAAAGTACCTGACATACTATCTTTTCCACCTATTGCAGGTATTTCTAATTTATTTTGAACATAATATGCCCCAAGTAAAGCTGCAAATGGTTTACCCCATCTTGATGGATCATTTCCTAATTTCTCAAAATACTCTTGTAGAGTAAGTCTTGTAGTTTTGTAGTTACCACCTATTGCAACTAATTTACATATAGATTCTACTACTGCATATAAAGCTCCATGGAATGGACTCCATTTTCCTATCTTAGGATTATATCCATATGTCATTATAGTTGAAGTAGTTGTTTCTCCACCAAGTACTGGTATTTTAGCAACCATACCTTGTGAAGGAGTTGCTTGATATTTACCACCAAAAGGCATTAATACAGTATTCCCACCGATAGTATTATCAAATTTTTCTACTAAACCTTTTTGAGAGCATATATTTAAATCAGCTAAAACTTTTTCAAATTTCTCTTTTATTGATGGCGCTTCACATTCTACATTTCCATCGTTGAAGAAAGTTTTATCTTCTTGTACTTTATTTACATGAATGTCTGTAGTTTGTTTAACCCCATTTGTATCTAAAAACGCTCTTTTTAAATTAACTATTGTTTGGTTATTCCAAGTCATTCTTAAATAACCACTATCTGTTACTGTTGCAACATGAGTTGCTTCTAAGTTTTCTTCACCTGCTAATTCTATGAATCTTTCTTTGTTTGCTGGGTCTATAGCAACAGCCATTCTTTCTTGAGATTCTGATATAGCAAGTTCAGTTCCATCTAATCCGTCATATTTTTTAGGAACTAAGTCTAAGTTTATATCTAAACTGTCAGCTATTTCACCTATGGCAACACTTACTCCACCTGCTCCAAAGTCATTACATCTTTTTATCATTTGTGCTACTTCTTTATTTCTAAAGAATCTTTGAATTTTTCTTTCATTAGGAGCATCACCTTTTTGAACTTCTGCTGAACAAGTTTTTATTGATTCTTCACTATGTTCTTTTGATGAACCTGTAGCTCCACCACATCCATCTCTACCAGTTTTACCACCAAGTAAAACTATTATATCTCCAGATTCTGGTCTAACTCTTACTACATTTTCTTTTGGAGCTGCAGCTATTACTGCTCCAACTTCCATTCTCTTAGCTACGAAGTCTTCATCATAAACTTCTGCAACTTGGCCAGTAGTTAAACCTATTTGATTACCGTAAGAACTGTATCCATGAGCAGCTTCCGTAGTTATTTTTCTTTGCATTAATTTTCCTGGTAATGTATCCTCTAATGAAGTCCTTGGGTCTGCACTACCAGTAACACGCATAGCTTGATATACATAACTTCTTCCTGAAAGTGGATCTCTTATAGCTCCACCTAAACAAGTAGCAGCTCCACCAAATGGTTCTATTTCAGTTGGATGATTGTGAGTTTCATTTTTGAACATTACTAAGTATTTTTCTATTTTCCCATCAACATTTACATCTACATTTATAGAGCAAGCATTGATTTCTTCACTCTCATCTAAGTCTTCTAATTTACCTTCTTTTCTTAATTGTTTCATAGCTATAGTTGCTATATCCATTAAGCATATATCTTTTACTTTATCTACATAAACACTACTTCTAGATTGTAAATACATATCATAAGCTTCTTTTATTATGTCATTGTATTTACCATCTTCTATTTTTACATCTTCTATCTTAGTCATAAATGTAGTATGTCTACAGTGATCTGACCAATAAGTATCTAATACTTTTATTTCTGTTATAGTAGGGTTTCTTCTCTCTTCGTTTTTGAAATAGTTTTGAACATGTTCTAAATCAGCTAAAGTCATAGCTAATCCTTGTTCTTTTAAGAAAGTCTCTAATTGCTCAACAGAAAAATCAATAAATCCATCTAATATAGCAACTGATGTAGGTACTTCAATTTCCATTTCTAAAGTTTTAGGTATTTCTAAACTAGCTTCTCTACTATCAACTGGGTTTATACAGTAAGATTTTATTCTATCAAAATCCGCATCACTTATATTTCCTGATAATACGTATACTTTTGCTGTAGATATATTTGGTCTTTTACCTTCATTAACTATTTGTATACATTGAGCTGCCCAATCACCTCTTTGATCATATTGACCTGGTAAGTATTCTATAGCAAAAACTCTATCATTTTCATTTATATTTTCTAATTTATTGTAGTAAACTACATCTAAGTTAGCTTCTGAAAATATTGTTTTAGCAGCATTTTCAAATACTTCTTCACTTAAATTCTCTACATCATATCTATTTAAAACTCTTATATTTTCTATTGTATCTATATGTAAGCTCTCTATTAAATCTTTCTTTAAACTTTGAGCTTCTAAATCAAAACCTGCCCTTTTTTCAACTAAAACTCTTTTTACCGTTGATTGTAAAGCTATAGTATTCATTAAAATATTCCTCCAAATTTTGAAAATTTATTTCCATATATCTTTTCTATAATGCATTCCCTCAAAGTTTATTTTTTTAATATTTTCATAAACTTTTTCTCCTGCTTCTTTAACTGTTTTCCCTTTTGCAGTTACTCCAATTACTCTTCCACCATTAGTAACTATATTTTCATTATCAAACTTAGTTCCACTGTGGAATACAACTATATCTGAATCTAAATTTTCAAGTCCGCTTATTACTTTTCCCTTTTCATAACTTTCAGGGTATCCACCTGAAGTAAGCATTACACAAATAGCTTCTTCTTTAGAATAATTTATTTCTATATTTTTTAGGTTATTATCTAAAATTGCACTTATTATTTTGTTTAAATCCGTATCTAATCTAAATAATACTGATTGAGTTTCTGGATCACCAAATCTTACATTATACTCTAGAATTTTAGGTCCATCTTCAGTTATCATAAGTCCAACAAATAAAATTCCTTTGTAATTTAAATTATCTTTTTTAAATCCTTCTAAAGTTTTATCTAAGATTCTTTCTTGGATTTCTTTAGCTAATTCCTCTGTATATATTTCACTAGGAGAGAATGTTCCCATCCCTCCTGTGTTTAGTCCCCTCTCACCTTCAAATACTTTCTTATGATCCTTCGCACTTACCATAGGAACTATACTATCATTATCGACAAAGGCAAGAATTGAAGTTTCTATACCTGTTAAAAATTCTTCTACTACTATTTTATCTCCAGCTTTTCCGAATTTTTTATCTGCCATCATCTCTTTTAAAGTATCTATAGCATCTTCTCTATTTTCTGGTATAACAACACCTTTTCCAGCAGCTAATCCATCAGCTTTGATTACTACTGGATATCCAAAGCTATCTATTTCTGATATAGCTTCATCTAAATTAGTATATTCTTTATATTTTGCAGTAGGAAGATTATGTCTTATCATAAAATCTTTCGAGAAAGATTTACTTCCTTCTAGTTGAGCGCATTCTTTATTTGGACCAAATATTTTAAGTCCTTCTTTTTCAAAAACATCAACTATACCTGCCACTAGAGGTATTTCTGGTCCTACTATTGTTAGATCTATTTTATTTTCTTTGGCAAACTTTAATAAGTTTTCTATATCGCTATCTCCAATGTTTACACATTCTGCTATACTTGATATTCCCGCATTACCTGGTGCACAATATATTTTCTCAACATTAGATTCATTACTTAATTTCCAACAAATAGCGTGCTCTCTTCCACCGCCACCAACAACTAATATTTTCATATTTTATACCTCCTAGTGTTTAAAGTGTCTTATTCCTGTAAACACCATTGTCATTGAATATTTATCACAAGCATCTATAGAATCTTGATCTCTCATAGATCCACCTGGTTGAACGATTGCTTTTATTCCTACTTCATTAGCAAGAGTTACACAATCATCAAATGGGAAGAATGCATCTGAAGCAAGTACAGCACCTTCAAAGTTTTTATCCTGATTATTCTCTATAGCATTTTTTAATGCCCATATTCTTGATGTTTGACCACATCCAAGTGCTAATGTTTCTCCATCTTTAACTATAGCTATAGCATTTGATTTCATGTTTTTAACAACTTTCATACCAAATTCCATATCTTTTAATTGTTCTTCTGTTGGATTTAATTTAGTTACTACTTCACATTTATTAGTTAATTTATTATTTCTATCTTGAATTAATAGTTTTCCATCTAAGTATTTCATATCATATGGTTGTAAACTAGATTCTATCTTAGCTAATTTAAGAACTCTTAAATTCTTTTTACCTTTTAATATTTCTAATGCTTCATCAGTATAATCATAAGCTACTACTATTTCTAAGAATATTTCACTCATTTTTTTAGCTGTTTTAGCATCTACTGTTGATGTTATACCTACTATTCCTCCAAATATTGAAACCTTATCAGCTTCATAACATTTTGTATAAGCTTCAAAAGAATTTTTTCCAATTCCTACACCGCATGGATTAGTGTGTTTTATTGCTACTGAAACTACATCCTTGCTGTCTTTAAATTCTCTCATTACTTCTAAACATCCATGTAAGTCATTTATATTATTGAAAGATAATTCTTTTCCGTTCAGTTGTTCGTAATTTAATATTGGATTTTTAGCATTAGGTTGGCTATATAATACTCCACCTTGGTGTGGATTTTCTCCATATCTTAATGTTTGTTCTTTTTGGAAAGTTAAGTTTAATATATCTGGATATTCATCTTTAACTTCTCCAGCAAAATAACTTGATATAAGAGCATCATATCTTCCTGTAATAGAGAAAGCTTTATATGCTAATCTTTTTCTATCTTCTAAAGTTAAAGAATTATTTTTTAATTTTTCTATTATCATAGAATAGTCATTTACATCTACTATTACAGCTACATCTTTATAGTTTTTAGCAGCAGAACGTATCATTGATGGTCCACCTATATCAATGTTTTCTATCATCTCTTCATGAGATTTCCCTGCTTTTAAAGTCCCTTCAAAATCATACAAGTTTACAACAACTAAATCTATTGGATTAATACCATGTTCTTTTACAGTGGCTACATGATTTTCATCATCTCTTTTATATAATATTCCACCATGTATATACGGATTTAAAGTTTTAACTCTTCCATCTAATATTTCTGGGAATTTAGTTACTTCATCTATTTGTATAGCTTTTACACCTTTTTCTTTTAACATTTTAAAGGTATTACCAGTAGATATTACTTCATATCCTAATTTATTTAATTCAGTACAAAATTCTACTACTCCAGTTTTATCAGTTACACTTACTAATGCTCTCTTAATCATTTATATAAACCCTCCTACCATTGACAGTTAGCTTATTTTCACAAAACATACTTATACTTTTTGTAAGTATTTCATGCTCAACTTCAAGGACTCTTTCTGCTAATTTTTTTGCGTCATCATCTTGTTTTACTTCCACAGTTTTTTGCATTATTATTGGTCCTGTATCTGCACCTTCGTCTACGAAATGAACAGTAGCTCCAGTTACTTTAGCACCATAATCGATTACCCCTTGGTGTACTTTTTCACCATAATACCCTTTCCCACAAAATGCAGGAATTAATGATGGGTGTATATTTATTATTTTATTTCTATATTCATTTACTAACTTCGGACTGACTATTTTTAAATAGCCAGCCAAAATTACTAATTCAACTTCATTTTCTTTTAGAATTTCTATTATTTTATTCTCATCTTTTTCACAAATAGCTGTTATGTTATGATTTCTTGCTCTTTCTAAACCATAAGCTTCTTCTTTATTTGAGATAACTACTTTTACTTCACCATTTATAGATTTATTTTCACATCCATCTATAACAGCTTGTAAATTAGTTCCTCCTCCAGATATTAATACACCTATCTTTACCATAGTTCAACACCTTCGTGGTCATCTACCACTTCACCTATGATATAAGCTTTATCTTTCATTAATTCAGCATATTTTTCATCTATTTCAACATCACTTTGTAAATTATTATTATTTATATAATCAACTACCTCTTGAGCTTCATCTTTATCTACCACTAAAACTAAACCAACACCCATGTTGAATGATTTATGAAGTTCTCTTTTATCAACCATACCAAGGTTTTCTATCATTTCAAATATAGGTGGTTTTTCCCAAGAATCAGTTTTTATATTTAACCCAAGTCCATCAGGTATAACTCTAGTTATATTTTCTATTACACCACCACCAGTGATATGAGCTATAGCTTTTATATTTTTCTTTTCTAATAAGTCTAATACTAATTTAACGTATATTTTTGTTGGAGTTAAAAGTGCTTCTCCTAATGTCATACCTAACTCTTCTTTATAGTCATTTAAATCCCATTTTAAAGTATCTAAGAATATCTTTCTTACAAATGAGAATCCGTTACTATGTACACCACTTGAAGATATTCCTATTAATACATCGCCTTTTTTAACATCTTTTCCTGATACTATTTTTTCTTTATCTGCTATACCAACAGCAAATCCAGCTAAGTCATACTCTTCTTCAGAGTACATTCCAGGCATTTCAGCAGTTTCTCCACCAATTAATGCACATCCAGACATTTTACATCCATCGGCAACACCTTTAACTATTTCATCTATATGTTCTGGTACTAATTTTCCTATTGCTATATAGTCTAAGAATAATAAAGGTTTTGCACCTTGGCATATTAAGTCGTTAACACTCATAGCAACTAAATCTATACCTACTGTATTATGTTTATTCATCATTTGAGCTAATTTAAGTTTTGTTCCTACTCCATCAGTTGCAGCAAGTAATACTGGTTCTTTCATAGTTAAAAAATCTTTTAAACTATATAATCCACTGAAATTCCCTAAATCACCTATTACATTTTTA
Organism: uncultured Clostridium sp.; assembly: GCA_945871955.1. GTDB lineage: Bacteria > Bacillota > Clostridia > Peptostreptococcales > Peptostreptococcaceae > Terrisporobacter. The sequence continues at coordinate 49,961 of CAMBXR010000007.1, read as the reverse complement.
TCATAAGTTTCTTTTATTTTATTTTTTATTAAATTTACAGCTCTATTTCCTTCGTCTATATTTACTCCTGATTGTTCATAAGTTAGCATGAAGCCACTTCCTCCTTGTCTATTTTCTTAACTGGATAATCACCGTCAAAACAAGCCTTACAGAAATTAAACGGTTCATCAACTGCACCTAGCATACCTTCTATATCTAAGAATTTTAAAGAATCACATCCTATAAATTCTCTCATTTCTTCTATATCCATATTTGATGCTATCAGTTTTGATCTGTTCGGTGTATCTATTCCGTAGTAACAAGAATATTTAACTGGAGGTGAAGTAACTCTTAAATGTATTTCTTTAGCTCCAGCTTCTCTAAGTGATTTTACTAATAATTTAGAAGTTGTTCCCCTAACTATAGAATCATCAACTAAGACTATTGATTTTCCTTCTATTATTCTTGAAAGTGGATTAAGTTTTATCTTAACACCTAACTCTCTTTCTTCTTGTGTTGGTTTTATAAATGTTCTTCCTACATATCTATTTTTTACTAAAGCTTCAGATACTGGTATTTTGCTAGCATTAGCATACCCTATTGCTCCTGGCCAGCCAGAGTCTGGAACTGGCACTACCATATCTGCCTTAACATTATCATTATGTGCTAATATTTCTCCTGATTTAACTCTATATTCATATGCATTTACATTATCTATAGTTGCATCATTTCTAGCAAAATAAATATGTTCGAATATACAACTTTTCTTCATTGTTTTATAATTTTTACTAAAATTATATGATTTTAATTTTCCGTCCTTTATTACTACTATTTCCCCTGGTTCTACATCTCTGATTACTTCTCCACCTAATATATCTATGGCACAGTTTTCTGATGCTAATATATACTCATCATCTTTTTTACCTATTAATAAAGGTCTAAACCCAAAAGGATCTCTTACTCCAATTAACTCATCATCACTCATAATTACAAGTGAATATGCTCCCTTTATATAATCCATTGTCATCTTTAAACTCTCAACTATATTCCCTTTATAATATCTAGCAAGTATATAAAGAATAACTTCTGTATCAGTATTGCTTGTAAACATATATCCGTCTTCTTCAAGCATATCTTTTAATGTTTGGGCATTTACAAGATTTCCATTATGAGCTAAAGCGAGTCTTCTTTTTCTCACACTTCCTACTAATGGTTGGCAGTTAGCAAAATTACTTCCTCCTGCTGTAGAATATCTAACATGGGCAATCCCCATATTCCCTTGTAATTTTTCAAGTTTTTTAGGAGTAAAAACATCTCCCACAAGCCCCATATCTTTGTAATAATTTATTTCTTCTCCATTAGAAACTGCTATTCCACAACTCTCTTGTCCTCTATGTTGTATAGAATATAATGAGTAATATAACTGCTTCGATATATCTTTGTCTTTAGAGTAAATCCCTACAACTCCACACATATGAAATCCTCCTAATATTATTTATTTAGCCTTGCTAAAACTTCTTCATACCCTTCAACTAAATCCCCAAGATCTCTTCTAAATCTATCTTTATCTAATTTTTCATTAGTATTAACATCCCAAAGTCTACAAGTATCAGGCGAAATTTCATCTGCTAATATAATATTTCCATCAATATCTTTACCAAATTCAAGTTTAAAGTCTACTAACTTTAAGTCCATTTTTAAGAAGAATTTCTTCATTATTTCATTTATCTTTAAAGTTTGTGCTCTTAAAAATTCTATTTCTTCTCTAGTAGCTAATTTTAATGCAACTGCATGATCATCATTTAATAGTGGATCTCCGAATTCATCATTTTTATATGACATTTCAAATATTGGTTGGTCTAAAACTATTCCTTCTTCTACCCCATATCTTTTGCAGAATGAACCTGCTGTGATATTTCTTACTATTACTTCTAGTGGTAGTATTTCAACTTTTTTAACTAACATTTCTCTATCAGATAGGCTTTTTATGAAGTGTGATTCTATTCCCTCTTTTGCTAATTCTTCAAACATTATTGTTGAGATTTTATTATTTAAGATTCCCTTTGATGCTATTTCAGCCTTTTTTTCTCCATTGAATGCTGTTGCATCATCTTTATAGTAAACTATAAACTCATTTTCATTTTCCGTACTGAATATTTTTTTTGCTTTTCCCTCATATAATAACATGTTAATTACCCCCTTAAAATTTCATCATCTTTTAATACTTTTTGTGCCATTTCTTCTCTATAATTTTTTAAATCATCTTTTAATTTAGGATATTTTATACTCATAATTTGCATGGCCATTAAAACTGCATTAAGACCAGAATCTATAGTAACAGTGGCTACTGGTATTCCACTTGGCATTTGTACCATTGATAAAAGTGAATCTAATCCATCCATTGTAGAAGATTTTATTGGTAATCCTACTACTGGAATTAATGTATTAGCTGCTATTACTCCTGGTAAATGTGCTGCTTTTCCTGCAGCTGCTATTATTACATCTACTTCATTTTCTATCTCTGCGATAAATTGCTCTAATTCTCTAGGTGTTCTATGTGCTGATAAAACACGAACAATAACCTCTACATTATATTTTCTTAAGAAATCTATACCTTCCTCTAATTTTGGATAGTCTGATTTAGACCCCATCACTACTGCTACTTTCATTATATTCCTCCCTACTTATAATTACGAATATTAATAATTTATTATTCGCTACATTAAACGAACTATCACATGATTATATTATAATAATATTAATATTTTTTCAATATAATTTATTATTTTTTTATATATATTTTAATTAATATTCGTTATATTACGAAATATAATTAGTATTTTTTCAAAATAACAACTATATTTTATATTTATGATTATTTATTAAAACACTATCCGCCATATCAAAATCTAAAATGATAAGATTATTTTTCACTAAGAATTTTAAACATCAAAAAAGAGCTACTTAATTATTTAAAATTAAATAGCTCTCTATAATTTCTATCCTAAAAGTATGAATTTTATAACAAATAAAATTGATAAGATTATCATAGATATATTTACTTCATCTCTTTTATTTGTAGCTAATTTTAATATTGTGTAAGATAATATACCAAATATTATCCCGTCTCCTATACTACCCATAAGAGGCATAAATAAGAATGTAACGAATGCTGGTATAGCATTTGTAAAATCATCAAAATCAATTTTATTAAGTGATCCAGCCATCATTACCCCAACTATTATTAATACTGCTGATGTAGCTTGTGTTGGTATTGCAATAAATAATGGAGCAAAGAATAGTGATAATAAGAATAATACTCCTGTTGTTATAGCTGTTAAACCAGTTTTACCACCTTCACCTATTCCTGAAGCACTTTCTATAAATGAAGTTACTGTTGATGTTCCAAGTAAAGCTCCAGTAGTTGTTCCTATAGCATCTGCTAACATAGCTTCTTTAGCTCTTGGTATATTACCATTTTCATCCAAAAGATTTCCTTTTTCAGCAACACCTACTAAACATCCAACTGTATCAAATAAATCAACAAATAATAATGTAAATACAGCTATTACCATATCTAAACTAAATATTTCATTTATGTCAACTGAAAATGCTTGTAAAAATACTGGTTTTAATGATGGTACATTGAATGACATTATTCCTTGTGGTAAGGCCACTAATCCAAGACCCATTCCTATAACCGATATCACTACTATTGATATTAATAATGCACCTTTTTTATCTTTAGCAACTAATGCACCTGTTACTAATAATCCAAATAGTGTTAATATAACTAATGGATCATGCATATTTCCTAAAGCACCATCAACTACTATACTTGCATTTTGTAAACCAACAAATGCTATGAATAAACCAACACCTGCTGTTACTGCAAATTTTAAGTTCATAGGTATACATTCAATTATCTTTTCTCTTAATCTTGTTACTGTTAATAAAATAAATATAAGACCTTCTATAAACACTGCCATAAGAGCAAATTGCCATGAATATCCCATTTGTAAAACTATAGTATTAGCAAAGAATACATTTAATCCCATACCAGGAGCTAATGCTATTGGATAATTAGCTAAAATACCCATAAAGAAAGTTGCTATTGCTGCTGATAAAGCTGTAGCAACAAATACTGATCCTTGATCCATTCCTGTTTGAGAAAGTATCATCGGATTAACTACTAAAATATATGCCATTGTCATAAATGTAGTTATCCCAGCCATTACTTCTGTTTTTATATCTGTATTATGTTTTTCTAATTTAAAAATTCTTTCTAATAAATTATTTTTGTCTTTTGATAAATTTGTTATTTCCATATTATAACATCTACCTCCAATGTTTTTTATACATTATATACTTAACATTTTTTTCATATATAAAAATATAGTTCGTATTTTTCGATGCCTTACTAGAATATCATTATATTTCTTAAGTGTCAATATCTTTTCTACATATTATGCCCCAATATAACATTTTTCATTTTTATAATTTATATTTTGAGCTAAAAAAGAGAACAAGTCTTCTTGTTCTCTTTTCAATATTATTTATTCATAGCTTCATATTCATCTTTAGTAGCTGGAACTTTAATTTCACCGTTTTTAACTTTTTCTGCCATTTCATTTACATAGTCTATTATATCTTGTGAAACTAAGTTTTTAGTAGATTCAGGTATACCAACACCATCTTCTTTTAATCCGTATACTCTTTCTTTTCCACCAATTTCTTCGCCTTCTATAAATGCTTTTACTGTTTCATATACACCAACGTTAACTTTTTTTAAAGCTGATGTTAATATATTTTCTGGAGCTAAGTCACTTTGATCTCTATCTACACCTATTGCATATTTATTTTGCTCTTTTGCAGATTCTATAGCACCTATTCCTGTACCACCTGCTGCTGAAAGTATAGTATCTATATTGTTAGCATACATTTGATTAGCTATTGATTTACCTTTTGCTGCATCTCCAAAAGTACCAGCATATTGAGCCTTAACATTAGCTTTATCATTAGCAGCAACAACACCAGCTTTATATCCATATTCAAATTGATTTACAACAGGATTATCCATTCCACCTATAAATCCAACTTCATTAGTTTTTGTCATTTTACCTGCTATTAATCCAGTTAAATAAGCTGCCTCATTAGCTCTAAATAATATTGGTGTTACATTTGATGGTATTTCTTCATAAGTTTCATCGACTATTGCAAAGCTTATATCTGGATAGTTTGCAGCTTGTGCTTTTATGTCTTCAACCATAGTAAATCCTACACCTATTATTAAATCCATGCCTTGATCTGCTAAAGTTTCTATATTTCCTAAATATTCTGAAGCTTGTCTTGATTCTATTACTTTCGCTTCTATTCCTAATTCTTTTTCTGCTTGTTGTAATCCTTCCCATGCAGATTGGTTAAATGATTCATCATTTATTCCCCCTACATCGGCTACCATTCCAACTTTTATTGTTTTGTTATTTGACTGTTCATTATTAGTTTTATTAGAACATCCTACTAAGCTCATAGATGCTACTAATAATGCTGAGCTTAATGCCACTATTTTTTTTAATTTCATTGTCATTCCTCCTAGTGTCTTTATAATAGTGATAATATATATAAAATTCATTTGGATGTTAATATTGTTAGTATTTATTACTAATAATATTACATAAAACACAAAGATTTTTTTATATATAAATATAATATTTTTAATAGTTTTTATTTTAACAATATTCTTTATTTTTAACAATATTTATTAGTTAATTAAATTAAAGAAAGCTGTAATTATAAAATTACAGTTTCTTTATAAACATTAATTTATTCCCATTCAATAGTTCCTGGTGGTTTTGAAGTTATATCGTAAACAACTCTATTTGCTCCATCAACTTCATTTACTATTCTATTTGATATTTTTTCTAAAACATCATAAGGCATTTTGTACCAATCAGAAGTCATTCCATCAGAAGATGTTACGGCTCTTAAACCTACTAAGTAAGCATAAGTTCTTTCATCTCCCATAACACCAACTGTTTTTACATCTGGTAGAGTAGCGAATGCTTGCCATATTTCTTTATATAGACCAGCTTTTTTAAGCTCTTCCATATATATAGCATCTGCTTCTCTTAGTATGTCACATCTTTCTTTTGTTACTTCACCTATGACTCTTATTCCAAGCCCTGGACCTGGGAATGGATGTCTAAATATTAAATCTTCATCTATTCCTAGTTCTAAACCTATTTTTCTAACTTCATCTTTAAATAATTCTCTTAAAGGTTCAACTATTTTAAATTCTATATCTTCAGGTATTCCTCCAACATTATGATGTGATTTTATAGTAGCAGATTCTCCACCATGACCACTTTCAACAACGTCAGGGTATATAGTTCCTTGAACTAAGAAGTCCATTTTTCCAAGTTTATTTGATTCTTCCTCAAATACTCTTATAAACTCTTCACCTATTATTTTTCTCTTAGCTTCTGGCTCTGTAATACCTTTTAATTTTCCTAAAAATCTATCTTCACAATTAACTCTTATTAAGTTCATATCAAACTTATCTCTGAATATTCTTTCAACATCATTTCCTTCATTTTTTCTAAGTAAACCATGATCAACGAATACACATGTTAAGTTATCTCCAATAGCTTTGTGAACTAGTACAGCTGCAACTGATGAATCAACTCCACCACTTAATGCACAAAGTACTTTTTTATCGCCTATTATTTCTTTTAATTCTTTTATTTTATCATTTATAAATGAATCAGTAGTCCAGTCTCCACTCACTTCACAAACATTATATAAGAAGTTTTTAAGTATTTTATCTCCTTCTAAACAATGTTCAACTTCTGGATGGAATTGAACTCCATAAAGATTTTTTTCTGTATTTTGTATAGCTGCTACTGGACAATCATCAGTATAAGCTATTACTTCAAATCCTGGTGCTAAAGTATCAACTAAATCAGTATGACTCATCCAAACAGTATTAGTTGTTATTCCTTCAAATATTTTTGATTCTTTATATGTTATAGCTGTTTTTCCGTATTCTTTTTCAGCTGCATTACCTTTTCTAACAACCCCACCTAAAACATGTGACATTATTTGATGTCCATAACATATTCCAAGTATAGGCACACCTATTTCAAATATTTCTTTTGATATAGATGGAGAGTCTGGTAAATATGCACTATTAGGTCCACCTGTAAATATAATACCTTTTGGATTTTTAGCTTTTATAACTTCTATATCTGTTGTGTATGGTATTATCTCACAGTATACGTTATTTTCTCTTACTCTTCTTGCTATTAATTGATTATATTGACCTCCAAAGTCAATAACTAATACTAATTCATGTTTCATTACATCATATCTCCTTGTGTGCTATAATTTGGCGCCTCTTTAGTTATTGTTATATCGTGTGGATGACTTTCTTTTAAAGATGCCGCTGTTATTTTTATAAATTGTGCATTTTCTTGTAAGTCTTTTATTGTAGGCGCTCCACAGTATCCCATTCCTGATCTTAATCCACCTATCATTTGGTATGTTATATCTTCTGCTTTACCTTTGTAAGGAACCATACCCTCAACACCTTCTGGAACTAATTTTTTAGCACCTTCTTGGAAGTATCTATCTTTTGAACCATGTTCCATAGCTGCAATAGATCCCATTCCTCTATAAGTTTTATATGATCTTCCTCTATAAAGAACTGTTTCTCCTGGACTTTCTTCAGTTCCCGCAAACATTGATCCCATCATACATACATTAGCTCCAGCAGCTAATGCTTTTACTATATCTCCAGAGTATTTTATTCCTCCATCCGCTATTACTGGTACTCCATATTCAGCTGCAGCTTCTGCACAATCCATAACAGCTGTTACTTGAGGTACACCTATACCTGCAACTACTCTAGTTGTACATATAGAACCTGGTCCTATACCAACTTTTACACAGTCAGCTCCAGCTTCTATTAAAGCTCTACATCCTTCTGCTGTAGCAACATTACCTGCTATAACTTGAAGTTCTGGATAAGCTGCTTTTATTTTTTTAACTGCATCCATAACTCCTTTTGAATGTCCATGAGCACTATCTAAAACAACTACATCTACTTTTGCTTCATATAATGCTTTTACTCTATCTAATATATCACCTGTTATACCAACTGCTGCACCACATAAAAGTCTTCCTTTTTTATCTTTTGCAGAGTTTGGATATTGAATTTTCTTTTCTATATCTTTTATAGTTATTAAACCTTTTAAATGACCTTCATCATCTACTATTGGTAATTTTTCTATCTTGTGTTGTTTTAGAATTTGCTCAGCATATTCTAAGTCAACGCCTTCTTTAGCTGTAACTAAGTTATCTTTAGTCATAGCTTCTTCTATTTTTTTAGACATATCTTTTTCAAATTTTATATCTCTATTTGTTATTATTCCTATAAGTTTTTTATCTTCATCAACTATTGGAACCCCAGATATTCTATATTTCCCCATTATATTATCAGCATCTTGAATTGTATGGTCTTTAGTTAGATAAAATGGATCAACAATTACTCCACTTTCGCTTCTTTTAACTCTGTCAACTTCTGAGGCTTGCTCTTCTATAGACATATTTTTATGAATTATACCTATACCACCTTGTCTAGCCATAGATATAGCCATTTTTGATTCTGTAACAGTATCCATACCTGCACTCATTAAAGGTATATTTAATTTTATTGTCTTAGTTAAATATGTTTGTGTGTCTATCTCTTTTGGTAGTATTTCTGATTTTTGAGGTATTAATAATACGTCATCAAAAGTTAATCCTTCTTTTATTATTTTAGCCATACTGATCTCCTTTCAAATTTGCTTACTTTTTAATTTAAATATTTAAATAAAAAACCTGTATAGCTTCTACTTTTACTAAAAGTGAAATCACTATACAGGCCTAAAAAATTTAATATAAAACTGTCTATTATTAAACAGTTAATTCGTCCTAAATATATATAATTTCACTCATAGTCAAGATTTTTACGGCATCTTGGTAGAAACTCTCAGACCATATTTTCTGAGTATATACGAGTGGTTTTATTTTTAAATTTCCGTTATTGGTTTTATATTTGAATAATAATTTACCATTATAATTCGTTTATGTCAATAAGTTCTTATAAATTTATATTAGTTATTAATTTTGCGTCATTTATATAAGTTTATTCTTTATTTTTACTTTTTATTTCTATTTGAATATGATTAATATATTTAATACATATTTATTAATTAGCTAAAGCTTTACCGTCTCTTCTTGAATCAGCACCACCAATTATTTTATTATCTTTGTATTCTATTCCTTGTACACCACCAAAGTGTTTATTATAACCTTCCTCATATTTCTCTACTTCATGTCCCATGCTTATAAGTTCAATCAATGCACTATTACTTAACCCACCTTCATATATAATTTTATTTTTCGTATTGTCGTACATCCTGTAGGCATCTATGGCATCTTGTATATCCATATTATAATCTATAACATTACTAATAACTTGAGTTACTGTTGGAATGATTCTTGCTCCTCCAGGAGAACCTAAAATCATAAGAGGAGTATTATCTTCATTTAGAACAATGGTAGGACTCATGGAACTTAGAGGTTTCTTTCCTCCTTCAACACAATTTGGTGAATCTACATCAGTAGAAAAGTCGCTTATTTCATTATTAAGAACAAAACCATAATCATCTACAACAACACCAGAGCCAAAGGTCCAGTTTATTGTTTGTGTTACTGCGACCATATTTCCATCTTTATCTGCTACTGAATAATGAGTAGTATCTTCATGTTCATATATCCATGGATCTTCATCATTATACTCTTTAGATAAATTCATATCTATTTTATCAGCTAATGATTTTGCATAAGCTTTGCTTATTAATCCATGCTCTGGAACATCTACATATTTAGGATCTCCCATATATTTTGCTCTATCTTTGTAAACCATCTTAAATATTTCAGAAAATAAATGTAATCTTTCTGATGAATATAAATCATAATTAGAAATATTAAAGTTTTCTAATATATTTAAAGATTCTATAACATGAGTTCCACCTGATGATGGAAGGGGAGATGATATTATAGTTTTTCCTCTATAAGTTCCTTGAATTGGTTCTAATTCTTCAACCTCATAATTTGATAAATCATCTAAAGTAATTATTCCGCCGTAGTTTTTAGCTCTTTCAACTATGGATTGAGCTATTTCACCAGTATAGAAACCATCTTTACCTTCTTTTGCTATTATTTTTAAAGTATTTGCAAGATCTTCATTTTTATATAAATCTCCAACTTTATAAAAAGAACCTTCTTCATTTAATATTAAACTTTTTAGTTTTGGATATTTCTCCATCATTTCTTCAACACTTAACATATCCTTTAAAAGTGTTGGTGTTACATAAAATCCATTCTGAGCTAAATTAATGGCTGGAGTCATAACCTCTTCTAAACTCACATTTCCTGAACCATATTTTTCAAAGGCATATATAAGACCTGCAACTTGTCCTGGAATAGCTACAGATTTGCCTCCATCCTTATTTTCGCCTCCAACAACTTTACCCTTAGAGTCTAAGTTCCACATATATTTATTAGCTGCAGCAGGAGCCGTTTCTCTAAAATCTATGTATGCTAATTCACCTTTTTCATTTCTTATAAGCATAACTCCACCACCAGCTATACCTGTAGCATTTGGTTCTACAACACAAAGTGCAAATCCTGTTGCAACAGCAGCATCTACTGCATTTCCACCAGATTCAATAATTTCTAGCCCTGCTTTAGATGCTTCATATTTCCCTGATGAAACTACTGCCTTTTCTCCTGTAGCATTTCTCCCTTCTGTAGTTAAATGATTTTCTTCATCCCAAAGCTGCCAACCTTTTTCATCAGACACAACTCCTCTTGAAGGTTTTTCAATTTGTTCTATTTTTATTTCTTTTTTATTATTACTATTATCTTGATTTTTTTGCTTACTACAACCTGTAGCAGCTGATATAACTATACTTATAGTTAATATTACCGATAAAAATTTATTAAATTTTAACATGATATCCTCCTAACAATATATCTATTTTAAAAATACATAGTTATTTATACAAAAAGCTATTTTATCATATTATTTGGAACTTTTGAAATAATCATGTTCTAATATGAAGTTTTTAATAATAAAAAATTCACTTCGCTCATGTCGCCAACATCTAAGTCTTCGCTACCGGTTCAGACTTATCCCGTTGCTCAAAATTCACTTTTTTACTACGAATTATACATATTGATAATACTTAATTGTAGGAGTTTTCCACATTAAAAATAATGATATAATGTTCTAGTAAGTAAAAAAGGAAACTCTAGCGAGTTTCCTTTTTATTAATTATAAATCTATTACATCATGCCTGGCATTCCTGCTCCCATAGCTGCATTTTTATCTTCTTTTTCTGGAATATCTGCAACAGCAGCTTCTGTTGTTAAGAATACTCCTGCTATAGATGCTGCATTTTGAAGGGCACTTCTAGTAACCTTAGTTGGATCAACTATACCAGCTTCTATCATATTTACATATTTTTCATTTAATGCATCAAATCCTACTTCTGGATCTTGTTCTATAACATTTTGTACTATTACAGCACCTTCAAGACCAGCATTTATAGCTATTTGTCTTAATGGTTCTTCTAATGCTTTTCTTACTATTTTAGCTCCTAATTGTTCCTCTCCTTCAAGAGTTTCAATTAATTTATCTAATACAGGTATTGTACTAACTAAAGCAGTACCACCACCTGCAACTATACCTTCTTCAACGGCAGCTCTAGTTGCATTTAAAGCATCTTCTATTCTTAATTTCTTTTCTTTCATTTCAACTTCTGTAGCTGCACCAACTTTAACTACTGCAACTCCACCAGCTAATTTAGCTAATCTTTCTAATAATTTTTCTTTATCAAAATCAGAAGAAGTCTCTTCTATTAGATGTTTTATTTGATTAACTCTGTTTTCTATTTCTTCTTTTTCACCGAATCCACCAACTATAGTAGTGCTGTCTTTTACTACTTTAACTGAAGAGGCTCTACCTAACATATCTAAGTCAGCTTCTTTTAAGTCATATCCAACTTCTTCTGATATTACAACACCACCAGTAAGTATAGCTATATCTTGAAGCATTTCTTTTCTTCTATCTCCAAATCCTGGTGCTTTAACTGCAACTATTTCACAAACACCTCTTAATTTGTTAAGAACTAAAGTTGATAAAGCTTCACCTTCAACATCTTCAGCTATTATTAATAATTTTTTACCTTGTTCTACTATTTTATTTAATATTGGAAGTAATTCCTGTATATTAGATATTTTCTTATCAGTTATTAATATATATGGATCATTTAAAACTGCTTCCATTTTATCTACATCTGTAACCATGTATGCAGATACAAATCCTCTGTCAAATTGCATACCTTCAACAGTCTCTAGTTCTGTATTCATAGTCTTAGACTCTTCTACAGTTATAACGCCTTCTTTACCTACTACTTCCATAGCTTGAGCTATTAATTTTCCTATTTCATTATCTCCTGAAGATACAGCACCAACTTGAGCTATTTCCTCTTGAGTTTCTATCGTTCTTGATTGTTTCTTTAATTCTTCAACTGCTCTATCAACAGCTTTTTGTATACCTTTTCTAAGTATTATTGGGTTAGCTCCTGCTGTAACATTTTTTAAACCTTCTCTTATTATAGCCTGTGCTAAAACTGTAGCAGTAGTTGTACCATCTCCTGCCACATCATTAGTTTTAGTAGCAACTTGTTTAACAAGCTGAGCTCCCATATTTTCAAATCTATCTTCTAATTCTATTTCTTTTGCTATAGTAACACCATCATTAGTTATTAGAGGTACTCCAAACATTTTGTCTAATATAACATTTCTTCCTTTTGGGCCAAGAGTCACCTTAACTGTATCAGCTAATTTGTTTACACCAGTTTCTAATGCTTTTCTTGTATCTTGCGCAAATCTAATATCTTTTGCCATTTTTATACCCTCCTATTATTTACTCAATAACTGCTAAAATATCACTTTGTCTTAAAATTATGTATTCTTCCCCGTCTATTTTAACTTCATTGCCTGCATATTTTGAATATATTACTTTATCTCCAACTTCAACTTCCATTTTTACTTCATTTCCATCTACAAATCCTCCTGGACCCACTTCTATAACTTGAGCCATTTGAGGTTGTTCTTTCGCTGAACCTGGTAAAATAATACCACTTGCAGTTTTTTCTTCAGCTTCAACTTTTTTGATTACTACCCTGTCTGCTAAAGGTCTTATTTTCATAGTTTATCCCTCCTAAAATAGAATTGTATAATTAAGTTTATTTTTTACTTTTATCACTCTCCATATACGAGTGCTAACAAGATTATAATAAACCATTTTTTTGAAATTTTCAACTCATTTTTGAACATTTATTTATAAGTATTTATCATTATAGTTTAATGTTATACCTAAATTTTCATAGATTATAAATTATCGAAAACTAAAAAACTTACACCTCCAAATATTTGAAAGTGTAAGTTTAAACTATTTCATAAACTCTGTATATTCATCTAATACTTCTTCTGGATTACCTATTTTCTTAATTACACCATCATGCATCCACATTACTGAGTCACAAAGTTCTTTTAATGTCGATATATTATGAGAAACTATGACTACAGTTCTCTTTCTATCTGAAATTAAATCTTTCATTTTCTTGTAACTTTTCTTTTTAAATTTTTGGTCTCCAACACTAAGTACTTCATCAATAAGCATTATATCTGTTTCTAGTATAGCTGTAATAGAGAAAGCTAGTTTTGAGAACATACCACTAGAATATGTTTTTACTGGCATATCTATAAAATCTCCAAGCTCTGCAAATTTTATTATATCATCCATTTTCTCTTTAATTTGCTCTTCTGAAAATCCTAATAACATACCTGATAACATAATATTTTCTCTACCAGATAAACTTTTATTAAATCCAACACCTATTGATAACAAAGATACGGATTTATTATGTAAGTTGATTGTTCCTTCATCTGGTGAAAATATACCAGCTAATGCCTTTAACATTGTAGATTTTCCACTTCCATTTTTACCTATTATACCAAGTATATGTCCTTCTTCAACTGTAAAAGAAACATTATTAACCGCTTTAAATTTTTTAACATCAACTTTTTTCAGCTTTAATAAATTTCTTTTTATTGAATAAGCTTTTAAACTTTTATATGTAATACTTAAATTTTTTACTTCTATGGCTATTGGTTTTGTTTGCATCATATCAACTTCCTTATCCAAATTTAATGCATATTCTCTTTGTTTTATGGCTTGTACTGACATTATATCACCTTCACATAACTATTCTCATTTTTATATATTGTTTTTACTCCTATTGCTGATATTACTATTCCAATAATCATCCAAATTAACAATAATTTTCTTGACGGAGTCTCTCCATATAATAAGCATTTTCTTAATGAAGATAAAATAAATGCCATTGGATTACACTTTAATAATATATCTGAATAAGGAGCATCAATACGAGATTCTATTGAATAAAAAATCCCAGTCATATAAAATACTGCTCTTAGTACAATATTTACTACATTTGATAAGTCTTCTACAAACACACCAAAATGTAATAGTATAGTCATAAATGCAAAATTAATTATAAGAAGGGTTATCATTATAGGTATAAAATAAAGAATATTTGCTGTTATTTCAACCTTCCATAAAATCATCATTATCACTATTATCCCTAATGAAATACACATTTTAAACCCATTAACACACATTTTTGAAAGTATTAGTATAAATTTAGGTATATAAACTTTAGATACAATAGCTTTATTCTTTTTGACCATTGTAATACTATTTTTCATATTTCTATTAAAAAAATCCCATGCTGTTATACCTATAAATATAAAAATAAAGAAGTGCTCTTCTTTAGAATTAAATACAACACCAAATATAAAAGCATAAATCATCATAAAGCATAAAGGTTCTAACACCCACCAAATCCAGTTTAAATATGAATTTGATACTTCTGACTTAAGTTCTGATTTTGCTGAATAAATAGTATAATTATAGTATTTTTTAATATCATTAATAAATCGTCCCATATTTTGTCTCTCCCCTAAATTAATAAGTCGCTCCGTATTTTTATTATCATTAAATTCTACTATCTTTCGATATCTATCTACATATTTTTTTCTATAACATCAGATATTTGCTCTGGTGTATAACAAATATCCCTAAAACAATTATCATCATTTAGCATAAGCTTCGTATCTTCCCCATATTGCTCCATACAATAATCTTTTTCTTCCCAATAAAAAATGATATTGCTTCCACTGTAAAAAGCATCATATACAATTGATGAGTAATCTGTAATTAATACTTTTGCTTCTTTAAGTAAATCATAATATTTACCCTTAAAAACCATATAATTTTTAATATCATTATCAATATCAGTAATTATTTCTGCTATTAATGGATGTGGTAAAATTATAAAATTATCTATTTCATAATTTCATTTACTATATCTCTACTACATGATTTGTTGTATGGATTAAATTTTTCATTAAACTTCATATACTTTTTATCATAAGTAAAATTCCTATTTAAATTTCTAATTTCATCTGCTAGATTAATCTGGTCTTTTATAATGGGACCTGGTAATTCTTCTATATTTAAATAAAAATCTCTCATTTTATTTTTATATTCATCAAAATCATACATATAAAATAATATAGGTCTTTTTAAATTTGCATAATCAAAAAATACACTAGAATAATCCGTAATAAGCATATCGCTTACCACATATAAATCATTGATATCATCGTATTTAGATACATCTATAATAAACCCTTTATATTTATCAAAATTGAACAAATTACTAATAAAATAATGTGCTCTAAAGAGTATTACATAATCTTTTTCTAACTTTTTTCTTAATAAATCAAAATCCAGCCCCAGGTTATACGTATATCCAACACCTGGTTTATGTTGATTTTCTCTCCATGTTGGTGCATATAGAATTATTTTTTTATCCTCAGGAATACTAAGCTTTTCTTTTATACTAATACAATCTTGTTCAGTAAATGTATAAAGAAAATCATTTCTTGGATATCCCTTTTCAATAAAAATATTTTCTTTCCCTATGTTTTTTAACCCAAATGCAGATGTTATTTTTTCTGTAAAAAATTTAGATGGCGATATTATATATGTATACCTTTCTGCATCTACCCTATAATTTCTATACAAGTCTTTTGTAGATGTTTTAGTTCCCGTATAGTTTTTTATATCAAAACCTAATCTTTTCAATGGCGTTCCATGCCAACACTGAATATATACTTGATCATCATGTTTTTTTATCTCATTAGGTATTCTTGAATTACTCACCCAATATTTTGCCTGCGAATATGCTTTATAATAATCTTCACTTTTATACTTTATAACATATGTATTTTTATTATTTAACAAATCTTTGTGTTCTTCTGGATTTTTAAATGACCATACTTTTATAAAATCATTATATTTTTCATCTTCTAACATTTCCTCATATAGGGCTTTTGGACTACAGCTATACTGCCTCCCCATATATGCTTCAAATATAACCACATTATCTATAATAATATTTTTATTATAGTATTTATTTAAATACTTTTTTTTCTTTCTATTCTGACTTATTTTTACACAAATATCTTTTGTAAGAGGTGTTATACTTACTATTTGAATTATTTTTTTCTTAATTATCTTTTTAAGCTTATGCATATATTTTAATACTCCTTATTATCTTGCCTCCTGTAATTTCATTTTAAAATCATTTTTTATTTGAGTTGTCGATATTTCCGGAGTTCTAGGAAGATATACAACTTCACAGTATTCTTCAAGATAATCAAATTTTCCTTTCCAATCATCCCCAATGACAAATGTATCTACTTTAAATTCCTTAATATCATTAATTTTCTGCTCCCAACAAGTTTCTGGTATAACTAAATCTACATAACGTATTGATTCTAAAAGACGTTTTCTTTCTTTATACTTAAAATAACAAGTTTTATTTTTTTCTTTTAAGTTGAATTCATCTGTGGATAATACTACTATTAGATAATCTCCTAAAGATTTTGCTCTTTCTAATAGATTTACATGTCCATAATGTAATAAATCAAAAGTTCCATATGTAATAACCTTTTTCATTTTAATCCCCCACTTTATCCTTATTTATTATTTTTTTAATATTTAAGCAAATGCTTCTAGAACATTGGCCTTTTATTTCATTAAAAAAATTATTTACTACTTGCCTTTCTTTTTTATAAAAATCATTCCCTTTAAAACTTTCTTCTATATATTTCATAAAATCCTTCATATTATCTGGCTTATATCCAGGTGTAACCTTATCGTATTCAAAGTTAAATCCTCTTTTATGTAAGTATTTTTCTTTATCATAAGGTAAAAAGATTAAAGGCTTCTGAAGTAATAGAAAGTCAATATATATACTTGAATAGTCTGTTATCAAAATATCAAAAAGATTTAATACTGGCATAATATCTTCTATAATATTTTCATTTAAAAGAATAATCCTTTTCCCTAAATATTTTTCTACATCTATGCTTTCAGCTATATGAGTACGGATAAATATTATAGCTTTATTAGACTCTAAAAAACTTTCTAGCTCCTCTTTATCATAATCTTCAAATGGAAATATTTTTGTTTCATCATCATCTCTATATGTAGGCGCATACAAAATTAATTTATCATACGAAGTTAAATTAGGAATTATACTCTTTAAATTGTTCTGATCTACTTTTTCAAATAAACAATCATTTCTTGGTTGTCCCCATACTTTCACTACTTCTTCTGCTACTCCAAAACTCTCTTTCATTATAGGTAATAAATTTTTTGAAGTTGTTAATATATAAGAATAATTTTTAGAAAAAATATTCTTAAAATATAACCTCTTCAACATTCCAAAATTATTTTCCATTAAAGCTATTTTTTTTAAAGGGATTCCATGCCATAAATTTACTATAATCCTTTTCTTATTCAAGTTTGCCCCATATAATGGTAGACCTGCAGATGTAAACCATACTCCTCCCGATAATACTTTTTTTATTCCCTCTTTACTACTTGTTTCTATAAAAAAATCTTTACCATATTCAAGCTGTAATCTTTCTCTTAATTTGTCATCATTTATTACAAAATATGGTGTAATATCATTTTCATTTTTTAAAACATATTCGAAAAGATATTTAGAATTATAGTTATATCTTTCATTATCTGTAGAAGAGAATATCCAAATATTTTTATCTGGATTTATACCGTAAATATTTTTATATATTAACGTTTGAATAAGATTTTTTAGTTTTTTTCCCATATATTCCCCTTTAGTAAATTCCGACTCTATATTACATTTCTATATTTTACCATATTTATCCTTACTTATCAATTATTGCATATATTTAGTTATTATTCCTAAGTCATTTACAATAGAAATTTAACAAATTCTAATCTAATAATATATCTATTAATTATAAATAAAAATGTGTGCAAATTAATCCTGCACACATTTAATTTATAATATAGGTGAAAAAAGTCTAGACAATGATTCTTTAATTTTTATTCTCAACTTTCTATTATTAAACTTATTTATTTCTAATTCTTCACTAAACTTCAAATCATTCATAAAATCTTCTTTAATTTCTTTTATAACACTTTTATCATATATAAAAGCATTTACTTCAAAATTCAATTTAAAACTCCTTAAGTCCATATTAGCTGAACCTGTTGATGCCATAAAATCATCTATAATTATTACTTTAGAATGTAAAAAACCCTTATTATATAAATATACTTTGCCCCCGGCTTCTAATATTTCTTGAAAATAAGAATAGGAAGCTGTATTTACAATTTTGTGATCAGCAATTTTAGGAAATAAAATTATAAGTTCCACGCCACTCAAAGCTGCACATTTAAGGGCCTTTAATAAACTTTCATCTGGAATAAAGTATGGAGTTTCGATATATATACTTTTTTTAGCTTGGCATATTGCATAAAAATATGCATAATGCATAGATTCCCAGTCCGAGTCTGGACCACTGGCAACAATTTGCATCATACAGTTTCCTTTAGTACTTAGCTTTGGAAACAATTTTTCTTCTAATAAAACTTCTTTAGTATTGTAATACCAATCTGTTAAAAATATCATTTGTAACATATATACGGATGTACCTTCTATTTTTATATGAGTATCTCTCCAGTATCCAAACTTTTTCTTTTTACCTATATATTCATCTCCAATATTAATTCCACCTGTATATCCTATTTTTCCATCTATAACAACTATTTTTCTGTGATTTCTATAATTAATCTGACCACCTATTGGTATGGTTATTTTTCCTTTTAAATAAGGTATTATCTCTATTCCATAAAGCTTCATTTCTTTAAAAAATTTTCTATGAAACCAAAATCTCCAACATCCAACATCATCATAAATTATTCTTATTTTTATTCCCGCTTTAGCTTTTGCTATTAATTCCTCTTTTATCTTTCTGCCTATTTCACTATCTTTAATTATAAAATATTCCAAATGAATATGGTCTTTTGCATTTCTTATATCTTTTATTAATTTACTAAATTTCTCATTTCCATCTATATAAATTTCTATATTATTATTAATTGTAAAGGGAAAAATCCCCATATTAAGTAATAAACTAACTATTTTTAAGACTCTGAAATCTATATTTTTATAATTCGGTAATTTCCCTTCTTTTATCATATTACTTTGACCTTTGGCCAACTCTGCCATTTCTTCCAAGTTAAATAATAACTTCTCTTTTTTCATGTTATTCGCCATTTTATAAGTTTTATTCATTTTTATTTTTCTAATATTTCTTCCTAATACAAAATAAATCAATATCCCTATTCCTGGAAATAACATGAAAATCAATATCCATATTAATGTCTTAGAAGGGTCTCTATTTTCTAATATGAGTTTTATTGAGATTATCACACTTATCATATAGAATATTAGTAAAATGATTTTTAAGACCATATCATTATTTTCATCTCCTTGAATTATCTACCGATTCCAAGTTCCCTTGCATAGTAGAATAAGTATTGTTGTGCAAATCCTGATAAATCCCCAAATTTATCTAATGCAAATTTTCTTATTTTAGGTAGACTTAAATTATCTTCCACATAAAATTCTTCCATAACTCTTTTAACCCAAACATCTACTGGGAATGTGTCGTATTTTTGCATACCAAATAAAGCTATACAGTCTGCCACCTTTGGCCCTACACCATTAAATTTAACTAATTCTTTTATACATTCACTTGTATCTAGCTTTCTATAAGATAAAACATCTTCATTATTTTCATTAACATAATCAACTACACTTTTTATATATTTATCTCTAAAACCAGTTTGACAGGCTCTAATATCTTCCACTGATACTTTACTTAGTTCCTCTGGAGTTGGAAAAGCATAGTATTTCTTTCCTCTATATTCACCTATAAATTTACCGTATCTTTCTGATAAATTATTTATGGCTCTTTGAATCATTGGTATTCTATTATTTGCAGATATTATAAAAGATATAAGCATCTCCCATCCATCTTGTTGTAATATTCTTATACCTTGTCCAAATTCTGTTGCTTTTTCTAAATACTCATCCATAACTTTTAATTGATTTTTTATTTCACCATAGTTTCTTCCTAGATCAAAATAATCAAACCATATATTTTCAAAGTCTTCTTTATTAGTATTATCAAAAATTATTAAATCATTTTCTTTTTTTACATTTATAACTTTTCCCTGTACTACACCTGTGTACGAACCGTCCTCTTCTCTTAACCATCTAAAACATTGTCCACATTCAAATACATGTTTTGGCTCAAAATCTTTACTTATTCCTTCTAGTATAATCTGGTTGTCTTTTTCTATAATATTCATATTTAGTTTCCTTTCCGTATTTATATGTATATTTTATTATTTTTAATTTTTATATAGTATATTCTAAATTTCTATAATCTAATATTTTACAATTATATCCTTTATTATATATACCTTATTTTTATAAATTTACACAGCTATATATTAGTTTATCGCCTAATTGCATCATATAAAAAATTCGCTTCGACCATGCTCCTCTACCCTTAAAATTAAAAACACCTAGATATATTCATATCTAGGCGTTTAAAAATAATTACATTCCTAATTCTTTAAATTCTCTACTACCTGGTTTAACTAATTGTTCTTTTCCTTCTTTACAAAGAGGGCATTCATCAGCTTCAAATACTTGTATATCTAATTTTATAGCACTGTATATTGGCATTCCGATATCTTGGCTAGTTCTGTTTGCTATACAAGCCACTCCTATTACTTCCCCACCTAAAGCTTCTAAGCATTTTTTTGTTTCTATAGTTGATTTACCAGTTGTAACAACGTCTTCAGCTATTATTATTTTAGCTCCTGGTTTTACTTCAAATCCCCTTCTAAGCTCCATTACGCCATCTTTTCTTTCAGTGAATACTGTTTCTTTCCCTAATTGTCTTCCTAATTCATAAGAAACTATAACTCCACCCATAGCTGGTCCAACAATTAAGTCTATATCTAAATCTTTTATTTGTTCAACTACTGTACTTAGTACTTGCTCAGCATATTCTGGGAATCTCAATACTTTTGCACATTGTACATATCTATTACTATGTTTTCCTGATGATAATAAGAAGTGTCCTTCTAATAATGCATCACTTTTCTTTAATATTTCAACTACATCTACTTTACTCATTTGTTAACTCCTCCAATTGTTTTAATATTTGTTATAAATTATTTTTATACTAATATTTATTAGCTATGATTTAACTTCTAATAAAATTTCTCTATATAATCCCTCTTATTTCATCAAGAGTCTTTATTCCTTCTTGTTTCATAAATTTCTCTATTCCATCTATTATTTCAAGACCTATTCTAGGATTAACAAAATTTGCTGTTCCCACTTGAATACAAGAAGAACCTGCCATTATAAATTCTATAGCATCCGTTGCATTTGTTATTCCACCCATGCCCCATACTGGTATTTCTATATTTTTAGCAACTTCATTTACCATTCTTAAAGCTATTGGCTTTATTGCTGGACCTGATAATCCTGCATATACATTATCAAATACTGGTTTTCTCTTATTTATATCTATAGCTAAAGCTTTAAATGTGTTTACTAAAGAAACTCCATCAGCACCTTCTTCTTCACAAACTCTAGCCATGCCTACAATATCTTCTGCATTAGGAGATAACTTTATTACAAGAGGTTTATCTACAACTTTCCTTACCTCTCTAACTACTTCCCTAGCAACTTCATTTTTTATTCCAAAAGCCATTCCTCCAGCTTTTACATTTGGACAGGATATATTTAATTCTATTACATCTATATCTTTTTCTCTTAATAATTCAGCACCTTTTATGTAGTCATCTAAGGTTCCTCCACCTAGATTAACTATTCTAACTAAATCTAAATCAGAGAAAAATGATAATTCTTTATCTATAAATCCTTGTACTCCTGGATTTTCCAAACCTACACTATTCATCATTCCTGATGGTGTTTCAAATACTCTCATACCATTGTTACCGTCTTTTTGATTTAGCGTAAGTCCTTTAGAACTTATTCCACCTAATTTTTCTATATCATAAATTTCATTGTATTCTCTTCCAAATCCAAATGTTCCAGATGCCATTATTACTGGATTTTTAAAGTTAAGATCCTTAAATTTTACGTTCATATTAGCCATTAAAAATCACGTCCTCTCCTCTGAATACTGGACCATCTTTACAAGTTTTTTTATTACCAAATTTAGTTTTACATGTACATACTAAACATGCTCCAACGCCACATGCCATATGATTTTCTAGTGAAACAAATAGCTTTGTCTTTGTCCCTTCCACCATCTTAACTAATTTTTCCATCATTGGTGTTGGACCACAAGTTAATATATAATCGTATTTTTCTACGTCTATTATATCTGTAACAAATGTATCTCCTATGGCAACATTTACTTCATCACAGACCTCTTTATATTTATCTATTAAAATAGGTTCTTTTCTGAAGCCTAAGTATACATCGCAATTAGGAATATTTTTAGCTACTAAATAAAGTGGTGCAATTCCTATTCCTCCACCTACTAAAGCTACTCTTCCTTCCACCTTTTCATATCCATTACCATAAGGTCCTTCTAATTTAATAGTGTCGTCGACTTTTAATTTACTAAGTATTTTTGTCCCTTCACCTACAACTTTATATAAAAAACTTATACTGTTTTCATTTATATCGTGAATACTTATAGGTCTTGATAATAAAGGATAATTATCCCAAGCTCTTAACATATAAAACTGACCCATTTCACCTTTGAACTTACCGTCTACTTCCATTAAGTACATATCTTCCCCAATATACTCATTTCTGATTACTTTATACATTTTGTATCCTCCATAAAATTCACTTTGCTCATGTCGCCAACGAGATACCTTCGCTACCGCTTTAGGTAACTCCGTTGCTCAAAATTCCCTTCACTAAAAGACTAAAATAATTAATTATTTATATCTATGCCTAAAAGTTTTATAATTAAGGCCATTCTTACATACATGCCGTAAGTAGCTTGTTTAAAATAAACTGCTCTTTCATCATCATCCACATCAGTAGATATTTCATTTACTCTTGGTAAAGGATGTAGTACAAGCATATCTTCTTTTGCTTGTTCCATTTTTTCTTTATCTAATATATAAGTATCTTTTAACCTTTCATATTCCTCTGTATCTATAAACCTCTCTCTTTGAATTCTAGTCATATAAAGCAAATCTAGATTTCTTAGTGATTCATCTAAATGAGAAGTTTCATAATATGAATAACTTTTAATATTATCCTTTATATATCCTGGCATTTTAAGTTCTTCTGGGGATATAAATACAAACTTATTATTTTCATATCTATTCATCGCCTTAACTAATGAATGAACTGTTCTTCCATGTTTTAAATCGCCACAAATTCCTATTATATGATTTTTTAAAGTTCCTTTTAGGGATTTTATTGTAAGTAAATCTGTAAGTGTTTGAGTTGGATGTTGGTTTCCACCATCACCTGCATTAATGAATGGTACACTCGTGTATTTAATAGCTTCTGCTGCTGCACCAGCAATAGGATGTCTCATAACTATAAGGTCTACATATCCAGATACAACTCTCATAGTATCTCCTAAAGATTCTCCTTTTGATACAGAGGATGAGTTCGGCTCAGAAAAACCTATTATTTCTCCTCCTAGTCTTTTCATTGCTGCTTCAAAGCTTAATCTTGTTCTTGTTGATGGCTCATAAAATAATGTAGCCATTAATTTTCCTTCACATACACGAGAATATGCCGATGGATTTTTCATAATATCCTCAGCTAAATTTAAGATTTCATCTATCTCTCTAACAGAAAAGTCTTCTGGTTGGATTAAATTTCTTGATTTTAACATATTTTATTCCTCCTTTTTAGCCTCTCTGGACTAAATTTAAAAGCACTTTATATCTCTAGTAGATTAACACTTTTGGTTTTTTATGTCAATAATATAAAACTTTTAATATTAAAAAAACAGAAGACATTTCTATCTTCTGTTTTCTATCTCTATTATAAATTATATACTTATTTTAAAAAGGTTTGTCTTATCATACTACTAATGTAAATTTAATTTCTATACTAATCCTTGAGCCATCATAGCATCAGCAACTTTTAAGAACCCTGCTATATTTGCTCCAGCAACTAAATTATATCCAAATCCATAAGTTTGAGAAGCATTAGCACAAGCATCATGTATACCTACCATTATATCTTTTAATTGAGCATAAACTTCTTCTGGAGTGAAAACTGTTTTACCAGCGTTTTGACCCATTTCTATACAAGAACAAGCAACTCCACCAGCATTAGCAGCTTTAGATGGTCCTACTATAACTCCGTTATCTTGTAAATATTTAATAGCTTCGTTAGTTGAAGACATATTTGATCCTTCACAAACAAATTTGCATCCATTGGCAACTATAGCTTTTGCATCATCTATTAATATTTCATTTTGAGTAGCACATGGAATATATAAATCTGCTTTTACTTCCCATGGCTTTTTACCTGCTACGAATTTAGATCCTGGGAATTTATCTGCATATGGAGCACATATATTCTTTCCAGATGCTCTTAGTTCAAGCATATATTCAACTTTTTCTCCTGAAACACCATCTGGATCATATATATATCCATCAGGACCAGAAATAGTAATTACTTTAGCACCTAATTGATTTAATTTCTCAGCAGTACCCCAAGCAACATTACCAAAACCTGATATAGCAACTTCTTTACCTGCTAATTTTTCTCCATTAGCTTCTAACATTGCATTAGCAAAGAATACTATTCCGTATCCAGTAGCTTCAGTTCTTCCTTGTAATCCACCATAAGAAAGCCCTTTACCAGTTAAAACACCTTCAAATCTATTTACTAATCTTTTATATTGTCCAAACATATATCCTACTTCTCTAGCACCAACACCTAAATCACCCGCTGGAACATCAGTCTCTGGCCCTATATGTCTATATAATTCAGTCATAAAAGCTTGGCAGAATCTCATTATTTCGGCATCTGATTTACCATTTGGATCGAAGTCTGATCCACCTTTACCTCCACCTATTGGAAGACCTGTTAAACTATTTTTGAAAATCTGTTCAAAACCTAAGAATTTTATTATACCTGGATAAACATTTGGAGCAAATCTTAATCCACCTTTATATGGCCCTATTGCACTGTTGAATTGATATCTATAGCCTTTATTTACCTGTACTTTACCATTATCATCTGTCCAAACTACTCTAAAAGTTATACCTCTTTCTGGTTCTGTTAATCTTTCTAATATTGCAGCTTTTTCATACTCTGGATGTTTTTCCATTACTGGTATTAAAGAAGTTAGAACTTCTTCAACTGTTTGGTGAAATTCTACTTCACCTGGATTTTTTTTCTTACAAAGGTCTATACATTCTTGTACATAGTTAGACATTTTTTAAAGCCCCCTTATTTAATAAGTAAATTTAATTTTCATTTTTTGTTTGTGATTTAATTAGTAATGTATTGTATAAAGCCTACTTTAATTAAATAGTAGCATAATGAAATCTTTATGTTCAATTGAATTTTGGGTTAATTTTCAGTTGAATTTTTATTTAATTCTTAATTCTATTGTATATATTATAACTGTAATAATTAGCATAATTTTCTTCTAATATTAATGCTCTTACTTTATATAAATTAATAAAACTAACAATATAATTTATTACTTGTTTGTCGCATTACAAATAAAATTGCAAATTTATTTTCAATAAAATACTATACTTATCTATTTTTCGCTATATTTCATCTTATAATTTATCCCCTAATTTTATTGCATATCTAAAAAATATTTATTTGATTTTAAAATAACATAATTTAATTTTATGTCTATTTTACTAGTCTATTTTTTATTGTTAAAATTGGTAAATTTTGCTATAATGAACTTAATCATATAACTAAAAGGGGGTATTAGAAATGGCTTATAAAATAACTGATGATTGTGTAGCATGTGGATCTTGTGCTGATGAGTGCCCAAATGATGCTATAATATCTGGGGATGATAAATACGAAATAAACGCTGATGAGTGTTTAGATTGTGGATCTTGTGCTGATGCTTGTCCAAATGACGCTATAGTATCTGAATAATATCTACATAAAAACTATTCTAGATAATTGATTATCTAGAATAGTTTTTTTTTATAGTTTTTAGTCATTGTATTTTTAGTAAGTTTTGCTATAATAGTTATTGCATTATTATTATAAGGAGGATCTATCAATGGCTTACAAAATAGGTGATGCTTGCATAAGCTGTGGTGCTTGTGCTGACGAATGTCCAGTTGAATGTATATCTGCTGGAGATGATATATATGTTATAAACCCTGATGAATGTATCGAATGTGGTGCATGTAACAGTGTTTGTCCTGTGGAAGCTCCACAACAAGACTAATAAAAAAGCTATTCAAATTATTTTCAATTTGAATAGCTTTTTTTATTTTATTTATTCACTATCTTCTTTCATTAAATATGATAGAGTAAATAAACTCTCAGTTAAATTAACATTTTCTACTATTACATCATCTGATACATTTAGATCAACAGGTGCAAAATTCCATATTCCCTTTATCCCTGCATTAACTAATCTATCTGCTAATTGTTGAGCACCATTTTTAGGAACGCATAAAATTCCTATCTCTATATTGTTTTCTTTTATGTATTCTTCTAAAATATCCGAATCCAGTATTTCAAAATCTCTTATATTTAATCCAATTAGTTTAGGATTAGCATCAAATAATGCTTTTATCTCAAATCCTGCATTTTTAAAGCCAGTATAGTTCGCAATAGCTTGCCCCAAATTTCCCGCTCCTACAAGCACTGCATTATATGATTTATTTAAACCTAATATTTTTCCTATTTCATTATGTAGGTCTTCTATGTTATATCCATATCCTTGTTGGCCAAATCCACCAAAATTGTTTAAATCTTGTCTAATTTGTGAAGCCGTAAAGCCTATTATATCACTTAGTTCCTTTGATGAGATTCTTTGTATATCTTTATTTAGTAAGTCTCCTAAATATCTATAGTATTTAGGAAGTCTTCTTATAACGGCCATTGATATATTTTTGCTAGCCATTAATCCACCCCCTGTATAATTATTTAGTTGTTATTATCTGCTGTTAATAGTATAACACTCTTGATTATATTATATCAAAACATTATAATTTTAGGTAGTTCAAGGAGGTATAAATTTATGATTGTTTTATCGTGCAACAACTTGTACAAAAGTTTTGGTATAGATTCCATCTTAGAAAATATATGCTTTAGTGTAAATGAAGGGGATAAAATCGGTATTATCGGTGTAAATGGTACAGGTAAAACTACCCTTATGAAAATAATATCTGGTGAATATGGATATGATGAAGGGGATATATATACTTCTAAAGATTGTGAAATAGGATACTTAGAACAAAATACTAACTTCCATTCTAATAATACTATATTAGAAGAAGTTTTAGAGGTTTTTAAACATTTAATAGATATGGAAAATTATTTAAGAGAATTAGAAATAAAAATAGCAGAGGAAGGTAGTAAATCTAACTCTGATATTTTAGATAGACTTATGAATGACTATTCTCATCATTTAGAACTTTTTGCTGAAAAAAATGGATACGGATACAAATCGGAGGCAAAAGGTGTTCTAAAAGGTTTAGGATTTAAAGATGAAGATATGGACAAACCAATCAGTATATTATCTGGTGGTGAAAAAACGAGGGTACTTTTAGGTAAACTTCTCCTAAAAAAACCTACTTTATTATTATTAGATGAGCCTACTAACCACTTAGATTCGGAAGCTATTGAGTGGCTTGAGTTCTTCCTTAAACAATATAAAGGAACTGTTATGTTAATATCCCATGATAGATATTTCTTAGACCAAGTAGTTGATAGAGTTTTTGAGGTTCATAATAAGAAATTAAAAACTTATAATGGTAACTACTCTAAATTTGTAGAGTTATCTAAAGTTGAAAAAGAAATAGAACTTAAAAAATTCGAAGACCAGCAAAAAGATTTGAAAAAACAAGAAGAGTCTATCGAAAGACTAAAAGCCTATGGTAGAGAAAAGCATCTTAAAAGAGCTCGTAGTAAAGAAAAAGCTTTAGATAAAATAGAAGTATTAGATAAACCAGAAGCTTACAGAAAAAAAGCTAAAATTCAGTTTAATCCTTCTGTTTGTAGTGGAAATGACGTACTTCATGTAAATGATCTTTCTATGGCATATGATGATAGAGTTTTATTTAAAGGTGTAAACTTTGATATTTATAGAGGTGAAAAAGTTGCACTTATAGGTCCTAATGGTGCTGGTAAATCTACTTTATTCAAAATATTAATGAATGAACTAACTCCAATTTGTGGTGACTTTAAGCTAGGAACTAATGTTAATATTTCTTATTTCCATCAGGAACAAAAAACATTAAATCTAGATAATACTATTATCGATGAAATTTGGGATAGTAATGATAAGTTAACTCAAACTGAAATAAGAAATATGCTTGGATCTCTTTTATTTGAAAATGAAGAAGTATTTAAAAAAATTTCAACTCTAAGTGGTGGAGAAAGAGCTAGAGTTGCCATATTAAAATTAATATTATCTAATGCAAACTTCTTATTACTAGATGAGCCTACTAACCACTTGGATATAGACTCTAAAGAAGTTTTAGAAGAAGCCTTAGAAAATTATACTGGCACTATATTTACAATTTCTCATGATAGATACTTCCTAAATACTGTAGTAGATAAAATACTAGTTTTAAGTGAAGATGGTATAACTGAATACCTTGGAAATTACGACTATTATATTAATAAAAAAAGAGAAACTGAAGAAATGGCCACTGTTGTTGAGGTTGAAGAAAAAACTAAAACTCAAATTAAAGATGAAAAAAGAAAAGAAAAAGAACAGCGTGAAAAAGAAAAGAAAAATAGATACAAAATAA
Organism: uncultured Clostridium sp.; assembly: GCA_945871955.1. Classification (GTDB taxonomy): domain Bacteria; phylum Bacillota; class Clostridia; order Peptostreptococcales; family Peptostreptococcaceae; genus Terrisporobacter. The sequence continues at coordinate 20,356 of CAMBXR010000007.1, read as the reverse complement.
AAAATATTGAACAAGAAATAGAAGAAATTGAAGGTAAAATCGAAGAACTAGATTATCTTTTATGCCAAGAAGAAGTTTACTCTAATCCTACTCGTTCTAAAGAAGTTAGCCAAGAAAAATCTAATTATGAAGACAGATTGTCTTCACTTTATGAAACTTGGGAAGAATTAGTTTAATATTTTATAGACAAAAAGCAAGAATATGAGATTATTCTCAATTCTTGCTTTTTATATGTAAATATTTATTATTTTACAGCTGCAACAACTGACATTTCTACTAATAAGTTTTCTCTAGCCATTTTAGCTTCTACACAAGCTCTTGCTGGTTCACATCCTTTTACTACCCAAGCATCATAAACAGAATTCATATCAGCGAAATCTTTCATATCTTTTACGTATATTGTAACTGATAATATATTTTCTTTATCAGAACCATATTTATTTAAAAGATCTTCAACTTTAGCTAATACTGTAGCAGTTTGTTCTTTGATATCCCCTTCATCACAAGTTTGTCCACATAAGTAAAGAGTATTGTTGAATATAACTGCTTTACTCATTCTCCCATTGTTTTCAAATCTTTGAATTGTCATTTTTGTCTCCTCCTAAATTGTGTCTATTTTTAAATTTGGTACAGCATTAAGAGACATATCATCCCTTTTGCCATTTATATAATTATAATATCCTGCACAACCTATCATTGCTGCATTATCTGTACATAATGATAATGATGGATATTTAATCTCTATATTATGCTCTTTCGCCATTTCTGATATCTTTTCTCTAAGAGCTGAATTAGCTGCCACTCCTCCAGATAATGCTACTATTTTATAATTTTTTTCTAAAGCAGCCTTTATAGCCTTAGTTGCAAGAACCTCAACTACTGCTTCTTGGAAAGATGCCGCCACATCTTCAACTACTATTTCTTTATTTTTCATTTTTTGTCCATTTAAGTAGTTTAATACTGCTGATTTTAGTCCACTAAAACTAAAATCATAAGAATCATCTATATATGCTCTAGGAAAATCTATAGCTTTTTTATTTCCTATTTTAGCAAGTTTATCTATTATTGGTCCACCTGGATATCCTAAATTCATAGCCCTAGCTATTTTATCAAAAGCTTCACCAGATGCATCATCTCTAGTTCTTCCTAAAATCTCATAACTATTATAATCTTTTACTTCAACTAAATGAGTATGTCCTCCTGATACAACTAAAGTTATAAAAGGTGGTTTTAAATCTTTATGTTCAATATAGTTGGCACATATATGACCTTGCATGTGGTTAACACCAACAAGAGGTTTATTTAAAGAAAAAGCTAAAGCTTTTGCATAAGAAAGCCCTACTAATAATGCTCCCACTAATCCTGGACCATATGTAACAGCTATATGATCTATATCTTCTAATTTAATATTCGCTTCATCTATTGCTTCTTGGAATACTGCATCTATATTTTCTATATGTTTTCTAGAGGCTACCTCTGGTACTACACCTCCAAATTTTTTATGTAATTCTATTTGAGTAGATACTACATTTGCTAATACTTCTCTACCATTTTTTAATATGGCAACTGCTGTTTCGTCACAGCTACTTTCCATAGATAATGTTATTATATCCTTCATTTATTTACACCTCTTTTAACTGGTTCCACATTATGATGGCATCTTCTTTATTATCACTATAATATTCTTTTCTTATGCCACCCATTTTAAATCCATACTTTCTGTATAAATTTTGTGCCACTGTATTTGAAGTTCTAACTTCTAGAGTCATAGCACTTAAATCGGCCTTTTTACATAATTCAACTAATTCACTTACTAATCTATCGCCAATTTTTCTTCCTCTATAATCACTATGCACTGCCACATTTGTTATATGGCCCTCATCAACAACAAACCAAATACCTACATATCCTACGATTCTATTGTCAATTTCAGCTACTAAATATCTAGCTAAATCATTTTTTAATTCTTTATTAAAAGCATCCTTTGACCAAGTATCAACGAAGCAATTTTCTTCTACTTCATAAACACCGTCTATATCATTTTTAGTCATAGGTCTTATTATTAGATTATTTCCCATCTCTTAACCTCTTTTGCTTTTCTTCATATTGTTCTTCTGCTTGAGATTTTCTAATATACATAGGATTTATGTCATAGCAATTATGTACTTCTTTATTTTTATCAAACTTGTCTTTTGCTATAACGCATAAGCTACTAGCTTTAGTTATATTGTTTGCTGGAGATGGTATAGTTATATTTGATATACCTTCTATTTTTTCTTTGTATTTATATACAGCTTCACCAACTATAACCCATTCTTCACCACTAGTTGATAATTGTTCTAGTAAATCATCAATTGGCATAATGCTTATTTCTTCTTGTAATTCTTTTATTTTATTATTTTCTAATTTATATGTATTTGTATAAACTTGATTTCTTTGGGCATCTAAAATTGCACATATTCTTTTATCACAAAGATCCATATTAGCACCTAATATTTCTAATGAATTAACTCCTATTAAAGGAATATTATTTACATGAGCCATAGCTTTTGCCGTTGCCATTCCTATTCTAAGTCCTGTAAAAGAACCAGGCCCAACACATATACCTATCGCATCTATATCTTTAATGTCTATATCACTAAGTTTTAACATATTCTCTATCATAGGCATTAGTTTTTGCGAATGAGTTTTTTTAGTATTTATAGTATATTCGCATATTAATTTATCATCTTCTAAAACAGCTACATTAGCAGCCATAGTAGAAGTATCAATTCCTAATATATTCATTATTTAGTCAGCTCCTCAACTATTTCTTTGTATTTTTGTCCAAATGGTGTTAATATCATTTCTCTTCCAGTTTCTTTGTATAGTAACTCTATTTTTAAATATTCATCCGGAAGTATATCTTCTATTATATTTGCCCATTCTATTATGCAAACACCATCTGAATCTATATATTCATCAAATCCAATATCGTACATTTCTTCACTACATCCGATTCTATAAACATCAAAATGATATAAAGGCATACGTCCTTCATATTCATTAACTATTGTAAATGTTGGACTTGTAATATAATCATCTACTCCTAAAGATTTAGCTAAACTTTGTGTCATTGTAGTTTTTCCAGCACCTAAATCTCCTATTAAACAAATTACAGCTCCTGGAAAAAGTAGTTCACCTAATTTTGTACCAATTTCTCTTGTTTTTTCTTCTCTATCTAAATAAATTGTTTTCATTTATATCACCTTTAAAATCCTTTATTTAAGCATGATTTTTATTTTATATCATTAACTATTATTATCAATTTTACTATTATTTTAGTCATTTCTTTCTTATACAACTAGATATTATTATATAATATCATTCATTTATAATAAAGAGTTTATATTTTCACATAAAAAAATAAGTGAATATCAAAAATGATATCCACCTATTTTTTATTATTTAGTAAGTATTTTTTCCATTTTTTTAAACAATGGCAATGTAACTACTGTCATTAGTCCAGCTTTTATTATATTAAATGGTGCAATCATCCATATTACAAAAGTATATAAATCTGTAACCTTTGAATTTATTACTGTACCCATCTGTATTATAGCATCCAGTGGCATACCATATACTGTTGCATATAAAGGCATCATTATATAATAATTCATTATACATCCCATAATAGTCATTGCTACTATTCCAACTAATCCTCCAGCTACTACACCTTTAATATTTTTCCATTTTCTATAAAATAAGCATATAATTAATACATAAGACCCACCTATTATTACATTTGCAAATTCTCCAACTCCTCCTGTAGTACTTGCTGTAATTCCTTGAAGAAAGTTTTTAATTATAACTATTGCAATACCTGCAATTGGACCTAATGACATTCCTCCGAATATGGCTGGTATATCAGATACGTCTATTTTTAAGAATGATGGAAATATTGGTAGTGGTACTGATATAAACATAAGTACATAAGCTATAGCTGATAATATTCCCACCTTTGCTATGGTTTTAGCAGATCCTAATCCTTGTTTTTTAATAGTATTTTGCATAACACAACCTCCATATTAAATATTATTTGTGAAATTAAAAAAACTCGAAGAATTTCAACCTTCGAGTTTTATGAATATTCAAAATGGATTATGGTATATATCATAATTCTCTTCTCTCATCCAGACTATACTGTCGGCTTTGGAATCTCACCAAATCATGCTACTATAGTAGCTCGCGGGCTATAACCGCCGGTAGGGAATTTCACCCTGCCCCGAAGATCTTCTGTTTTTTTAATTTCATTTTTATAATATTATAGTAGTTTAATTAGTATATTATGTCAATAAAATTAAATTTATAACAAACTCAAAGTATGAAGATTATTCTTTTCTATATACTATTTTTCCATCTATTATTGTATATAATACATGACTGTTTATTTCAAAAGGATTATTATCCCATATAACTATATCTGCATCTTTTCCAACTTCAATAGATCCAACTCTATCATCTATTCCTAATACTCTAGCTGGATTTATTGTTACGGATTCCAATGCTTTTTCTTCTTTCATTCCATATTTTATAGCTATACCTGCACATATTGGAAGATACTGAATAGGAATTACTGGGTGATCTGTCATTAAACAAACATCTGCACCTGCATTTGATAATATACCAGCTGTCTCAAAAGTTAAGTTACGAAGTTCAATCTTTGATCTTTCAGAAAGAGATGGACCAACTATTAGCGGGTAACCTTCTTCTATTAATTCATCAACTACTAAATGTCCCTCCGTACAATGATCTAGAGTTAATTTTAAATTGAATTCTTTAGCAATTCTTATAGCAGTAAACATATCATCTGCTCTATGAGCATGAGCTTTTAGAGGAATTTTTCTTTTTAGTACAGGTATTAAACTTTCATATTTAATATCGTATTCTGGTTTACTTTCATCATCTTCTTCCAGTTCACATCTTTCAACTTCTTCTAAATACTCTTGTGCTTTTTTTAAATTTTCTCTAATTAAAGCAGCTATAGCCATTCTTGTTTGCGGAGTTTTTTCATCACTACCATAAACACTCTTAGGATTTTCCCCAAAAGCTACTTTTGCAGCTACTGGATTTTTTATAACCATTTTATCTATTATTCTTCCAAAAGTTTTTATAGCTATACACTGACCACCCATTACATTAGCACTTCCTGGAGTTGTACAAACTGATGTAATTCCTCCTTGAACTGCCTCTGTAAAATTTCTATCCATTGGGTTTATTCCATCAATAGGATTTAAATGAGGTGTTACAGGGTCTGTTTCTTCATTTCCGTCTGCACCTTCTGAACCCATTCCATCTTCCCAAAGCCCAAGATGAGTATGAGCATCTATAAAGCCTGGCAGAACTAAACATCCCTTTGCATCTATTACTTGTGCATCTAGTGGTGCTACAATTTCATTTCCTATTTCTATTATTTTTTTATTATCAATTAAAATATTACTATTAATTATGCCCTTCGTAACGGTGTTTACCGTTCCATTTTTTATGAATATCACCTGTTTTCCTCCATAATTAAATCTTCATAGATAAAGCAACTCTTTGTTTATCTAAATCTATTCCAATTACTTTTACATCTACCACATCTCCAACTGAACAAATTTCCATTGGATCTTTTACAAATTTATTACTCATTTGTGATTTATGAACTAATCCATCATTTTTTATTCCTATATCAACGAACACACCAAAATCTACAACATTTCTTACAGTTCCCTTTAATGTCATACCTTCTTTTATATCTTCTATTTTTAATACATCTGTTCTAAGTATAGGCTTCATTCCCTCTTCTTCTCTAGGATCTCTTCCTGGCTTTTTAATTTCTAAAATAATATCTTTTAAAGTAACTTCTCCCACATTAAGATTTTCACTTAATTGTTTTAAACCTACTTTCTCAACTCTATTGTCTATGTCAGATATATTTTTATTCTTTAAATCTTCTAAAGAATAACCTAAAATTTCTAGCATTTTTTTACATATATCATAACTTTCTGGATGTACTCCTGTATTATCAAGTGGGTTCTTACCATCTTCTATTCTCATAAATCCAGCACATTGAACAAATGCTGAAGGTCCAAGTCTTTTTACTTTCTTAAGTTCCGTTCTAGATTTAAATGAACCATTTTCTTCTCTATAAGCAATTATATTTTTTGCAACAGCTTTACTTATTCCTGAAACATGTTCTAAAAGTGAGTATGATGCAGTATTTAAATCTATACCAACTTTATTTACAGAGTCTTCAACAACACCATCTAATACTTCTTTTAATCTTTTTTTATTTAAATCATGTTGATATTGACCAACGCCAATACTTTCTGGATCTATTTTTACAAGCTCTGCAAGGGGATCTTGAAGTCTTCTTCCTATAGATATTGCACCTCTTATAGATACATTTATATCTGGATGTTCTTGTGCTGCAAGTTCTGATGCTGAATAAATTGATGCACCCGCTTCATTAACTATAATATATTGAGTTTTTACACCCATTTCTTTTATTAAATCCGATATTAGACTTTCTGATTCTCTCGATGCTGTACCATTTCCTATTGCTATGACATCTATCTTGTAAGTTTCTATTAATTTTCTTAAAGTTTTTTTAGATTGTTCAACTTTTCCTTGAGGTTTATGAGGATAAACTATTGCTTCATCTAAAAATTTTCCATTAGCATCAACTACAGCTATTTTACATCCATTCACATATCCTGGATCAAATCCCATTACTACTTTTCCTTTTAGAGGTGGTTGCAATAAAAGATTTTTTATATTTTCCCCAAATACACTTATAGCTCTTTCTTGAGCCAGTTCTGTTAAATAATTTCTAATTTCTCTTTCTATAGATGGGAAAATTAATCTTTTGTATGCATCTTCTATAGCAGAAACTATTATTTCTTTATTTTTAAAATTATTTTTATTTATGTATTGATTTTCAATATATTTTAAAATTCTATCATTATCTATTTCTAACTTAACTTTTAAAAACTCTTCTTTTTCTCCTCTGTTTATAGCAAGAACCCTATGAGATGCCATATTACTTACTCTTTCGCTAAAATCATAGTACATATCATAAACAGATTTTTCATCCTTAGCATTTTTTGTTACTATAACTCCATATTTTAAAGCATTTTCTCTTATATGCTTTCTTATTTCAGCATTATCAGAAATTATCTCTGCAATTATATCATTTGCTCCCTTAAGGGCATCTTCCACTGATAAAACTTTCTTTTCTTCATTTATAAACTTTTCTGACACTTTATTTATATCATCAATGTTATTTTCTAAAATTAATAAAGCTAAATCTTCTAATCCCTTTTCCTTAGCTATAGTAGCCCTTGTTCTTTTCTTTTGTTTAAATGGAGCATAAATATCTTCAACTTCTTGAAGTGTATTTGATTTCGCTAGGTTTTCAATTATTTCTTCTGTTAATTTTCCTTGTTCTTCTATTATTCTTTGAACATCTTCTTTTCTTGATTGTAAGTTTCTTAAATAAGTTAATCTATCATTAAATTGTCTTAAAATTACATCACTCATTTCACCAGTCATTTCTTTTCTATATCTGGCGATAAAAGGTATTGTATTTCCTTCGTCTATTAACTTTATAACATTTTCTACTTGCTCATTTTTTAGGCTAAACTCTTTTCTTAAAATCTCACTTATATTCAATTTAAACCTTCTTTCTAAAAATAAGGCTTAAGAATAAAATTCTCAAGCCCTATGTTTTAATTATTTATTAACTTTGTTCATTTTTAAATACTCATTTATAAATAAATCTATATTTCCGTCTAATACACTATCAACATTACCTACTTCACAATTTGTTCTATGGTCTTTTACTAATTTATAAGGTTGAAAAACATAGGATCTAATTTGGCTACCCCAAGTAATTTGAGAGTACTTACCTTGTATATCTTCTATTCTTTCTTTTTGTTCTAATTCTTTCAGATGAATTAATTTACCTTTTAGCATTTTCATAGCTGTCTCTCTGTTTGATAACTGAGATCTTTCATTTTGACACTGAACAGTTACTCCTGTAGGTATATGAGTTATTCTGACAGCAGAATCTGTTGTATTTACATGTTGTCCACCAGCACCAGATGCTCTATAAGTATCAATTTTTAAATCTGACGGATTTATTTGAACATCAATATCATCATCTAATTCTGGAGTAATATCTACTGATACAAAGGAAGTATGTCTTTTTCCTGATGTATCATAAGGAGATATCCTTACTATTCTATGGACACCTTTTTCACTTTTTAAATATCCATAAGCATTTATGCCCTCAATAAGTAAGGTAACACTTTTTATTCCTGCCTCAGTATCTGGTAAGTAATCTAAAGTTTTAATTTTATATCCTTTATTATTTGCCCATCTTGTATACATTCTTAGAAGAATTTGTGCACAATCTTGGGCATCTAATCCTCCAGTACCTGCATTTATGGATAATATGGCATTATTTTTATCATATTCACCATTTAATAAAGTTTTTATCCTTATCTTATCTAATTCATTTCGTATATTTTGGATAGATGATTCTATTTCTTTTTCAATAGAATCATCCCCCTCTTCTAATGCCATTTCTAGTAATATTTCTATTTCTTCAAGGCCATTTTGTAAACTTTCATATTCTTCTATAGTATCTTTTAAAGATTTATTTTTTTGTAATATCTTTTGAGCTCTTTCATTATCATTCCAAAACTCTTGCTTTGAAATTTCTTTCTCTAATGATTCAATTTCCTTATTCAGTCCATCTATGTCAAAGAGAAACCCTCAAATCTTGTAAATTTGCAGACATTATTTGTAATTGTTGTCTGTATTCTTGTTCATTTAGCATTTGAACCTCCAAACTATTTTCCACAGCAATGTTTGAATTTCTTACCACTTCCACAAGGACAAGTTTCATTTCTTCCTACAGTTTTTTCTTTAACTACAGGAGATTTATCTTCTTTATCACTTGGTGCTGATAATGTATCAACATCTACTATAGATTTTCTTTCTTTTGGTTGTTGTTCAATAGTTATATTAAATAAATATTTTACTGTATCTTCTTGAATATGTTTAACCATATCATCAAACATATCAAATCCTTCCATTTTGTATGCTATAACTGGATCTTGTTGTCCTAGGGCACGAAGACCTATACCTTGACGTAATTGATCCATAGCATCTATATGGTCTATCCAGTGATTATCAACACATTGAAGAAGTATAATTCTTTCTACTTCTCTCATTCTATCAGAACCTATTACTTCTTCTTTTTCTCTGTATATATCATGAGCTATTTCGTAGATTTTATCACTTAAATCTTTTCCATTTAATTCTTTTAGTTCTTCTAATTCTAAACTTTCTTTTGGCATAAATAATCCATATAAGTATGATTTTAAGTTTTCTAATTCTACGCCATTATCACCAACATAAGCATTAACGGCATCAGCTATAATATCTTGTATCATATTTTGAATTTGATTATTTATATCTTCGCCTTCTAACACTCTTCCTCTCTCATCATATATAACTTGTCTTTGCTTATTCATAACATCGTCATATTGAAGAACGTGTTTTCTTATACCGAAGTTTCTTCCTTCAACTTTCTTTTGAGCATTTTCTATAGATTTAGTTAACATTTTATGTTCAACTGGCATATCTTCTTCTAAACCTATTTTTTCAACTATACCTTGCATTCTTTCACTACCGAATAATCTCATAAGTTCATCATCTAATCCTATGTAGAATCTTGAACTTCCTGGATCACCTTGACGTCCAGAACGACCTCTTAACTGATTATCGATTCTTCTAGACTCATGTCTTTCTGTACCAATTATAGCTAAACCACCTGCTGCTCTAACAGCTTCTTGTTCTTTCTTAGCTTGTTCTTTATATTTTTCATATAAATCATCAAAAATATGTTTAGCTTTTGCTAATTCTTCATCTAATTCTAATTCTGATTCTTCAATATGAGTATCTACTCTTTTTATTGTAGCATCAGTAAATCCTTGTCTTTTTAATTCTTTTTTTGTTAAGAATAGAGGATTTCCTCCAAGCATTATGTCAGTACCACGACCAGCCATATTTGTAGCTATTGTTACTGCACCAAGTCTACCAGCTTGTGCAACTATTTCAGCTTCTTTTTCATGGTTTTTCGCATTTAATACTTCGTGTTTTATACCTTTTCTCTTAAGTATTTGAGAAAGTTTTTCTGATTTATCTATAGAAACAGTACCAACTAGAACTGGTTGTTGTTTCTTATGTCTTTCTAGTATATCTTCTGCAACTGCATTAAATTTACCTCTTTCATTTTTATAAACTACATCTGGTAAATCTTCTCTTTGAACTGGTTTATTTGTAGGAACTACAACAACATCCATTTTGTATATTGATTTAAATTCTTCTTCTTCAGTTTTCGCAGTACCAGTCATACCAGCAAGTTTTTTATACATTCTAAAGTAGTTTTGGAATGTTATAGTTGCAAGAGTTTTAGATTCTCTTTGTACGTGTAATCCTTCTTTTGCTTCTATAGCTTGATGTAGTCCATCTGAATATCTTCTACCAAACATTAAACGTCCAGTAAATTCATCAACTATTACGATTTCTCCGTCTTTAGATACATAGTCTACGTCTTTTTTCATTACCGCATGTGCTTTTAATGCTTGATTTATATGATGATATAATTCTGTATGTTCTATATCAGTTATATTATCAACATTGAAGTAAACTTCTGCTTTTTTAATTCCTGATTCAGTTAATGAAGCAGATTTTTGTTTTTCGTCTATATCATAATCTCCATCTGAGAAATGTGCTTCTTTTTCTTCTTTAGTTTTTTCTTGTTCTGTTTTACTTGGAGCTTTTAATGTTAATACAAATGTATTTGCATCTGTATATAAGTGTGTAGATTTGTCTCCAGGTCCTGATATTATAAGTGGTGTTCTTGCCTCATCTATTAATATAGAGTCAACCTCATCCACTATTGCATAATTTAATTCCCTTTGAACCCTTTGTTCTTTATGAATTACCATGTTATCTTTTAAGTAATCAAATCCGTATTCATTATTAGTTCCATATGTAATATCACAATTATATTGTGCTCTTCTAACTTCTGGTGTTTGTCCATGAACTATAACCCCTACTGTTAATCCTAAGAATTCATAAACTTTACCCATTTCCTCTTTATCACGTTTTGCTAAGTAATCATTTACTGTAACAACGTGTACACCTTTACCTTCAAGGGCATTTAAGTAGACTGGTGCTGCTGCAACTAAAGTTTTACCTTCACCAGTTCTCATTTCGGCTATTCTACCTTGATGAAGTACCATACCACCTATAAGCTGAACATTATACTGTCTAAGCCCTAAAACTCTCTTAGATGCTTCCCTAACAACTGCAAAAGCCTCTGGTAATATGTCATCTAATGTTTCTCCGTTTGCTAATCTTTCTTTAAATTCATTAGTCATATTTTTAAGCTCTTTGTCTCTCATAGACTCGAACCTTGGTTCCATTGCATCAATTTTTTCGGCTAATTTAGTGAAATTTTTTAATTCTTTTTTATCAGCCATGTTGAATAAATTATCTAAAAAACCCATTCTATGCATCTCTCCTCATTGTATATTTATGCTATTATACATTTTAACATAAAAAACCATTATTTAATATTAAATATTAACTTTATTATTTAGAATCATTCTTATTTACTATATTTTTTACTACTTTGTAGTTTTTATTTAAATTTCATTATCTTTTGATGAAGCAATATATTCATAAGATTCATCATTACTTAATTGTTCCACACTTTGTAATTTTCTATTAATCTGTCTTGTTCTAGTTCCTACTAACTTATCAATTTCCAAGCTGGCTTGATTTATTTTAGTTTGAGCTGCATTTAATACTGTTTCAAATTTTGAAAATTCTGTTTTAACTGCTCCAAGAACTTTCCAAACTTCGCTGGAATGTCTTTCTATAGCTAAAGTTTTAAATCCCATTTGTAAACTATTTAACAGAGCTATTAATGTTGTAGGACCTGTTATATTGATTTTATAATCCCTTTGTAAATCTTCTACTAATTGTTGTCTCTTAATAACTTCTGCATATAAACCTTCTGTTGGTAAAAATAAAATACCAAATTCCGTTGTATTAGGTGGATCAATATATTTATCCCTAATATCTTTAGCCGATTTTTTTATAAACTTTTCTAGTTCCTTTGATGCTGAATCTATTGTAGTTTGATTTCCTTCATCATAAGCATCTATTAGTTTATTATAAATATCTAAAGGAAATTTTGCATCTAAAGGTAAATATATTGTTTCTTTTGTCTCATCTTTTCCAGGAAGTTTTATAACAAATTCTACAGTATCCCTAGATCCTTTCTTAGTTATAACATTTTTATCATATTGTTCTGGTCCTAAAAATTGTTCTAATATATGTTCCAGTTGAATTTCTCCAAGTACTCCTCTAGTTTTAACATTAGAAAGTACTTTTTTTAAATCCCCAACTCCAGTAGCTAAATTTTGCATTTCCCCTAAGCCTTTATATACTTGTTCTAGCCTATCATTAACCATCTTAAAAGATTCCCCTAATCTTTTTTCAAGAGTGCTTTGTAATTTTTCATCTACTGTTATTCTCATTTTTTCTAAGTTGTCTTCTGTGGATTTTGTTAGTTGACTTAATTTTTCATTTTGTAGTTGTGCAAGGTTATCTAAACTTTTTATCATATTTTCATTAAAAGAGTTCAAAGTATTATCCATGTTTTTCGAATTTATCTCAAATTGATTTTGTTGAAATGTTGATAAATTCATAATGTTTCTAGATATAGAAGATATTAAACTATCCATAGAAACTTTAATTTCCTGTCTATTTTCCTTTTCATTTCGTCTTGACTCTTCTCTGTTTGCATAGAATTCTTGTCTAAAGTAATTTTCCATATTATTAAATTTCTTTTCTATATCATTATTTATTTTTTCTAGATTTGTACCATTAGGTCTTTTGAAGGTAAGTGCTATATTTATAATTAAAAGTATTATCACTATAATAAGTAATATTTCTACCAAAAATCCTTCCCCCTTTTATTTACTAACTTAAAAAGGCTATCGATAAAATTATCGATAACCCTGAATATTCTTAATAAGTAATTATACTATTCGTGTTCAATTAAGCCATATCCACCATCTTCACGTTTATAGACTATAGATATTTCATCACTATCTATATTTCTAAACATATAGAATCCATGCTCTATTAGTTCCATTTGTAATACAGCCTCTTCTGGACTCATTGGCTTCATATCAAATTTTTTACGTCTTTCTATTACTATATCTAAGTTTTCTTCATCTTCTTCAAACCCTTCATCAGTTTGGAATCTAATACTTTCATCCTTAGATTGATGTCTATCTTGTAGTCTATTTTTATATCTTCTTATTTGCTTTTTAAGTTTGTCATAAACCACATCAATTGCAGCATATAAATTTTCTTCACTATCTTCTGCTCTAATAATTGGTCCACTTATAGGGATTATTGTTACTTCTATTTTTTGAGCTGATTTTCTTGCACTTACAGTTACCTTTACTTCAGTTTCTGGATGAAGATAACGGTCTAACTTTCCTAACTTATCTTCTATAGCAGTTTTAATTCCATCTGTAAGCTCTAATTTTTTTCCTGATATTATTATTTTCATAAGAACATCTCCCTTCGCTTATGTAAAACATTATTGATAATATGCCTTACTTTATGTATTAGTATTTATGTACTTAAATAATATATTCTATATTAATATCATTTTCCCTTTTTTAGTATTAACTTTTTATTTCTTTATATACTGTTGTAAAAAGTAGTTTTATATATTATTTTATTTATTTTATAATAATGTGGATTATTAATTAACACACCCGTGGATAATGTTAATAACTTTGTTGATAACTCCGATAATCGTGTATATTATCTTATTTTCGCAATTTAAATTTATCCACACATAATGTATATAAGTTGTTAATTATTTAATTTCATTAATATAAATTAATTTTTTATTTTAATAGTATATATTAGCAAACTTTAATTAATATAGATATATATTTCTATATTATGCATTTTTATTAATATCTATCAGTTTTTTTTATAAATAGATTTATTTTTATAGAAATTTAATTATTATTTAAGCTCGGTCAATATTCTATGAAGTTTAATTAGCATAAAAAAAAAGCACCTAATAGGTACTTTATCGTTTCAGCTGACCTGGTCTTTGACCCCACACTCGCCTACTGCAGCTTTCGCTTGGGTTTGCCGCACTACTAACCATCTCGATTTTAATATCGGTAGGTCTTACATCTAAGACGCACCATGATCATTAACCCCATTTTTAGAGTTAACTTACGTGGATCCTTTCGCCTGCGTCTGGCTTGGACTTTCAACCACAGACCTGAAACATAATTAATATTTTAAATGCTAATAGCAATTATGTCAATAGAATTTTATTCCTTAATATATGAATCTGCATAAGTTGTAAGTAAGGTAAATATATAAATATTATTAACAGAATTTAATTTTAACAATTTCGATATTTCATTGACTGTAGAGCCTGTAGTAAAAATATCGTCAATTAATATCACATTTTTATTTTTTATTAAGTAGATATTATCTTTTACATCAAATCCATTCTTTAATTCTTTTTGCCTAGATTTTTTATCCATATTATATAATCTCTTTGTATTTTTCACTCTAATAACACAATCTAATACAGGTATGTCTATTAGCTCACTTAGTTTTTTAGCAATTTTCTCTGCTTGATTAAATCCTCTTTTTCTAAGTCTTTTCTTATGTAGGGGAACATAGAGTATATAGTCCGCTTCAATGTTCTCCAACAAAAACTTTTCCTTCATAATTTCGGCTATATATCTACATAAATAAGTCTTACTTCTATATTTATAATCTAATATTAGTTTTTTACTTATATCATCATAAGCAATACAAGAAATAACTTTATCAAAGTAAAAAGTTTTATTATAACAGTAGTTACATGTTATTAAACTTTCTCTTTCCAAGTTAAAATTTATAATTGGTTTTCCACATTTATTACATCCATCTAAGATAAAATGTAACTGTTTATAACAATCTCTACAAAGAGAATAAGTATTATTTAGTTTTATAGGATTATCACAAATTATACAAGTTATATTTCTTGGATAGACATAATTTATTAATAACCTTATTATTTCTTTTAAATCTTTTGGAATTAACTTTGATAAAGATTTCATTATTATTTACTTAACAACCCTTCTTTTATAAATCTATTTAATTTATATGATAAGTTAGAGTATCTGTCGTTTATTCTATTATTTTTAATCATTTGTTCAAGATATCTTACATCACCAACTAAAACAACTAATTTTTTAGCCCTAGTTACTGCTGTATAAAGTAGATTTCTACTTAAAAGCATTGGTGGTGCCCAAACTATAGGTATAACTACTACAGGAAACTCACTACCTTGACTTTTGTGAATTGTAGTACAAAAACTATGGTCGAGTTCGTCTAATTCATCATATTTATAAGAAGCAAGTTTTACTTTATCAAAAAGTACATAAACTGTCTTCTTATCTTTGTCTATATGAAATATATAGCCAATATCCCCATTATATATACCTTCTCCACTATCACTTTTATCTTCAGTTTCCCATTTTTTTGTATAATTATTTCTAATTTGCATAACCTTATCACCTACTCTGAAGGTTCTTTTAGCAAACTGCTCTTCCTGTTTATACTTTTCAGGTGGGTTAAGATATTTTTGCAATTCTATATTTAAATTATTAACACCTAAATCTCCCTTTCTCATAGATGCTAATACTTGTATATCTTTCAATTTATCAAATTTATAAAATTTAGGAAGTCTTTCACTCACTAATCCTATTATTTCATTTATGATTTCTTCATTTGTATTTTTTCTTAGAAAGAAGAAGTCTTTATTTTTCACATTTAAAAATAGCGGCTCTCCATTATTAATTTTATGCGCATTTACTACTATCATACTTTCTCTAGCTTGTCTAAATATTTCATTTAGTCTTACTGTTTTTATTACACCTGAATCGATTATATCCTTTAAAACATTTCCTGCGCCTACAGATGGTAACTGATCACTATCTCCAACTAAAAGTAGTCTAGTACCTAGTTTTACTGCTTTTAACAAATTGTACATCAATATAATATCAACCATAGATGCTTCATCTAATATAATTACATCTGCATCTATTGGGTCTTCTTCATCTTTAAAGAAAATTAATTCATCACTATCAGTAGCAAATCCCATCTCTAGTAATCTATGTATAGTTTTGGCTTCTTTATTTGATGTTTCACTCATTCTTTTTGCTGCTCTACCTGTTGGAGCACAAAGTACTACCTTCTGATCATTATTTTCAAATATTTTTATTATAGTATTAATAGTTGTAGTTTTTCCTGTACCAGGTCCACCTGTAATAATAGTAACTCCATTATTTATAGCTTCTTTCACTGCTTCAATTTGATTTTTAGCTAAATTTATATTATCTTCTTTTTCAACTATTTTTATTTCTTCTTCTATATTTATATGTAAGTCTTTGATTTCATGTTGTGATAATTTTATAATTTCTTTACATACTCCATTTTCACAAATATAATACATCATTAAGTAAACTAAAATCTCACCATTTTTATTTTCTAAATGTACTTTTTGATTATATGCTAAATCCATTATTCCATTTTCCACATATTTAGGCTCAACACCTAAAATTTTAACCGATTGATCTACTAATACTCTTTTAGGCAAATAAGTATGACCGCTGGCTAAACTTTGGTTTAGTGTGAATATAATACCTTGCATTATTCTATCTGATGAGTATTTATCTATACCAATTTTACTAGCAATATCATCTGCTATTTTAAATCCTATTCCCCTCACATCTTCTGCCAATCTATATGGATTTTTATTTATTATTTCAATTGCTTTATCTTTATACTTTTTATATATTCTTAAACAATAATTAGGAGTTATTCCGTAAGGAGATAGCTGTATAATTATATTTCTCAACTCTCTATTTTCTTCATAGCTTTCTTGGATTTGTTTTACTTTTTTACTTCCTATTCCCTCTACTTCAGTAAGTCTCTCTGGAGTATTTTGAATAACATCTAAAGTATCAACACCAAATTTATCTACTATTCTTTTAGCCATCTTTTCACCAATTCCATGAATCATTCCAGATGATAAGTATACATATATACCTTCTAGGGAAGATGGCGTAACTGGTATAAAGCTTTGCACCTCGAATTGAGAACCATATACTTTATGATTTACCCATTTTCCCTCTACCTCTATACTCTCTCCTACAGATAATGTTGGCATACATCCTACTATAGTTATTTCATCATTTTCATTAGCCAAATTGGCTATGGTATATCCATTTTCTTCATTTTTAAAAACTATATCACTAACCATTCCTTGTATTTTTTCCATCTTACTTCTCCTAATATTATTTATTTAGCTATCTTTTTATAATTATAACTATTCTAAATATATTTTATGTTATCATTTAACATAAAAAAAATAAAGAGTTGCAAAATACAACTCTTTATCATTTGTATTAATTTAAATTATTTTACTGAAGCTTGAGCTTTTAATATTTCAGCTTTATCAGTTCTTTCCCATGGTAAGTCTACATCAGTTCTTCCAAAGTGACCATAAGCAGCTGTTTGTTTGTATATAGGTCTTCTTAAATCTAAATCTCTTATTATAGCACCTGGTCTTAAATCAAAGTTTTTGTTGATTAGTTGAACTAATTCTTCCTCAGATACTTTTCCAGTTCCAAAAGTATCTACAAATATAGATAATGGTCTAGCTACACCTATAGCATAAGCCAATTCTATCTCACACTTATCAGCAAGTCCAGCAGCTACTATATTTTTAGCAACGTATCTTGCAGCATAAGCAGCAGATCTATCAACTTTAGTTGGATCTTTTCCTGAGAACGCCCCTCCACCATGTCTAGCATATCCACCGTAAGTATCTATTATTATTTTTCTTCCTGTTAAACCAGTATCACCTTGAGGTCCACCTATAACAAATCTTCCAGTTGGATTTATATATATTTTAGTTTCATCATCTAATAATTCTGCTGGTATAACTTCTTTTATTACTAATTCTATTAAATCTCTTCTTATAGTATCATTATCCACATGTTCACTATGTTGAGTCGATATTAATATAGTATGTACTCTTACAGGTTTATTTCCTTCATACTCAACTGTTACTTGAGTTTTACCATCTGGTCTTAAGTAGTCAACTATATTCTCTTTTCTTATTTCTGTTAATCTTCTAGCTAGTTTATGTGATAAAGATATAGGAAGTGGCATTAACTCTGGAGTTTCATTACAAGCGAATCCAAACATTATTCCTTGGTCACCTGCTCCTATTGCTTCTATTTCCTCTTCTGTTTGCTCCCCTGTTCTACTTTCTAATGCCTCATCAACACCCATAGCTATATCTGATGATTGCTCATCTATAGCAGTTATAACAGCACAAGTCTGACTATCAAAGCCATACTTAGCTCTTGTATATCCTATTTCTTTTACTGTATCCCTAACTAGTTTTTGTATATCTACATATGCATTTGTAGATATTTCCCCAGCTACTAATACTAACCCTGTTGTAGTTGTAGTTTCACATGCTACCCTTGATAATGGATCCTTTTCTAATAAAGCGTCTAATATAGCATCTGAAATTTGGTCGCACATCTTATCTGGATGTCCTTCAGTTACTGATTCTGATGTAAATAAATGTTTTGACATTGTTGTTCCTCCCTTTATAGTGTATATTCTTAATTACCACCTTATTTTTTATATAAAAAAACCTCTTCTTTAACAGAAGAGGCCAATAATCCCAAAATTATAATTAAATAACCTCATCTCTCTAACGTTTCCGTTAAGTAGGATTTAGCACCGTCCCCTAATAGGAGTGGTTGCTGGGCTTCACAGGGCCTGTCCCTCTGCCTCTCTTGATAAGGTGTAATAATAAATTACACATATTTTTATTTTATTTTTTGTAAGTATATAATAAACCTTTTTCTATATTATGTCAAGAATTTATTTATTTAATGAACAATTTAGAACATTGCATCATATAATTATATATAAGTATCTTTATGTATTTTAAAGTTATGTATTTTTTAATAATATAGTTCATATATTTTTGATGGGAGGTAAGTTCCTATGTATTTAGCCAAAGTAAATTACCAAAAGGAAAATGTTGTAGAAATATTAAGCTTAATACTCAAAGATATAATTAATGAAAATACTGTTGTTATTTGTATAGGAACAGATCGTGCTATAGGAGATGCTTTAGGTCCTTTAGTCGGTACTATGTTAAAAAATAGCGACTTTAAATACCCTGTTTACGGTACCCTAGATAATCCTATTCATGCCTTAAATATATATGAATCCATTGATCAAATAAAAGAAAAACATCCTAACAGCGAATTTTTAGCAATTGATGCCTGTTTAGGTTCTATAAATAATATAGGTAATATACAGATTAGAAAGGGACCCATACTTCCTGGCAAAGGTGTAGGTAAAAAACTCCCACAAATTGGATCACATTCAATTGTAGGTATTGTAGATAAAGTAGATGAAAATAATAGGTTTTCATTTAATAATGTTAGACTAAATTTTATTTTAGAATTAGCTGAAAGTATAGCTTTATCAATTTTGCTATCAACTTAGAAACTCGTTAATTATTTTTAATTAGATAAAAAATAGCTATCACCATAATTATAATTTTAAGATGATAGCTATTTTTATTTATTTTTTATTTCTTTTTTTAAATGTTCCGCCAGTTTCTAATAAGTCTAAAGTACTTAGTGATGCTCCTGTTCCCCTTGCAACACAAGATAATGGCTCATCAGCAACTATTACTTTAATTCCTGTTGATTCTTCTATCCTTTTATTTAAGTTTCTTAATAATGCTCCTCCACCTGTCATTACTATACCAGATGTACTTATATCAGCTGCTAACTCTGGTGGTGTTTTTTCTAATACACCTCTAGTTACAGCGATTATTTGTTTTATACAGTCTTCTAGGGCATCCGCTATTTCCACTGAACTAATTTCTATAGTTTCAGGTAATCCTTTAATTATGTTTCTTCCGCTAATTTTCATAGTTCTTTCTTCACTATCTTTTTTAGCTGTTCCTATTTCTATTTTAAGCTTTTCAGCACTTCTTTCTCCTATAAGAAGGTTATGTTTTTTCTTGATATATTCAGCTATCGATGTATCAAATTTATCTCCACCTATTTTTATAGAGTCACTAACTACAGCTCCTCCAAGA
>CAMBXR010000006.1 GCA_945871955.1 uncultured Clostridium sp. | reverse complement strand
TATCTATTATAACATCTCCTCTGTCTACAGAAATATTTTCTAAATCAGAAAACCAACTATCAATTACAGCATCTATAATATTCTCATTTAAACTTAAATTTAATAATCTTATATCCTTTAAATTGAGTTTAAGATTTTTGTCTTTTGTAATAGTAGGTAATATATCTATATCAATTGGTGTTTTAAGGTATGTAAGTAGCTTATATTGACCTGATATAGTTAAAGCATTTTTATTTATTGTAATATTTAGATTTGTAATATCTTTATTGTTGGAGCTTTCCAAATAATGATTTATAAAGGTTAGTATAGTTTCTTCTGGAATATAAAAACTTCCTTCTATTCTTAAAGGATTATCTAGTATTTTTATATTCTTTGATTCTAAACCCACTAATGATTGCAAGTATTGCATTTGCTCTTTTGGAAGATTTAAGCTTGTATCCACATCAATATCTATGGAAGATTTTTTATTATTTATATTCTTGCATTCATAAATTACAGCCAAAAGTAAAACTATAAAAATAAACAATATAATTAAGATAATTATACTTCTTCTTTTTAACTTCAATAAAACACCTCCTTATTTTATTAGATCTTTCATTAATAAATTATGTAGCTACTTTACTAAATATAATTTACATTATATTATTATCTTTTAATATAAAAATAAGACATGTTAAAATACATGCCTTTACTTTAATTATATATTTATTATTAAACAATAAGAAGTTATGATATAATAATTTAAGTTCTTTATATCATAACTTCTCTTAATTTTAAACTATATTTTATTATTACCTAAGGAATAATATAGTTATTATTTATTTACAATTACTATAGTTACATCTTTTACAGTAGTTTTTTGATTTTGTCCTTGTGAATCTCCATTATCTGTAGCTGTAATTCTGAAAGTATATTTATAACCTAATACACCAGCATCTATATCATTTAATGGTTTGTCTGGATTGTATTTTGTATCAAATAATTGATAATTCATTGAAGGTGCTTTTCCATCTTCATCTGTTGCTACCGCTTTTACCATATCTTTTATTTCACCTAAAGTCATTGTTTTATTTTCTTCACATTGTATTTCTAATACATCATTTACTACTTTTGTTCCTTCTCCAAATGTTATTACTGGTGCTGATGCATTATCTTTATAGTCATAAACTTCAACAGCTACTTTTACTACACTTTCAGCTCCCTTATTATCTGTAGCTTTGAATGTTAATACAGTTGTTCCCACTTGATTAGTTTTAACTTCATTATCATAGATATTTGATTCAAGTTTAACACCTGGGTTTTCTTTACCTGTTGCAGCATTTATATCTTTTACAGAAGCTTTTAATTCTGCTACATTAAATTTTTGATTTAATGGTATTCTATATATCTTGTCATATTTGTCAGCATGATGAGCATCTGTAACTCTATTATTATCAAATCTTATTTCTGGTTTATTATTAGCTTTTACAATAAGTTTAACTGTTTTAAATTTAGCCTTATTATTATCTGAAACTTGGAATTTTATATCATATCCAGATTCATTTGGTTTACTTAACATATCTTTTAATTTAGCTTCTGTTGTTATAACTTCTATAGAATTTGTTATATCATGTTCATCAACTACACTAGTATAACCATCAGTAGCTACTGCATTAAATATTTGTTTTAAGTCACTTATAGTAAAGTCCTCTTTTTCTTCAACTGTTACAGTATCAGTACCTTTATCTACTTTTAATACACTTGATTTAGATTCTATGAATTTAGCATCATATTTAAAATTAAGTGTAGGCGCTTTATCTTGAACAACCTCTACTGGTACATTAACTTCATATGCTTCTACTCCATCTCCATCTACTGCATTTATTTTAACAGTAAATTTACCTGGCTTATATGTTGGAACTTCTTTTATTACTTTTCCGGCATTATCTTTTATAGTATAAGTAACTGTAACATCATCTGGAGTCTCAACATCACTTACAGTTACTTTTAAATCTGATACATCAAATGGTTTATCTTCTTCTACTACATATCCAGTTTGGCTATATGGAGTTTTTATCATAGGTCTAAGATTTCTAACAACAGATACAACAACCTCTTTTGTAGTTGTATTTTTATCTGAATCTGTTACTGTTAATGTTACTTTATATTTTCCTACTGTTTTAGTATCTACTTCACCACTGTATGATATTTTTAATTCACCATCTTCTTTATCAAATGCTGTAGCTTTTAAATCACTGTATTTAAAACTTCCATTTTGTTTTACTTGATAAGCACTATCAACAGCTATAACTGGTTTTGTATTAGTAGAAGGCTTTTCTGGAGTTGGATCTGGTTGTGGTGTTGGTGTTGGTGCAACATATTTAGTTAAATATTTACTTGATGCTGATATGTATCTTGTTGCTCCCTTATAAGTTATTGTATACCATCCATTAGAAGTTTTACCTTTAACTGTTACTACTGTACCTTTCTTTAATGTTCCGGCTTTTACAAAGCTAGTTCCTGGTCCCTTTCTAACATTTAAATCTGTTTTTAGTTTAAATTTTCCTGAGTAGTCTTTTGTAGTAAATGTTTTCTTTACATATGTTTTATAAACATATCCAGTTTTTCCATTGTATTTAACTTTTAACCATTTTCCTGATGTTTTTAATATAGTTACTTTTGCACCTTTTTTAATTGTAGCTAATTTAGCAGATTTTGTACTAGCTGATTTTCTTAAATATACTGCAGTACTAGCATAACCACTTTTAACTGTAGCTGCATCTACTCCATCTGCACCTATAGCCATACCACCTGCTACAGTAGTACCTACTAATGTAAGAGCTACAGCAAGCTTACCTGCTCTTTTCTTAAAATTTTGGTAGCTTTTGTTCATTTCTATTCCCCCTTTAATCTTTACACATCCTGGAAATAATGTATACTATATTGAAATACACTCTCTCCAATAGTTAAATATTATTACAATAATTACTACTTTGATTTAAAATGATTAGTTTTCATATCATCTAACACTATTGTGACACAATGATTTTTTTTTTGCAATTACATTTTATTTTTTTATTTCCCTTTTATTCTACATTTATTTTTTTTAATATGACTAATTTTTTTTAAACCACAGATTTAACATAATAAAACAATTTATTTTTTATAAAAATGTTTTATTATAAAAAATTATAAAAAAATAAAGATAATATTTTAATGATTTTTAATACATCACTAAAATATTCTTTTTTTATTTTTAATTTTTTTATTATATTATGAATAATTTACAATAATCTAATCTCTATTTGTCCCAGAGATTTTTTCTTTCTCCTTCAAAAGTATCTTTATTAGATTTATTTCAAACTCATCAGAAAAAGGCTGCCACAGAGCAAATTTTTATTTGTTCATGCGACAACCACATTTTTTATTAATGATTATACATTATATTGAAATTCTCCATTTTCTTTCATTGAGAAGAAATCAGCATATCCTAAATCAAATACTCTTTCCTTTAAATTAGGTATTTTAACCTTATGTTTTATTAAATAAGCAATTGGTCCTGTATAAGAAATATCTCCTTGAGCTATAAATCCTCTTATTATATCGTCTTTAATAACAAATTTCTTATATCCTTCTCTATCACATCTAGTTATAACATCATAAGTATCATCTGCAG
The DNA here is from genome assembly GCA_945871955.1 of uncultured Clostridium sp. Taxonomy (GTDB): domain Bacteria; phylum Bacillota; class Clostridia; order Peptostreptococcales; family Peptostreptococcaceae; genus Terrisporobacter. Next base: position 78,879 of record CAMBXR010000006.1, on the reverse strand, counting down.
GTATAATTGTTCCTAGGGAAACTGTTGGTATTTCAAAGAAATTCATACTATTTCTTAACACAAAGTGATCATCACATTCTTTATCTATTCCAATCATATTATATGCTGCAACTATTCCTTGTTTTACTGCCAATGGCCAAATTGAGTTTTTACCTACCACATCTCCTGCTGCATAAACATCTTTTACATTTGTTTCACATTTATCGTTTATTAATATTCCCTTTTCTGTTTCTATAGGTGTATTTTTCACAAAATCAATATTTGGCTTAACTCCAGTAGCAACTATTAACATATCGCATTCCACAATATCTCCACTTCCAAGCTTAATTCCTTTAATATCATTATTATCATGAAGAATTATTTTTTCAAAAGTTTGTGATGGATATAATTTCGCACCTGCTTCTATAAACTTATTCTCATATGTTTTTGCACTATAATAATCTAACTGTTTATTTAAAAAATATTTTTTTCTATAAAGTAAAGATACTTCTACATTTTTTAGCTCTAATAATCCCATAAGAGCATCTAGAGCAGTAAGACCAGCCCCTATTATAGCTACTTTCTTGCAATCTTTTGCTCTTTCTTTTATTTTATAAACATCATCAATATTTCTTAAATAATAGATATAGTTACCTTTATCTATATTTTCTATTGGAGGTTTACTTGCTGATGCACCTGTGGCAATTAATAATTTTCCATAATTTAAACTTCCTTTATCTGTATCTATAATTTTATTTTTTGTATCTATATTTTTTACAGTAATATCTTTTAACCAGTTTATATTATTTCTAATCATAAAATTTTCATCTACAAAATTAATTTCTTCCACAGTTCTATGATCACTTATAACATGATGCAACATACAACGAGAATATATCTTCTCGTCTTTTGATATAACTGTTATTTTAGCATTTTCATCTAATTCTCTTAAAGTTTTTACTGCATTTATGCCTGCTGCTGATGCCCCTAGTATTATATAATTATTTTCCTCTTCTTTTTTATTTAAGATACTATTTAAAAATTTACTTAGCATAAGCATCCTCCTTTTGTAGATAAATTGCTCCTGTTGGACACATTTCTACACATCTAGGAATTTCTTTATCTTTGCACAAATCACATTTTAAGATTTTTTGCTTACTTCTATCATCTACTTTTAAAACTCCATAAGGACATGACATTACACACATATAACAAGAACCACATTTATTTTCATCATATGAAACTATACCAGTTTCTTTATCCTTAGTCATAGCTCCACTCATACAAGTCATTACACATTCTGGTTCATCACAATGTCTACAAAATATAGGTACTGGCTTATTATTTTTATCTATTTCTATATGATTTTTGCTTTCTGTATCTATACTACTTAAATCTAAAGTATATATATCATCTTTATTACTATTTCTCAACATACATGCAAGTACACAAGTTTTACAACCTTCACATAAGTCTTTATCAATTAAAATTCTATGCATAAGATTCCACTTCCTTTAACCCAAGTTTTTCTCTTCTATCAATTATTATTGATTCTAGTTCATCTGCTGTTGATTTAGGGTCTGGATTTACTATTACATGTCCTCCTGTTATATCTTTTAATCCTTCAGTTAAAACTTCTGTAACTAATTTACTTCCTGTTATAAATGGTGGTAGTGCTAAATGTAGTGGAAGTCCAAGAGCTAATCCAAATGCTCCATCAGCCAAGGCTTGTTCTTCTAACCATTGTGGTGCTGATAAAACTAATGGTAGTTGCGGTAAATCTATTCCTAAATATGCAGCAAGTTCTGTTGCAACTATTTCAAGTCTACCTATTGCTAAACATGGACCAAAATTTAATACTGGTGGTATACCTAACTTCTTACATACTGCTTTTAAATTTTCTCCTGCCAATTCTTCTGCTCCCGGTGACATTAATCCAACATTTTCTAATCCTCCTGTAGAACATCCTGCAGATAAAACTAATATATCTCTTTTAATTAATTCTTTAGTCAATTCTACAGTATTAACATCATGTCCTCCAGCAGTCATATTAGAACATCCTACTATTGCTGCCACACCTTTAATAGTTCCATCTGCTATTAAATCTACTAACGGTTTCCATGAATCTCCTAAGAATTCTTTTAGATTTTTTTCACTGACACCAGTTAAAGATTGATCGAATCCATGATCTTTAGGTATATCTATTTTCACTTTACTTCTTCTATTTTTATACGATTCTAAAGCTTCATTTATTAACTTTCTATCTATTTCATCATATTTATTTCTATCTAAGTAAATATATTCTGCATTTTTCTTTTTAGCTACATCATCAAGACATACCATTTTAACATTTAATTTATCTGCAATTGGTTCAAGGCCTGGTATAGTACAGTTAAATTCAGAAACTACCATATCTATGGCACCTGTAGATAATACTGCTTCACTTGTAAAGTTATTTCCTGCATGACCTGCAAATATTTCTTGATAATGTTCTCCTCTAAGTTGTAAGTCTTGACCTACACATGTACACCCTACAAGTCTAAATCCTTTTGCTCCCACACTCTTAGCAAGCTCTACTACTTCTACTTCTTTTAATTTTTCTTGGAATGATGTAAATGTTGAATGTTGATGACCTGTAATCATTATGTTTATATAATCTTCGTCGATTACTCTAAATCCTACTGGAGCCATTCTTATGACTGGATCACCTAGCATAATATCATTTAAAAGATTTGTAAGTGTTAATCCATAAAGACCTGTTGAAATTCCAAGAGTTAAACAACTCATTAGCATATCTACTGGATCTGAATTTAAGTTAGTAGATGATTTAACAACTCCATCAAATACTTCTGATTTAGATCCTCCAGGCATTATACCTAATTCCTTCCATTTTTCTACTCTTGGTCCATATCCTATTTTTTCAACAAGTTCCATTTTTGTAAATCTAGGTTTATATAAATCATTTAAAACTGCATCTGCAACTTTAATGCATTTTTCATATTTCTCATCTGCTTTTACTCCCAATTTTTCAGCTAAATAATTTAATGCTTTTTCACTTTTGATTATTCCCTTTGTCTCACCAATATGTCTTAAATTTAATGCTGTATTTTCTACTACATGAATATAACATGCTGAACCAGATGCTACTGCTCTTAAGAAATTTCTTGCTACTATTGTATCTGCATCTGCTCCACAAATTCCCTTTGGTGATTTAGGTGTTACTCTACATGGTCCATTTGAACATAGTCTACAACAAACTCCTTGTAAACCAAATCCACATTTTTGTTTTTGAGTCTCAGTTCTATGAAATGCTGTGTCAAATTCCTTACTTGCTACAAATTTTTCTAATCTTTCATCTGCGCTTTTACACATTTTACAACTATTACATTCCATTTTTTCTATTCCCCCTAAAAATAATCTTTATTTAAATTTAATATTTTAGAAATGTTTATTGATTTGCTTATTATGATAATTTTTTAACTAAGATTTTCTTATTATTGTATATACCTAAAAAACATTTTCCTAAACATATTTTTATAGTTCTTCTTATAACAAAAATAAGATGGATTTTTGATCCATCTTTAACAAATTTTAATTTCTATTTGACCTAAAGATTTTTCTTTTCCATCACTACCAACCCTAGTCATTATATATATTTCTGTAAAATCTCCAGTAGTTTTTATTTTATTTTTATTTATATAATCTACGATTCTAGTATAATATTTTCCCGAGTCTCTATATGTATCATCAAAGTACATAGTCAAATAATTACCTTCATCCATAGTTATTATTTTTTCATCCTCATAATCAACATTTTCACCAAGATTTATCATAACATTTTTACATTCAGCTTTATTATTTTCATAACTCACTGAAAAAGCTATTTCTGCATTAATATTTTCATAATCTCTTTCTACTTCTAAGAGAATTTTTCTTAGATTTATCTCAAATTCATCAGAAAATCTATCTTTAAAGTTATATTGAATAAATTTCCGCTCCTCATTGTATTTTATAAATATATTATTTATGCCTTGATTTAAAGAAAAGTTTATCTTATTTTCTAAAGATTCAACTTTATTTCTTATAGTTTCCAATTCTTTTATCTTTTCTGCTATAAGTTTCTTTTGATTGCCCAGTATCTCTACTATTGATTCCAAAGAAGTATAATTATTAGTTACCTCTTTTATTTCTTCCAAAGATAACCCCATGGCTTTGCATTGTTTTATTAAATCTATAGTATTAAAATCCTTCATAGAATAATATCTATATCCTGTTTCTTCATTTATATAAGATGGATTTAATATTCCTACTTTTTCATAATGTCTTAAGGTTTGAACTGATAAATTATTTAATTTTCCCATTTGACCAATAGATAAATATTTTCCCATTTTATCACCTGCTTTCTATTTTGGAATTTATTCTATAACTCTAATTTCTTATTTAAAAAGGACATTAATCTTTATATTAATGTCCTCATTATATCTATATACTTACTACTTCTTCAAGTACTTCTACTTCTTTATTTAAAACAATATTAGTATATTTTTTCACATTAGCTATTATATACATAACTACAAAAGTTATTATTTCTGAAGTTAATACACTTGCCCATATTCCATTTAATCCAAATATTCTTGGTAATACAAATAAACATACTGGTAAAAATACCATTGATCTGAATATACTTATTAAGTTTGAGAACTTTGGTATTTCCACTGCTTGATAATATACTAAAGTGTCTAAGTTTACACTACCTATTATATAAGCTAAACATGCTATTTTTAATCCGTTATATGCTAAGCTTGCAACTTCAGCATCTGTTGTAAATATACCAACTATATAAGTTCCAAATATATAACATACTGCTGCTGCACTTATACTAACTACTAAAGATGATATTACATTAACTTTGTAAAATCCTAACATCTTTTCTTTATCTTTTCTTCCGAAATTATAACTTATAAGTGGCTGTGCACCAAATGTTAATCCTAAAAGAACCATATAAATATTAGTTGTTATATAGTTGATTATACTATAAGTTGAAATCCCTATTTCTCCCATATAACTTGATAATGCCATATTGTGTAAGAACACTATTATGGAGAAACTAAGTTGTCCAAGAAATGATGGGAATCCTATATTTGTAACTTCTTTTATTATATTTTTATCCATTGATACTTTTCCAAAACTTAATACTCCTCTTTTTCTTATAAAATGAGGAAGAAGAATGGAAACAGTTACTATTTGCCCTAAACCTGTGGCTATAGCTGCTCCTTTTATACCCATTCCTAAAGGGAATATAAACACATAATCAAGAACTATATTAGTTATTGCCCCTGCTATAGTAGAAACCATGGCAAGTTTTGGTCTATTATCATTTCTCACAAAAGAATTTAATACTATTCCCACTAAGTTAGGTGTACAAAATATAGCATAGTATCTTAAATATTCTGTTGCCATTGGGGCTAGATTATCTGTTGCTCCAAGCATCCTTACTATATGCTCTGGAAATATAACACAAACTAAACTTGTAATTATACATATAATTAATAATAATTTCATTACTTGTCTAAATATATCTACTGCTTTATCTATATTATTAGCACCAACATTTTTTGATACTAATGCTCCTCCACCTACTGCCAACATACTTGCTGTTCCAAATAATACAACAGTAAAAGGAAGTACTATATTAACTGCAGCTAAAGCTGTATCACCAACACCTTGTCCAACAAATATTCCATCTATTACTGTATATAATGAAGAAATAAAATTTGCTAGAGATGATGGTATTGCATAACTTAAAAATTCCGTAACCATAAAATACCTCCTACTTAAAATCTAATGTATATTATAAAGTCTATAGTAAGTATAGAGTCAATACTTATAATTATAAAAATAAGAAATTTTTTACAATTAAAAAACTCTCTAAGAAATATCTTAGAGAGTCTATATTTTAATTAAATTATTTTCTTCTTCTAATAGCAAATAATCCTGCTACTGCACCTATTCCCATAGCTGCATAACCTATCATACTAGCATCTCCTGTTTGAGGACTAGATGGCTTATTCTCTGGTTTAGAATTTTCTTCGTTAGAATTTTCTGGTTTTTCTTGCTTATCTTCTTCTGTTTTGTCTTCTTCTGTATCTCCTGGTAACTCTGGAGTTTCATTTTCACCTGGTACTTCTGGCATTTCTGGTTGCTCTGGAGCTTCCTCACCTGGTACTTCTGGTTTTTCTGGTTGCTCTGGAGCTTCCTCACCTGGTACTTCTGGTTTTTCTGGTTGCTCTGGAACTTCTTCATCAGTAGTTAATCCATAAGCTAAATCATAGTTATATTTGTATAATTTAGTTCCTGCTACTTCTTTTTCAGTTGATATTGCAGGATTCTCATCTAAATAGTTTACACCATTTTCATGAGAAGTAAAGAATACTTTCGCTTGTGTATCTATAGCTTTAAATTTCCAGTTATTATCTATTGTAGGTTCATATTTACCTGCAGCTTCTATATGATTTTTTAATACATCTCTAGTTTCATCAGTAGAACTATAAACTATCTCTTGTCTACCTTGCCATGGGAATGAGTTCCCACCAGCTCTATAGTTATTAGTCGCTATTAAGAATTCTTGTTTTAAATCTAATGGTTTTCCATTATAAGTTAAGTTATATATTCTTGAAGTATTTCCGTTTATAAGAGTTCCATTTTTATCATATCTAGGTTCTTTAGTAACATCTATTTCGTACTCTACACCATCTATAACATCATAGTTAAATGTTGGGAAATCTCTATTTATTAAATCTTGCTCTTCAGTAGAGTTAGGATCTATTGTGTTATACATATTTGCACTAAACTCTAACCATTCTTTTACATCTGCTCCAGTTAATTTTATAACTGTAACTGTATTATCAAATTTATATAAGTTAGCTAAATCTCTTATAGCAAGTCCACCAGCTTTTACATCTACATAATTATCTGCGCTACTTCCTGCTTTGAAAGGAGCTGATACTGATAATAATGGTAAATCTTTATACTTCTCTAAAGCTGGATCATTATTTTTTATTAGATTTTCAACATAATCTCTTTGTGCATCTGATATTATTTGCATAGATGAACTATCTGATACTAAGGCAAAGAAACTATTTATATCTTTAGTTATTTCTCCTGATTTTTCATTAACATAAGAATCTGTAGCTTCATGATATTTTCTAACTACATTTTCAGTTGCAACATCGTTTGCTATATTTTTTGTTGATAAATTATTTATTTTAGTTTCATCATCATTTATTTCATAGCTTACATTACCATTTTCATCTTCGATTACATTTATTTTAAGGTCTACTACACCTAATTCTTTACCGTTATTTAAAGGTTGAACATATTGAACGATGTCTCCATCTTTTTGTTTTACATATTTTTTATCACTTCTATGTACGTGTCCACCTACAACTACGTCTACACCATCTACCATAGCTATTGCATATCCTGCATTTTCAGCACCAGTTACATCTGTAGTTTCTTCTCCATAACCTGTATGTGCTAAAACTACTACTATGTCAGCACCTTCTTGATTTTTCATTATGTCAGTGTATTTTTTTACACTTTCATCCATTTCATCTACAACTATCTCATCATTTAATATTAATTTATCCCAATTTAATATTTGAGTAGGTACTACTCCAGTAACACCTATTTTAAGTTTTCTTTCTTGACCATTAGAGTCAACAACTGTTTCTTCTATTATTTTATATGGATCAAATTCTAAATCTCCAGTTTTTGCATTTCTTATGTTTGCACATACCATTCCCATGCTAGAGTTAGCTTTTACTATTTGTCTTATATAATCCATACCGTAGTTAACTTCATGGTTACCTATAGTAGTCATATCATATCCTAAAGACTCTAAAGCTTCATATACAGGGTATTTTTCTCCTTCTTTAACAGGTTGTTTAACTGCATATAAGTTTGCTAGTGGTGTACCTTGTATTGTATCTCCGTTATCTACTAAAAGTACGTTATCTACATTTGATTTATCAGATTTATTAGCTTTTGCTTTTTGCTCTTTTATTAAAGTAGCTACTTTTACTAAACCTGAGTTATTAGTTTCAGATCCTGTATAGTAGTCATAGTTCATTAAGTTTGCATGTAAATCACTTGTTGCTAATACTTTGAAATCTATTGTACTATTAGTAGCAACTTTCTCTTTTTCATTATTTGTAGATTCTACTACTTCTTCAGTTTCAGTTTCTTCAACTGTTACTTCTTCTTCATTCTCAGTTTGTACAGTTTCAACTATTTCAATTTGAGAAGATACTTCTTCTCTTTCAAGAGCAAATATTGGTTGTACACTTTGACCCATTATTGCTGCTGCCATAGCAATTGCTGCTATACGTTGTCCATTTCTCTTAATCATTCTCTTCCTCACACTAAATATATTTCTTAAATTTTCCGAAGTTTTATTTATTTTAAGCGAAAATAGTTCGCTTTTTATAAATAAATTATAACATATTTTTATGATATTGTATATTTTTTTTTACATTTTTTTATAATTAATTATCATTATTTGTGTTTTATTCTTTAGAAGGAAATTTTTGTGTTTCGTTGAATTATAAATTACAGGTTATTTTTAATATATATTAAAGGAGGAAACTATGAGAAAATACGAAGTCTCTAGAGAAATATATAATCCTTGTGCAGGAATATATATTTTTGATAATAATTTTTTTCGTGAAGTAGAAACAGATGATACTGAGTCCACACTTAAAGTATGGTTCTGTGATAATATGCCCAAATATGATAAGAATACTTTTTCAGATGGTTCTGTTGAATATATATTGCATTTCCCAAGAAAGGAAAGATATACATTCTCTGTTATATAATAAATTTTTATATTTCTTCTTAACTGATATCTAAATTTAAGATTATTAAATTTAATTATATGATAACTAAAAACTTTAGCTAAAATAAACCCTATGTAGTAATCATAATAAAACATGCTTACTTGCATAGGGTTTATTTTTTAATTATAAGAAAATTATATTTTATCTGGTTTGTAGATAATATATAATTTTCAACTTATTATCTTGAGCAACGGACAAAGTCGTTGGCGACATGAAGTGTAGCGCCCACGCAGTGGCTTAAGCGAAGCGAATTTTTTTATGCAGATAAATTTTCTGTAAGTTCTTTATCTTTTTTAAATTCTTTAAATAAGAATAGTCCAACTATAAACATGGCAAGGAAGTCTGCTATTGGTTGAGATGCCCATACTCCCTTTAGCCCATAAATTTTTGGAACTATAAGTATTACTGGAATTAATATAACTACTTGTCTAAGTAAACTTAAAAACATGGATTTCTTTGCTTCTCCTATAGATTGGAAGTAAACTGATCCTAGAACCGATACACCAACTATAGGTAGAGTAATTAAGTTTATTTTTATTCCTTCTACAGCTATCTTCATTAAAGTTTCATCTTTTGTAAATATGCCTACAAAAACTTCTGGGAATAATCTTACCACTATAAATCCTATAGTTAATATGATTGTTCCATATAAAATTCCAAGGAATAATGTTTTTCTTCCTCTTTCAGGTTGTTTTGCTCCATGATTATAAGCAATTATAGTTTGCATTCCTTGACTTAGTCCAAATATAGGCATTAAAAACATTAATGATATGGAAGTAACTGCTGTCATTGCACCAATTGATAAATCTCCACCATATATTTTTAATACTTTATTTGTAACTAAATGTATAGATCCTGCTGCCATTTCCATAAAGAAAGGAGTCATGGCAATTGCTATTATTAATTTTAATAATTTCTTATCTAATTTAATATATTTTAATCTTAATTTTAAATTTGATTTGCCTAAAGTAAAGTAATAAGTGGACCAAGTACATATAAATAGCTGACTTATTATTGTTCCTATGGCTGCACCTTTTATTCCAAGATTAAGTCCAAATATAAATATTGGATCTAATATTATATTAAGAATACAAGCAGTTATCATCATTCTTGCTGCTAGTTTTGGATTGCCTTCTCCTCTTATACAACTATTTAGAGCAAATCCCGGTAGATTAAACCATGCTGCCATAAATATTACACTCATATATTCTTTTGCATATTTTATTGTATCAACACTAGCTCCAAATGCATAAAGTAGCTTATCTAAAAAGAATATACTTAATATCGTCATAGCTAAACCTACAGTAAGTTCTAATGCCACTGTACTTCCTATAACTCGTTCTGCTTCTTCTCTATTATTTTCACCTAATTTAATAGATACATTAGTACTTCCACCAACTGCTATACCAACACAAAATGCTCCAAGGATTGTCATAAGTGGCATAGTAACACCAAGTCCTGATATGGCTAAAGCTCCTACATTCTCCATAGAACCTATAAAAGCTCTATCAACTGTGTTATATAATGAGGTAACCATCATAGCAAGTATGGCAGGTACTGAGTACTTTACTAGTAATTTACTTATATTTTCATGTCTTAATGATTCTTGATTTTCCATCTAATCACCTATCCTACCATATCATAAGTTATACATACAGGCTTTTTAGATCTAGGATCTTCTACGATTTCAGCATCTATATTAAATAACTCTCTAAGGTTTTCTTTAGTCATAACTTCATGAGCAGTTCCCTCACAAGCTATTTTTCCTTTTTTTATTCCTATCATATGATGAGCAAATCTTGCCGCATTATTTAATTCATGTATAACCATGACAATTGTTGTTCCGTGTTTTTTATTTAATTCTTCTAATAAATTTAATACTTCCAATTGATGAGCTAAGTCTAAGTAAGTAGTAGGCTCATCAAGAACTAATATTTCTGTTTGCTGAGCTAGAGCCATTGCTATCCATGCTCTTTGTCTTTGTCCTCCAGATAAAGCTTCTATTGGTCTATCTCTAAATTCTTTTATTCCTGTAACTTCTAGGGCCCAAGTTACTATATCCTCATCTTCATTTTTCATCTTTCCAAAGCCTCTTTGATGAGGGAATCTTCCATAAGATATTAACTCCTCTACTGTAAGACCTTTTGGTGCTTGAGGACTTTGAGGTAATACTGCCATAGTTTTAGCTAAATCTTTTGAAGATTGTTCTTTTATATTTGTTTTATTTATAAATATATCACCACTTTTAGGTGTTATTATTCTAGCGATAGTTTTTAAAATTGTAGACTTACCGCATCCATTAGCACCTATTATTGTAGTTATTTTACCTTTTGGTATTTCTAAGTTTAAATCTTTTACTATATCTAAATTCCCATAGGAAATATTTAAATTTTTAGTACTTATAGCTGTCATTTTTTCTCCTTCTTTCTACTCTGCTAACATTAAATAAATAAAGTATGGTACACCTATAATGGCTACAACTATTCCCACTGGAATTTCCATAGGTGCTATTATATTTCTTGATATTGTATCTCCAACTAATAAAATCAAAGTACCTATAAGTGCTGCTGTAGGAATTAACTTTATATGTTTTGGTCCTACTAATCTTCTAGCTATATGAGGAGCAACCAGTCCTAAAAATCCTATACTACCTGCTACAGAAGTGGCTACTCCTGATAAGATAACAGCATATATTAATAATTTTCTTCTTTCTTTTTCTACTTCTACACCAAGACCTGTTGCTACTTCATCTCCTAAGTTTAGTGCATCTAAATATCTAGATTTATAAACTGTTAGAGCCATTAATATTAATATAAATGGTAAAATAGCCATTACATACTTCCAGTTAGAACCCCATATACTTCCTGATGTCCAAGCCATCACTCTATTGAATTCTTGTGTTGTAAATTTAAGCTGGAAAATCGTAAGTAATGATGTAAATGCTATATTTACTCCTATACCAATTAGTAGCAGTCTAGAAGATTTAATCCCCTTATTCCATGCTAATATATAAATTAATGAAGCTGCAAATATGGCTCCAGTTAAAGCAACTATTGGCATTGTAAAAATAGTTAAATTATTTACACCGTCATACACATTTCCATTCATAAAGTAAATATACATTACTACAAAAAGGGCAGAACCTGAATTTATCCCTAAAATTCCTGAGTCTGCCAAATCATTTTTAGTTACACCTTGCAAAATTGTTCCCGAAGTTGCAAGGGCTGTACCTACTAATATGGCAATTACTATTCTTGGTAATCTCAATTTAAAAATAGCAATCTCATGGGCTTTAGAGCCTTGACCTATTAAAGTTTTTATTACATCAAAAGGTTCTATAGATAAAGAACCCATATTTAAACTAACTAAAAAAGTTGTAATTATTAAGGTTACTAATATACCAATAACTAATAAAAATTTCTTATTCTTCTTCATCTCTTATTAACCTTCCTTTCTCACAAGGTAAATAAATATTGGAACTCCAAGTAATGCTGTTAAAGATCCAATAGGTGTTTCATAAGGAGGGTTAATCATTCTAGCAACAATATCACTATATACTAATAAAACTGATCCAAATAACATTGATAATGGAATTATATATTTGTAATCTGCACCAATAAGCCCTCTAACTATTTGAGGTACTATAAGACCTACAAATACTATGTTTCCAGCTACTGAAACTGATGCTCCTGTAAGTAAAATTACTATTATTAGTGAAATAAATCTTACTAAGTTAGTTCTTTGTCCTAATCCGATGGCCACTTCTTCACCTAAACTTAGTATTGTAATCTTTGGTGCCATTATCATAGCTGCTATTAAACCTATAGTCCCAACTATTAAAAGTAGATAAACACCTTGCCATTTAGCAGATGTCAATCCTCCAGCTATCCAAAAACTAAGTTCTTGAGATAAATTAAAGTACATAGAAATACCCATCGCTAAAGAAATTAATAAAGTTCCCATAGCTGTACCTGCTAAAGCAAGCTTAACTGGATCTACCTTTTTTATACCTCTAGAACTTATAAAGTAAACAAATAATCCACTTATACTTGCTCCTAAAAAAGCAAACATCATTTTTGAAAAACTTCCAAGTACTAAATTAGGATTAATTCTTTGTAATACTAAAGATAAAGCTATCATAAATGTAGCCCCTTGAGTAATACCCATTACTGATGGTTCGGCTATTGGGTTTCTAGTAATACCTTGCATTATAGCTCCCGATACTGCTAAAAATCCTCCAACTAATGCCGCAGCTAGTGCTCTTGGTATTCTCATATCTCTAATTATTTTCGTATTTATATCATTATTGTCACATAAAATACTGCTCATTATTGTTCTCACATCTATATTTTTAGCTCCCAATGATATGGATACTGCTATTCCGCCCACTAGCAAAATAATACCCATTATCATAAGTATTAAAGCCTTATTTCTCTTTCTATGCTTACTCATAATCAATTCTCCTTTTCATATGTAAATGAGTATCATTTTCCATCAACTTAAAATAGGTGAAGAAAATTGTTATATTTTCCCCACCTACATTTTTATCTATTCTATTACTGAATCTTTAACAGACTCTAATATTAATTCTCTTCCTATTGGATTATAAGCTTGTGAGAAGTATGGACTTGCATCTAATATAGTTACATTTCCTTCTTTCACTGCTCTAATTTCTGACCAAACTGAACTAGCTTCTAAATCAGCTTTGTCTGATTCTGTAGCTATTACTATTATATGGTCTGCATCTATTTCAGATAAACCTTCCATAGTAACAGTTGGTAGTGTTATACTATCTTGTGCTGGCATATTAGCTGGTTGAGGTAATTTCATATCATCTTTTAATACTGTCCCTATACCACCTTCAGTAAATACCATAAATGATCCTGAACTTGCTAATACTGTTAAATAAGTAGTATCTTCACCATTAGCTTCTTTTATTTCTTTTCCTAGTTTTTCAGCTTTTGCATAATAATCATCTAACCAAGCTTGAGCTTCATCTTCTTGTCCAAATAACTTAGCTACATCTTTTAATTTTGCTTCCCAATCATTTGATTGATCTTCTAACATAACTGTTGGAGCTATTTCTTTTAACTCATCATATATTTTTTCTTGTCTTGGTGCCATTATTATTAAGTCTGGCTCACAAGCAAGTATTGCTTCAATATCTGCAGTTTCCATCATTGAATGACCAACTACTTTTGCATCTCCTAATTGATCTTTCATATATGATGGTACATTTTCTGTATCATAAGAATCTACATTTGCTGTTCCTACTACAGTGTGTCCAAGTATTGCTAACTCTTCACTACTTCCTGATATATCTACTATTCTTTGAGGATTAGCTGGTATTTTAACTTCTCCTTTTACTGTTTCAACTACTTTTGTAGCTGCTTCTTGTTGTTGTCCTTCATTTGATGAACAACCTACAAGTCCAAACGTAGCAACTGCTACAGCTACTAACGCTAATGATTTTAATCTTTTCATGTCTATTTCTCCTTTAATGTCTCTTCGTACTAATTATCGTTAATATCTATAATCAATAATCATTATCAATAAATTTATGAATCAATTATATCATCCATTTTTTTTATGGTCAATAATTTTATTAATATTTTTTCATACTTTGTGAATATGGTAATAAAAAATTTAATATTTACGTTATTATGACTTTAAAACATGATTTTTCCATTAAAAAAATCCCCAATAATGAGGATTTTAGTTTTTATAACTAATGCATACAATATCACCGTAATTTAATTTAATATTTAATATATTATTTAGTGGAATATTCTTCAAATAACATAATAAACATTTTATTACTCCGCTATGACATATTATAGCTATATTTTCATTTTCTTTTTGTAGTTTTTTAAATATATTTACAGATCTATTGTAGCATTCATAAAAAGATTCTCCATTTTCTACTTTAAACGTCTCAATATTTTTTCCCCTCTCATCATACTCAAGAGGATAATGTTTTTTTATATAGTCAAAAGATTTATTCTCCCATATCCCCATATTTATTTCTCTAAGCTCCCTTTGGGTATAATAGGGAACTTTCAATGACGATGATAGAATTTGTGCAGACTTCTCACATCTATTTAAATCACTTGTATATATTTTGCTTATATTTTTATCTTTTAGAAAACTTACTAATCCCTCTATCATTTTTATTCCTTCATTGCTTAACTTCGTATCCGTTATTCCTATACATTTTTTTATATTATCTTCCCAATTTAATTTTCCATGTCTTATTAAATAAATATTCATAATCTATACTTTTATTTTTTCAGTGGAAATTATCTTTCTTTTACCTTTATAGAAGTTAATATATTCTTTAGTATAAGTTAATTCTATAGCGAAGTTTAGCATTCCCATTTCATAAGATTTCCTTATTCTAGAGTTTTCTAATAATAGAGTTTTTATTTTATTCTTTAATTCTTCATTATAATTAGTATTATCTTTTTTATCATCTTCATCTAAAAAAGCTAACTGTAATTGTAGTTCATAATATGTATCACAATTTTCAACTTCTATTTTATAATTAATAAGATTTTCTAATTTAAATAAAATGCTATCCACCATGCTTATATTTATATATATGTTTTTTCCTATATTAACTCTATCGTCCATTCTATATTTAATATTATCAAGTCTTTTTAGAACACTTTTACAACTACAATCTCCCTTTACAAAAGATGCTATATCTCCCGTTTCATATCTAATAAGGGGCATAGCTTTTCTAGTTAATGTGGTTACTAAAATTTCCCCACTTTCACCATTTTCTACTTTCTCCTTTGTAATAGGATTTACAATTTCTATTAATAAATCATTTTCTCTAATGTGCATTCCATTATGATATTCACATTCAACTGCTCCTCCAAGACCAGTTTCTGTCATACCAAAGTGATTATATACTTCACAATTATAAGTTTGTTTTATCTCTTCAATTAAAACCTGATTAACCATATCTGCACTTAATAGGATACTCTTTATTTTTATAGGTAGATTTTCATGTTTTATATATCGTCCCAGTGCTAAAATTTCCACAGGCATACCTACGATAGAGTTTACTTTATTTTTTATCATAAGATCTGTAGTTTCTTTAAATGACATTAAAGTTCCATTTAATACAGGATTAACTCCCATAATTGTAAGTGCTTTTCTTATTAAATCCCCTACACTATTTTCAGTTTTGCAAGGCATCATAATCATCATAATATCATTTTTACTAACAAGAAAACTTAAACCATGAACAAAAAAGTCTACTGTTAGATTTTGATCTTCCTCTGTAAAAAAAATTCTCTTATGACTTCCCATAGTTCCAGATGTATTTATTGATACTATTCTACTTATTTCACTTTGATTTACACATACCATTTTATTGCCATTTTCAATTATATCTTCTTTATTAATAGTTGGTATTTTATATAATTCATCTAGTGAATTTATTTCATCTATACCTTTATATAATTTTTCATAAAATTTAGAGTTTTCTTTTGCATATTTAATTAAATTATTTAATGTGGTTAATTGATATTTATCTAGATTTTCTCTAGTTAATTCCTTATTTACTTTTATTTTTTTACTTATCCATTTATCTAGTATCATGATTATTTTCTATATAAGCTTTCATTATTTATACTTGTTAAATTATAAGCGCAAAACGGAATAAGTTTTTTATCTTCACTAACCACATGTATATAACATTGTTTTACTCTATCTATATCTAGATTCCATGCATCTTGGAATAACATAGCTGATATTGCTAAATTATATTTTTCAAATCTCTCTAAGAAATCATCTAAAGATTTTGTAGGAGATGTATTTTCTGATTGTGAACAACAACTACTTGTAGTTGACTCTTCTTGGCAGCAACAACTATTTTCTGTTGCTTCATCACAACATACTTCTACAGCTGACCATTGTTTTGCGACAAACTCTCTAGATTGTTTTGCTGAAGATGGTTTGCCACAACATCCGCTTTTACTACCTAAAGGTCTTAAAGTTTTATCTTCATTAACTAAGAAGTTCCCATGGAAAGAACAGTAAGAGTTTTCAGCTCCTCCTTCCATAAAGTTTTCAACTTTCATTTTTTTATCAGTTTGTTTTTCTATTTCTTTTAACATTTTAGGAATAGTTATTCTATATGTATCGTCTCTATTTTCATATCTTCCAAAAAAGCTTACTGGTTGGAAATGAACTCCCCTTATGGTTGGCATATTATCAATTGCAAAGTTAATAATTTCTCCTATTTGATCTACATTTACATCTTGCATTACTGTAGGAACTAGAACTACACCAACACCTGCTTTTTTACAATTTTCTATTGCTTTTAATTTTGTTCTAAGAAGTTTCTTACCTCTTAGTTTTAAATAAGCACTATCATCTAATCCATCAAATTGTAAAAATACAGTGTTTAAGCCAGCATCAACAAGTCTTTTTATAAAATTTTCATCTTCTGCAATTCTAATACCATTTGTATTTAATTGAAAAAATGTGAATCCTTTTTTTCTTCCCATTTTAATTATTTTTTCTAAATCATCTCTAAGAGTAGGTTCTCCTCCTGATAATTGGATATTATATGGTCCTCCACATTCCATCAAATAATCATAATATTCTTCTATTCTCTGTAGAGAAATATCTTCTTTTATATTTTCATTGGAAGATGCAAAGCATATTGGACATTTTAAATTACATCTATTTGTAATTTCTAGTAAAACACAACAAGTTTCTTGTCTATGCTCACTGCAAATTCCACAATCATAAGGACACCCTTTATTTACTTCACTTCCCAAAATTTCTGGAGTCGTATATTTTTCAATACCACCCCAATCTTCATATCCTTTTCCTTCCCATATTAAAGTTTTAAAAAAACCATGTTCTTCACAACTTTTTTCTAAATAAACTCCATCTTCATATTCTACTTTTTGTCCCATTACTTTTTTTAAACAAGTAGGGCATACACTTTCAACTTTACTAAGTACTTTTCCCATAGCTTCCCCCATATTTTTATAATATCTCATCTAAAAATTTTTCAAATTCTTCTTTCCTAATTTGCCACATATCTTCTGGAAAACTTACTTTAATAATATTAGATTTAATTACTCCCTTGATTTCATTTTTATTTTCGCAGTTAATCATGAAAATAGGTCTTCTAAAGTTTTTTATTTCTATACTTCCCAAACTTTTTAATTTTTCCAGAAATTCTTCATTTATTTCAATATTTAATTTATATTCATAAGTTTGACTATCTTTAAAGCAGTTATCTACTTTTTTTATATCAAATTTATCCATTTACTATTTCTCTCATAGATTCTATAAAATAATCTATTTCTTTCTCTGTAGTAAACCTAGACAAACTAATTCTTATCGTTCCACTAGGTGCTGTTTTTATACACTTATGAATTAGAGGTGCACAGTGTAGTCCACTTCTACATATAATATCAAAACTCATTTGAAGTATTTCCCCTATTTCACTAACACTATAATTTGGTACTACAAAAGATACTACTGGTGTACTTTCTCCACTCACGTCTACTACATTAATGTTCATTTCTTTAAGTTCTTTTTTTACTTTATCAACTAATCTATCTATTTCAGCTTTATTAATTGGGTTTTCAAAGCTCCATCTAAGTGCTGCTTCTAGTCCCTTAAAAGATGTATCATTAGGTGTTCCCGCTTCTAGCCTTAAAGGCATATCTTCTGGCATAGTATCTTCATCACTAAAAATACCCGTTCCACCTTGTAATAATGGATTTAGTTTTATTTTTGGTGATACATAAAGTCCTCCTGTTCCTTGAGGACCTAGTAAATACTTATGTCCAGTAAAAGCTACCATATCTATATTCCATTTCTCAGGAAATACATCTATTAAACCTAAACTTTGAGAAGCATCTAATAAAACTACACAGTTGTATTTTTTTGCAATTTCAGCTAATTTTTGTGCATCATTTATTGCTCCAGTAACATTAGACGCATGGGTAAATACAACCATTCTAGGTTTTATTTTTTTGATTTTTTCTTCCCATAAAACAGGATCAATTCTACCTTCTTCATTTACATCCATTATTTCATATTCTATTATATTTTTCTGTTGAAGATAATATAGAGGTCTTAATACTGAGTTATGTTCTGCTGCTGTAGTCAATATTTTATCTCCTTTTTTAAAGTCAAAACCTTGAATAGCTAAATTTAATCCAAAAGTTGCATTACTTCCATATACTATATTATTGGCATCATCTATTTGTAACAATTTAGCTAATAATTCCTTGCAACTTTCTTCTTCCTCTTCTTCAAATCCACTTCTATGTGCACTACATGGCAAGTCATTTAATGATTTTTTAACAGCTTCTCCAACACATTGTGGCTTTGGCCAAGATGTGGCTCCATTATTTAAATAAATCATTTTCTCCCCTCCATTTATTCTCCAATTTTTCATATTCATCTTTTCCAATTATAGATATAATATTGGATTTTATCTTAAGGGTTGTGTTATACTTTTTCATTATATTTTCTTGTATTTCTTTACTATATTTATACTTATTCAACTTATCTTTAAATCTTTTATCTATATCTACAAATTTATCTTCTATTACTAATTTATCGCAATAATATAAAATAGTATTTTCATTTATATTATTTTCCATTTCATTGTCGATTTTCATATGAGTTTCTACTATACTTGCGATTTGCTCATATCCTAAATCTTTTAATAAATTAGCTCCTTCTTTACTGTGATTTTTTTCATGTCTTTTTATATCGTGTAACATGGCTGCTGATTTTAGTAATTCTATATTTAAAATATTTTTATATTTATTTATTGATTGACCTAAATCAGTGCATATATTTTTTACTTTCTCACTGTGACTTATTATATTCTCACCTACATTGAAATATTTTAATAAATATGTACAATCTTCATAAGATAAAATTTGTCTATTTTCATATTCCTTCTTCACTCTAATAAAATCTTCTTTTGTATCCATATCAAAAAGAATAAATTTATCAGGTGTAGAAATATACAGAGACTCTTCTTCAAAATAATTCATTCCACCTTTTAAACCACCTTCTCCTCCGTAGTTTAATAAGTATTCAAAACACTGTGATGAAATTATAGGTGGATGACCTACTTCATTCTTATATTTAGGCTGTACTATTTTACTTTCAGTACTTTCAAGTTCTTTTATTAGTAAATCAACAGTATATTTAGATACAAAACCTATATCCCCAGGTATAAAAGCTATAGCATCACAATTACTAGCCACTTCTCTAAGCCCAATTTTAAAAGAATCATACATAAATGAATTATTGTAGTTTTCATTATAAATAATATTTACATTTTCATCTTTAACACATTGTTCTATATCTTTGCCTCTATAACCTACTACTATAGTTATATCTTCAATACCACTTTGTCTTAAAGAATTAATAGTATTTATGATAAGTGGTTTGTTTTCAACTTTCATAAGAGGTTTAAAATCATTCATTCTAGATGATAAACCTGCAGCCACAATTAGCCCACCTATTTTCATATTCTTGAACTTCTTTCTTTTTCTGATCTTTTAGTAATAAGTTGGCCTGCTATACTAACAGCAATTTCTCCAGGTGTTTTAGCCCCAGGTATTTTTATTCCTATAGGAGCACATACCCTTTTAAAATCTTCATCTGTAAATCCATCTTTTCTAAGTTTTTCATAAGTCATATTAATTTTTGTCTGACTTCCTATCATACCTATATAATAAGCATTAGTTTTCAATGCCCATTTTAGTACATCATAATCAAATATATGACCTCTAGTTATTATTAATATATAGCTATCATCATCTACTCCTAAATCACCGATTTCCTTTAGAGATTCTAATACTTCTACTCTAGAATTTGGGAATCTTTCTTCATTGGCGAATTCTTCTCTGTCATCTATAACTATAGTTTCGAATTCTATTAAATCTAGAATTTTTGCAGTTTCTTTAGATACATGACCTGCACCAAAAATAAATGCTTTTCCCATAGAATGAATTTTTTGCACTATGTATCTTTCATTATCTATAGCATCTGAATGAATGCTTATTCTTTCTGCTCCATTTAGTAATTTTTCTTTCATTAATTGACTTCCTGTATATTCACCTATCATATTGTGCTTATCATCTATAAGTAGGAAATCTTTTTTTTCATCACTTAATATAGTAACTATCCATCCTTTTTTATGGTTTTTTACTATTTCCGTAGCCTTTTGAAAAACTAATAAATTGTTATTATCTTTTGAATCTATATAATTAATAAGTAATTCACCATTACCTCCACATACCATTTCTGACTTATAAGCATCCTTATTGCTTAAATTAAACTCATAAATAAATGATTTCTTCTCTTGTATTGCTTTTAAACTATTTTCAATACATGAAGCTTCCATTTTCCCTCCACCTACAGTACCAAATATAGAACCGTCTTCTCTTATTATCATTTGAGTACCTTTTGATCTAGGTGTTGAACCAGTACTATTAATTATACTAGCGAGTACAAAACTTTTATTATCCTTTAAAATATTTAAACCTTCTTCATATATATTCATTGAATTTTCTCCCCTTATTTATTACAACTCATATCCATATTTATTTAATATTTCAATTACTTTTTCAAATGTATTTAGTACTAAGTTAGGACATATTTTTGTTTTGTTATCAAAGTTGTTATCTAGTATATCTCCACAATTTATTCCCTTATTGTTGCTTCCTTCACTTTCAAACCACTCAATTAATTCACCAACCATCTGGCTTAGGTTTTCATCTTCTATTTCGTCATCTTCTCCTTTTGATGCAAAATATCCAATAAGACAAACTCCACCTGTTAAAGCTCCACATATCTTTTGATTAAATCCTAAACCTCCAATAAGACCTCCCATACATCTTATTAAATCACTATTTTCTTTTTCTTCTAATTCTAATACTATCTTCATTAATATTTGACTACAGTAATATCCTTTTGATGATAATTCAAGCATTTCCATATATAGTTCATCCATAATATTAACCCCTTTTTTTAAGTATAGCTAAAAAATATCCCGTTTCTTTCTTAAATATATTTTTATTTAAACATTTATTTTGGTTACCTCTAAGTAATACAGATAAATCACCATACTCCCAAAGTATAATTCCTATATAATTTCTCCACTCTTTTGATTTATCTTGAAAATATACAATTTCTAAATTTAAGTCATCAAATAGTTTATTCCAATAATCCATAGTATAAACACCTTCATATAAATCTGATTCTTTCAAGAAAAAATCACTTATCAAAAGTAAGCCATCTTCTTTTAAAATATTTATACTACTGGATAATATTTTTTTCGTATTTTCCATTACGGATAAACTACATTCAAATAATATTAAGTCAAAATAATTATGTGGAAATTCCAAGTTATTTGCATCCATTACTTTTAAATCAATTCCTGTATATGTTTTTTTACCTAAGTTAATTATTTCTTCAGAGTAATCAACTCCCCTTGCATCCATACCCTTTTCTTTTAAATAATTAACTGAACATCCACAACCACAGCCTACGTCCAATATTTTTGGATTTTTCTTTGATTTGCTAAGGCCATCTAAGATTTCATCTATTGTATCAAGACTGCTTAAACTAAGTACATCTTTACTAATCATTACTTATCCTCTAAAGATTTTTCTACCCTTAGCATTTTTGAATACACTAGACTTTCATCTATAAAAACGCTATTGCATTTAGGACATACAGGTAGCTCTACAGGGAAACTACTTCCTAAATAAGCTAGAGTTACTTTTCCCTTTTGTAATGGCACATTGCATTTAGCACAAATCATGCTTTCACTGGAGTAATCATAAAAATCATCATATTGTTCTTTCATCTAATTCACCTCTATATCCATTCTATGGCTATATGCGTTATATACATAATACTTATTATCTTCAACTATATATTCAACCCAAAACGTAACATTTCTTATTTTGTAATAAGTTAAGTTATGATTATTTTTTTTGTTTAAGAATTTTTGATTTGTTTCTTCTCCATGGATTATTGTATCTTTTATATCTTTGTATAAAATCATTCTATCTTCTAATTTTTCTTCTAATTCCTTATCCATAATTAATTCTATATCGTATTCATTTACTTTATCTTCTTTTGTCAAATCTAATTTCAATTGAACCCTATTATATCTTCTTTCAGATAAACTAGGCTTTTTATTTTTTCCTTCAAAATTGTATATTAATTGTAAAATATGTTTTGCATCTTTATCTTTTGATAAAAAGTTATCTCTACAATTTACACAATAAGTTAAGTATTTTAAATCACTTTGATTAACCCTTGATGAAACTATTTCTTCTTGTAACTCCTTATTTGAAAAACAAGTAAGTCCTCCATATCCACAACAAGTAGTTTCTTCTCTGTTATAATCTAATTCTTTAATATCAAATCCAAGTTTTTTAGCTATTTCCCTAACTTGATTTTGCAATTTATCATTATATCTAGCTGTACATGGGTCATCTATTGCTATTTCTTCATTATTTCCTATTTCTTTTAGTTCTTCTTCATTTATATAGTTATAAATGATTTGAGTATCAATATCTTCTAAATGAGAACTAAAAATTGTATAACAAGTAGGGCATGCTGTTATTAATATAGGATTATTTAGTTTTTTAAGAGTATCTTTTATTAATTTTATTTGTTTATTGAATTTTTCACTATGACCAGACCATTTTCCTATTACTCCACAACAGCCTAAAATCATACCTACTTCATCATTTAATTTTTTATTTAAATCCTTATAAACTACTTTTACTAAATCTGGTTCAGAAGCACATAGTTGACATCCTGGGAAAAATACATATTTTAAATTTTCTTTATTTATGACTGTAAAAAATTCTTCACTATTGCTAAATTCCATATCTTCTATGGCAAATTCAAAAGCTGATGGAGGCATTTTATCTGTTTTTACCATTTGATTTCTACAGTATTCTAGCACTTCACCTAAATCTAATCCTCCTGGACAAATAGTCCCACATTGACCGCAAAGATTACAAGAATCTATCATTTTATTTGATGTTCTATTTCCCAAAGCTATGGCCAAATTGTTATAAGCTTCTCTTGCCATTGCTTTAGGATATGAGTTGTAGTGTCTTAAAAATTCACATCCCTTTACACATTCTAGACAATTACAGTCAATACATCTCTTTCCTTCTTTTATTGCTTCTTCTTCTGTATAGTACTTTTTATTATCTGGAAGTATTTCATCTTCTATTTCTATTCCTTCTAGATTTGTATATAGTTTTGTTTGGAAAGCTTCCTCATTTTCTCTTGCATTAGTCATACTACTTTTTTTGAAATATCTGTCTATTGATGTGGAAACTCTTTTACCTAAAGCTATACATTCTATGGCTGAAGTATTTTTAGGAGTATAGAAAATCTTATCATTTTCATGTTGTAAAGTTATACTATGGTAAGATAATTCTTCATCGTAAATATTTCCGTCAATAATTATCACATCGTATTTATCTTTATATTCGTCTAATTTATCTTTATCAAAATACGAATTTAGACATATATTAACACCTAAATCTTTTAACTTTTTCAAGTCTTCATTAATTATATCTTCTTCTAAAATCTCTTTATATTCTTCATATAATTCATGACCTAAAATATTTTCTTTTTCATAAAGATCAACTATATATCCTTTGTTTTTTAATTCAAATGCACAACTTAGTCCACTTAAACTACTACCAAATATTATGACTTTTTCTTTCTTTTTAGGTTTTAGTAAAACTCTAGATTTTACTTTATTTCCATAATTCATACAGGCAAGTTCTAATTGTCTAATATTTATGGAATTACCTAAATCTTTTCTCTTACATTGACTTTTACAATTTTCTTCACAAATCCTACTTATAATATTAGGAAATATAACTTTTTTTTCGTATATTTTTCTTGCCTCTGTAAAATTACCTTTTGCTACTAAATTACATAGTTGTCTTGCATCTATATGTATAGGACACATGGCTGTACACCAAGGATCTTCTTCTTGAATACATTTACTTTCTAATTCTTTTAATTTATCTTGACTAAGATTATCCATAGTCTATTCTCCTTAATCAATTATATTCCCTCAGGTTATTTTTTTATTATTTAAAAGAGGGCTTAAACTCTTGTAATAATATACTTAAGGTTAAGCCCTCTAAATTAACTAGCAAGAGCAATAATTATAAAATTACTCTTCTATTATTTATTTATTATTAAGCATTAGCACCTTCTGCTAATTCATCTAATGCTGCTTTTACTACATCAGGAGTAGCAGGTATCTTAGTTATTCTAGCTCCTGTTGCATTAAATATAGCGTTAAGTATTGCTGGGTGAGGTGCTGCTAATGGTCCTTCACCTACTCCAGATGCTCCAAATGGTCCATCTGGTCTATAAGCTTCTTCATAGTGAACATCTAAATCATCTGGTACATCTTCTATTTGTGGTATACCACATTTAACTAATGTAGTATGTTTGTCTAAGTCTTCGAAATCTTCGCTTAATGCAAGACCTATACCTTGAGCTAATGCACCGTAAACTTGACCATCAACAACAAGTTTATTTATTATAGTACCGCAGTCAACGAAGCAAGTGAATTTTTCAACTTTAACTTTACCAGTTTCCATATCAACAGCAACTTCTGGCATATTAACAACATACATATAGTTACTGAATGGTGCCCCTTGACCATCTTCTATTCTACAGTCAGAACACATAGAAGCAACCCATTTACCTACAACTTTAGTTGGCAAACCTTCTGCAACCATTTCATCGTAAGTACGATAAGTTCCGTCACCTTTATCTAAAGCTTTTAATAAGTTTTCAGCAGCTATTCTTGTAGCATTACCAGTAACAACATTTGATCTACTTCCTCCTGCAGGTCCACTGTTTGGAGTTTGACGCATGTCATTTAATACTAATTTAATATCTTGTGGTTTGTATCCAGCTTTCTTAAGAACTTCATGAGCTATAGTTAATGTACCCATATCAGCACCTTGACCATGATCTTCCCAAGAGTTGTAGATAGTTACACCTTTTGGAGTTATTTCAGCATATGCTTCAGAAGAGTCAGCACCATCAAGACCGCATCCATAAACACCTATAGATACACCTACACCACGTTTAACTTTATCTGTAGAGTTTTCTTTAACTCTCTTTTTAGCTTCTTCATATAATGGTCTCATTTTGTCCATCATTGGAACTATTGAATATACTTCTGGAGTTTGACCAGTTGGAGTAGTATCTCCTGGTCTATATGCATTTATATATCTTAATTCAAATGGATCCATTCCCATTTTATCTGCTAATACATCTATAGCAGTATCAGTTCCCATGAAACTTTGTGGAGCACCATATCCTCTGAATGCACTACCCCAAGCATGGTTAGTACAAACTGTATAAGAAGTATTTCTTATATTAGGTATTCCATAACCTGCACCTACGAATTGAGTAAGACGCATAGTTAATAAGTCACCGAATTCTGAGTATGGACCATGATCTATATAGTTTTCACCTTCAAGAGCAAGTATTTTACCATTTTCATCTGCTCCAAGTTTTATTTTCATAAATGCTGGAGATCTCTTTCCAGTATAAGTTATGTTTTGATATTGAGTATAGTTTAAAGTAACTGGTCTACCAGTTGCTAAGCAGCATACACCAAGTATTGATTCCATAGTTGGAGAGAATTTATATCCAAAAGTTCCTCCAGTTGGGTTTTGTACTAAGAAGCATTTTTCAGGATCTATACCTATACCTGTACAAATCATTGCATGGTGTAAATGTATACCTATACTCTTAGAATTTATAATTAAGTTTCCGTTTTCATCTTGATAAGCTTGACCACAGTCTGGTTCTAATGGTAAATGTGGTTGACGGCTACAATAAGATTCAACTTCAACTACATTTGGTAAACTTTCCATTAATGGAGCAGTTTCTTCACCTTTTATACATTCAGTTTTGAAGTAAACGTTAGGAGTTCCAGGATGTATTTCTATAGCATCTTCAGCCATTGCTTCTGGAGCACTCATATAAGCTGGAAGTACTTCTAAGTCTACTTTTACTTTTTTAGCAGCTGCTTTAGCTTGTTCTTCTGTATCAGCAGCAACTACAGCTATAGCATCACCATATTGGAATACTTTTTCATCACAAAGGATTGGTCTATCCCATCCATCACCTTTATTAGCACTTGGGAAGAATACTAATCCATTTATTCTGTTATTACCTATAACATCTTTAGCAGTTATTACTTTGTAAACACCTGGCATTTTTTCTGCTTCTGAAGTATCTATACCTTTTATGTTTGCATGAGAAACTTCAGCTTGAACTAAAGCAAGTCTTAAAGTACCGTCTGGCATTTTTAAGTTCATATCATTACCAAAATCCCAAGTACCTGTTACTTTAGCTTTTGCAGATGGTCTTACATATTTTGTTCCTAGTATTTCATTTCCTACTGGTTCAAATACTAAATCTTCAACTGTCTTTTCACCTCTTAGTACTGCAGCTGCATCCATAACAGCATCTACTAAAGGTTTATATCCTGTACAACGACATAAGTTTTTATGTTTTTGGAACCAAGCTCTTACTTCTTCTCTTGTTGGAGAAGGATTTTCTTCTAATAAAACTTTTGCTGACATAATGAATCCTGGACTACAGAAACCACATTGTGCACATCCATGACCCATCCATGCAACTTGAAGTGGATGTAAATTATCTCCATCAGCTAAACCTTCAATAGTTTGTATAACTGATTCGTCCTCAACTTTTTTCATTTTTACTATACAAGCACGAACAGCTTTATTATTTAAAATGATTGTACATGTACCACAGTGACCTTGGCCACAACCTATCTTACAACCTGTAAGTAATAGTTGTTCACGTAGTACAGAAGCTAAACTACTTTCTGGATCCACTAATAGATCTCTTTTTACTCCATTGATATAAAGGACTTTTTTTAGTAACAAAATTTTTTCCCCCTTTGAAAATTTTCTTCCTAAATTAATAAACTTGGACTATAATTTATGTAAATTTATTAATTTACTAAATAATATTAAATATTGGAGGTTTTAAGATGAAAAATACTGGATGCAACAAAGAAGTTTTAAAAGAATTAGTTGATAAGTTAATTGCTACATCTAATGCTAATACTAGTGAGGATTTAATTGATTTAAGAAATTATACTCTAAATTATATTTTAGATTACTTCAATGAACATTTAACTCCAAATAACAATCCTCTAGATCTTATCAGTTCTGATGAAATAACTGTGGAAGTAAAAGACAATAATACTAATAAAATTTTTAGGAGAGTTCTTGATATTTCTTATACAGAAAATTCCAATGGTATAAAAATGACGGGTGAAAATTTAAAAGGACAACCATCAGAAATAGTCTTTCTATCTGATACAGCTATAAATAAAATAATCGATGTTACTGGTAAAGGATTGAACAAATCGAGATGCCACGATTAAGTTATCTTTTCTAACTAATTTAATAATATCATAAGAATTTTAAAAAATCAATTTCACATTGGTATATTTTTACTATTTTCTATAAATAGTAATTTTATGTTACCAATTAGTCAATAAAGTTAGTTTCAATTTGTAGAAAAGTTATAATTAAAAAATACTCCTGTATATAATATAATTATAATTCTTATTATATACAGGAGTATTTATATATATCTTAGTTAGTATAATTTACTAAGCTAATAATTTTCTTTCTTCTAATACTTTTTTAGCCTCATTTTTAGCTATATCAATTTCATCAAAAGGTATTTTTTCACCATTAATTAATTGGTATTTTTCATGTCCCTTTCCTGCAAACACTATCATATCGCCTTCTTTGGCATTTCTTATAGCGTATTTTACTGCTTCTTCTCTATCAGGAATTTTTATAATTTCACAAGCTGAACCTTCAAATGACTCGGCTATATCATTAATAACGTTCATTGGGTCTTCAAAGTCAGGATTATCTGATGTAAGTATTGCTAAGTCGCATTCACGAGCAGCTACATCTCCTAGCTCTTTTCTTCTTATTTCTGTTCTTCCACCTACTGAACCAAATAAACATATTAATCTATTATGGTCGTAATTTTTAAGCGTTTGTAATATATTTTCTAAACTTACACCATTATGAGCATAATCAACTATTACTGTAGCATAAGGAAGAACTGGTAAAACCTCTACTCTACCATTTACTTTTGCACTTTTTAAGGCATCTATCATTATTTCTCTTTTTACACCTAAATATTTACAAACTGCAATTACTGCAAGAGCATTATAAATACTAAAAGTTCCTGGAGAACATATAAAGCATGGGAACTTATCTTCTTTTGTATTACAGTCAAAACTTACACCAAGAGAGTCTATTTCCTTTGCATATCTTATATTATCAGCAGTTAAATCTGCATTATTTTCTATGGCAAAAGTCTCCACATCACAAGTGGCATCTTTTATTATTTCTCTAGCATATTTATCATCTACATTTATTATTCCATGCTTAGCCATTTTAAATAGTCTTGCTTTACATTGTAAATAATGTTCAAATGTTGGATGCTCTTTAGGTCCTATATGATCTGGAGATAGATTTGAGAATATGGCCACATCAAAGTCCACATCTTCTACTCTATTTTGCATTATTCCGCCAGAAGAAACCTCCATCGCAACACATTTAACACCATTGTCTAGCATTTTTCTAAATATCCTATGAAGTTCATAACTTTCAGGAGTTGTATTTGCTGTAACTTCATAAGTACCATTAAAGAAAGTACCATTTGTACCTATTACTCCTGTATTTACTCCAGACTCATTTAAAACTGTGGCAATATAATTTGTTATAGTTGTTTTTCCTTTAGTTCCTGTTACACCTATTATTTTTAGTGATTCTGATGGCTTAGAGAAAAAGTTATGAGATATTTTTGATAAACTTATTCTTGTGTCATCAACAAATAATTTAACAGCATCACTTGGTAATTCCATCGCATATTTGTTGTATTTTGCTTCTTTTTGTAGTAAAAATACCCTTGCTCCATTATCATAAGCATTTTTCGCAAATTTATGACCATCTACAGTTTCTCCAACTAAAGCTACAAATATAAAACCTTCTTTACAGTTTCTAGAATTATATGCTATATCTTTTATTTCAATTTCATTTATTTCTTCTAAAGGTAAGTTAGATGTAAAACTTACATTTTCCATTAGTTTAAATAACTTCATAATAGCCTCTCTTTCTAATTTGAAAAATAGAGTAGATAAACTACTCTATTTTAATTTTCTTCCGCTTTTTACTATAGTTTCTCTAGCAAGCATTTCTAAAGAATCTATATAAAAATCTCCATCTAAATTGTTGTCATTTTTAAGTATGGATAATTCTGTACATCCAAGTATTACACCATCACAGTTATTTTCTTTCAAATAATCTACTATATCATTAAATTTATTCATATTAGCAGGTTTACCGCTTTTTATATCATCATAAATTATTTCCATAACTTGAGATTGTCTATTTTCATCTAGTACTAAGTATTCTATACCATACTTTTCGCACATATTTTGATATAAATTAGTGCTTATATTACCTGTAGTTGCAAGTATACCTAATTTTTTATGATTAGTAGCTTTAGCATGTTTAATAGTTTCTTCAACTATGTTAACTAATGGTATATTAACACTATTTGCTATTTTGTCATAGAAATAATGTGCCGTATTACAAGTCATTACAATAAAGTCCACACCATATTTTTCAAGTTTTTTAGCATCATCTATTAATACTTCTGATGGATCTTGTGTAGATTTTCCTACTATAAAAGCAGTTCTATCTGGTGTAGTTGCCCTATTTGTTATTATCATATCTACATGTTCTTGATCAGTTTTTGCATCTGTCATATTTACAACCATCTCATAAAAATAAACAGAAGCCATTGGCCCTAAACCGCCTAAAACACCTACAGTTATATTTTTCATATTATCACCAATCTATTTACAGTATTTTTTGTATTTTCTAAATTGATTCACATAATAAAGGAATATATATGAACTTCTTTTTAAATTTCCTTTTAAATCTGCTTTATATCCAAATGAAGTTGCAGATTTTCCTGCAGCATCTAGTTCTTTACATTTTTTAACTAACTCTGGATTTTTTACGTATTTATATACTACTTGTTTTGGTATACATCTCCAGAAGAAAGGTTCTTTTTGTACTTTTAAATCTAATTCTTTATTATAAACTCTATCTTCTACAACATATTTAGCTATGTTATTTCCTGAAGATGTTACATAGTAGTTACTTCTACCTTGTCTTAAGTTTATTTCAAATACTTTGTATTTATTATCTCTTGCATCGTATTTTATATCAAAGTTTGAATATCCTGTGTAGTTAATTGCTTCTAAGAAGTTTTTAAACTTTGTCATAACTTCTTCATCATATTCAGTTATTATAGCTGCATGGTTTCCTATACCTTTTGGAGTATGTTCTTCTAATAAAACATGTCCTAAACATTGCATTTTAACTTTACCATTTTGATCTGAATAACAAGTTAAAACTCTCATGTGTGAGTCATCTCCTGGTATATAATCTTGAACTATCATAGATTTTTCATAACCATGAGAATATATTTTTTCTATTTCTCTTTTAAATTCTTCTTCATCTTGTATTAAGTAAGCTTTATTCATTCCTTCAAAAGCATTTTGGAAGAATGATATACTGTCAGACGCTTTTAATATTACTGGATAGTTAAATCCAAAATCACTTATTTCATCACCTTTATTGTAGATATAAGTCTTTGGATAATCTAGTCCATATTCTTCGCACATGTTATAGAATAATTCTTTTTCTATTAATTTATCTTTAAGCTCAGCTCCTATATAAGGTACTATATATTTTTCAGATAAAACATCTCTATAATCTATTATTAATTCAGCATACTCATCTGTACAACCGTGAATTATAAGTTTTTTATTTGGTTCAGCTAATTCATCAGCAGTTTTTAATAAAACTTGTATGAATTCTTCTTTATTTCCCATATTAGGGTCTACTCTAAAATCTATTATATTACTATCTTTAGTTGCTCCAAGTAACATTTTACCAAAAGCTATTGATTTTACTCCATAAGCTTCGTGATAAGCTCTAGCCACAGAGTAACAATTTATATCTCCACCAACCAATACTGGTTGAATTTTAATCTTTTCCACTTTGTCCACCTCTTATTCTTTTTAAATACATTGGTTATTATACTGTATTTCTTACAATATGTCAAAATTTAAGACTCTTTATATTTACTGTCAAATATTGAAATTTCAATAGTTGTAATGATAATTGTGCCCTATTTATTTCAATAATTTCATTATTTAACTTTAAAAAATTTATATATTTTACTTAATTGTTTATTTTTATTATTTCTTGTATTTTATATAAGTATAATTTTGTAATTTATTTTCTTACAATAAAAAAAGGATTAGTGATAACCACTAACCCTTTTTGTATATAATTACTTTTCTTTAATTAAACCTTTTTTATAGGCAAGTAATAGCATTTTTAAATCATTAATTTCTTGAATAATTTTCTTTCCATCATAAGTATCTCTTACAAACATTCTATTTGCTCTATTTTCTACTATTATTGAAGTAGATAATATGTCTTTTTCATTTTTTATAGAATCTTCTGCACAAGAGAAAGGCTCATGAGATACTAGTTGCATCATTTGAGAGTTATAAATTAAAGTATATCCTGCTATTCCTGTTTTACCTTGGTAAGCCCTAGAAAAACCACCATCTATGGCTAGAATTTTTCCACCAGCTTTTACAGGACTTTCACCATTTTTACTTTTTACTGGCACATGTCCATTAATAATATGTCCACTTTCAAAATCAAGTTCAAACTCATCAAATATTCTTCTTAACACTTTGTCTTCTTCTCTTAAAGTATAATATGGATTTTTATTTTCTTTATGGCTTTCTTTTTCTGCTATAAAGTATCTTTCATAAGTAGTCATATCATCTTTTCCAAATAAAGAAGAACACTTCCCTGTCCATAAATACCACATCATATCTTTACCGTATTCTTTTTCTGGATGATTTTTTTCTAGGAAATATCCTTTTCTTAGATAAGACTCCATTTTATCCATTAAGGCTCTACCTTTATATACTCTATTTTTTATTCTCATAGACATAAAATCTCCGTCATCAGTTAAAGGTACACACCCATGAACTAATAAATTTCCATTTGTTTTTAAATATATGCTTCCTTTTGAGAATAAAAATCCTACATGTTTTTGAAGTTTATCACTATTTTCAAAAGATGTAGCAAGCTTTTCTATTACTTGCTCTTCCCAATCAGTTAATTTATAAGGATCTTTCGGATCTATAGTTGGGAAATTAGTATCTTTTAGTTTATAAGTTTTACCTTTAAGATTTATAGTACCTTCTTCATAATTTACCTTATCTAATAATAATCTATGATCCATTTCATATTCTGGTCTTCTCTTAATTACTTCCGCTTCTAATTTAAACTGAATTATACTTATTGCTTTGTGCATTTTTGCAATTAGTGATTTTTCTGTTTTAGATGCCTCATCATCACTCATTTTAGGTATAAATTCTGTACATGGATCATCTTTATAAACATCCATAGCAAATGTTGCCAAAGGAAGTATATTTATTCCATATATATCTTCTACTATATCTAAATTAGCATATCTAGCAGATATTCTTATAGCATTGGCAACACATACTTTTTGTCCTGCTGCTGCTCCCATCCATAAAATATCATGGTTACCCCATTGTATATCCACATTGTGATAATTTATTAAGGTATCCATAATAATATCAGGTCTTGGTCCTCTATCATAAATATCTCCAACTATATGCAGTCTATCTATAACAAGCTTTTGTATAGCCTTAGAAACTTCAATAATAAATACCCTTGCTCTATCAATTTCTATTATATTATCTACTATACTTTTATAGTACTCATCCTTATGAGGACTAGTTGAGTCAGGGTGCAATAATTCTTCTATGATATATCTAAAGTCTTCAGGAAGGAATTTTCTAACCTTTGATCTTGTATATTTACTAGAACAATATCTTAAAAGTTCTATTAATCTATGGATAGTTATTCTATAGAAATCCTCTATCTCTTCTTGTGTTTCTTCTTTTTCTATTAAGTCTAGTTTTTGTTCTGGATAATATACAAGTGTTGCAAGTCTCCTTCTCTCACTTTCTATCATAGAGTTTCCAAATAGCTCTTCTATTTTTCTCTTAACTACCCCTGATGCATTTTTTAGTACATGAACAAAAGGTTCATACTCACCATGTATATCTGATAAAAAGTGCTCTGTTCCTTTAGGAAGATTTAATATAGCTTTTAGATTTATTATTTCTGCACTGGCTTTTGATATACTCGAATATTGCTTTGATAATAATTTTAAATATTTCAATTGACTATTTAAATAGTCATCTGAAACTTCATATATTTCTTTCATCTAATACTCCTCCCACTTTTTCGTACATTATTAATTATATCATATATTTCCAAATTATTTCTTATTCACATTCTTTAATAAACTCATCTTCCGTTTTTGTCATAATATACACCCCGTTTATTCTACCAAAATAGTACTCTCTTTCTTTTCTACAAGCTCCTACACAACCTAAATTTACATTCTCTTCTCCTATTTTTTCCTTTAGCTTTTCAATATTTAACTTAGTACACTTTGGACAAACTCTTACTGATTTATTCATTAGTCTTCTCCTTTTTACTTATGAATTTCCATATATACACATCTTTCATTATATTTACTTGTTCCAATTCCTCAAAAGATTTATGCATTTTTATAAACTCATTTATATATCTCTCTTTATTTTTATTATCCATGTTGATTTTATCTATGTTTTCTATTTTTAGTGCAAGTTCTCCCATGGATATCATAAAGTCATTATAGTTTTCATCGTATAGTTTATATTTTTCACTTAACTTTTCTAAAGTTTTTAATTCATTTTTAGTTTTTGTTGCATCATGTTCAATATCATTAGAAATATTATTTATATTTGTTTTATTATTTTCTCTTTTTTTATTTAAATAAGTCTTATAATAATAAATTGTTTCTTTTATAGATTCATTCATCTTGTTAACTCCTATGGTTAATTAATTTTATTATATAAACTTATTAATACCCAAAATATGAATCATTATATAATTTCCTAGTAATTAAAAAGTTCCTTGCAATCAAAAAAGGATGAGTTATCTCATCCTTTTAGGAAGGTTAGTTTTAAAAATTATTGTTTATGGTTACATTGGTTTACAGATGAACACCCATTGCAACCACCACAACAACCTCCATTCCCTTCTCTACCTTTTTTTATCAAATTTCTAAATAATAAAATTACTATTAGGACTGCTCCTATACCGATTACGTAATTTATCATATTATCATCCCTTTTTATTACCTTAACTTTAGGTAACTCAATTAATTCAAAATATATTTTAAACTAATATAACTTTACTTTAAAAATCTAGAAGATAAAACCACATATTATATAAACTATAAATGCAACTATCCATGCAACTAACATTTGGAATCCTATAGTTTTTAAAGTATCTTTTAAAGAACCCATTTCCTTTTTGATAGCTCCAACTGCTGCAAAGCAAGGCATGCAAAGTAAGTTAAATGCCATATAAGCAAATGCTGATGCTTTAGTAAATGCTGCTGCCACTCCTGGTATTGCTGCACTACCTTCCATAGCAGCCTCTGCTATTGCATCATTAGCTCCATATAATACACCAAAAGTAGAAACTATATTTTCTTTTGCTATCCATCCTGTTACTACAGCAACAGATGCTTTCCAGTTGCCAAATCCAAGTGGTGCAAATATCCATTGAATACTTCTACCTATTGATGCTAGTATACTTTCATCCATTTCACACATACCACTAAGATTGAAGTTTGATAAGAACCATATTAATATTGTTGACCCTAGAATTATTGTTCCAGCCTTAATAGCAAATCCTTTAACTTTTTCCCAAGCATGTATAAATACACTTCTTAAAGTAGGTATTCTGTATTGAGGAAGTTCCATAATAAAGTTTGAAGCTTCTCCTTTAAATACAAATTTACTTAAAATAAGCGCTGATATAACTGCTACAACTAATCCTAACATATAAATTGAGTATACTACTAAAGTTTGGTTACTAGTAGTAAATAGTGTTGCTGCAAACATTAAATAAATCGGCAATTTGGCACCACATGACATAAAAGGTGTTATAGCTATTGTTATTTTTCTATCTCTTTCATTTTCCAATGTTCTACTTGCCATAACTGCTGGTACTGAACAACCAAATCCCATAAGAAGAGGTATAAATGCTTTTCCACTTAAACCAAATCTTCTAAATAATTTATCCATTACAAAGGCAACTCTTGCCATATATCCACTATCTTCAAGAATTGACATTAATAAGAATAATACTAAGATTTGTGGTAAGAATGATATTACACCACCAAGTCCTGCTAATATTCCATCACCAACTAGCGATAATGCCCATTCACTTGCTCCCATATTTTGTAGTGAAGTAAGTATAGTTTCTGTTAATGGTCCATCCCAAAAATCACCTACTATAGTTTGTAGCCATACACCAATACCTAATGGTCCTTCACCAAAAGTTATTTTAAATAATCCATACATAATTGCTAAAAATGCTGGTATAGCTATTATTCTATTTGTAAGTATTTTATCGATTTTATCAGAAGTTGTCTCTACTCTAGTTCCATCTTTTTTAACTTGTTTTTTTACTGATTTTGAAACTACATTTGAAATAAATTTATATCTTTGATCTGCAATTTCACCTTCTGCATCTCCATTTAATTTTTCATTTGCTTTACTTACTATAGGCTCTATTTTATTTTTCATATCATAAGATAATTTTTCACTTTCAATAGGGTCTTCTTCTAATAATTTTATACTTCTCCATCTAGGATTAATATTTTGACTGAGATTATCATTATCACTTATTTGAGATAAAATATCTTCTAAAAAGTCTTCTACATCCTTAGAATAAATATTTAATTCTTTATTTTTTTCTTTTGAAACTTTTTTAACTTCATTCATTAGTAAGTCTATGTTTTTACCATTTCTTGCAACTATAGGTACAACTTTAATTCCTAAAGCCTTTGATATTTTATCTATATCTATTTTAGTTCCACTACTTTCAACTTCATCCATCATATTAAGTGCTACTACTGTTGGAATTCCTGTTTCTAATATTTGAAGTGTCAAATACATATTTCTCTCTATATTTGTACCATCAATTATATTTATTAATACATCTGGTTTTTCTTCTACTATGTAATTTCTTGCTACTATTTCTTCCGCTGAATAAGGTGATAGTGAGTAGATTCCTGGTAAATCTACTATAGTCATACCCTTATCTTTTTTGTATTTCCCCTCTTTTTTTTCAACTGTAACACCTGGCCAGTTTCCCACATGTTGTTTTGAACCAGTTATTTCATTGAAAAGAGTTGTTTTCCCGCAGTTAGGATTTCCTGCTAATGCTACATTTAAACTCATTTTAATCCCCTTCTTTTCTATAATTGTTCTATTTTTATTTGCTCTGCCTCACTTTTTCTAAGACTAAGTTCATATCCTCTTAAATTAACTTCTATAGGATCTCCTAATGGTGCTACCTTAACTATTTCAATTTCTACCCCTGGAGTAATTCCCATATCCATTAGCCTTCTTCTAGCTGGTCCTTTTTCTCCAAGATTAACTACTCTACCTTTTTGTCCAGGTATTAATTCCCCTAATGTTTTCATATATTCCCACCTACTATTCTACAACTATTTTATTAGCCATTGCTCTATTTATAGCTATTCTTGTACTTTTAATTAATAATATAATTCCACTTGGATTTTCTGCTATTACTTCAATATTTTCACCTGGAAGAAATCCTAAACTTTGTAGATGTGATTTTACTGAGTCTTTTCCCCTTAGTTCTTTTATTTTTTTAATTTCTCCTAAAGATACCATTGATAATAACATGCAACCATCCCCTTTTTTTATACTCAATTGATATTCCATATTTAATGACAATAATTTTCATCTACTTAAATATTAGTCCTTTGTTTCTCTTATGTCAACAGTTTTATGATAACAATTCTCATTATATATAAATAATAATGCTTCATATTACTATAGTTTTTCATTATGTAAGATTTTTAAATTTCTTAAAATTGTATCTACATGATGAACATTGACCATTACATTCATCTACTTTATCAAGACATTCCATAAAAGATACCTTACTACTGTTATAATGTCTTATAACTGGTATATTTTTTTTCTTAGCTTGAGTTTCTACTACTGATTTTAATTTATGTGATACAGTTGATGTAAACATGACAACTGCATTTGGGCTTCCTATATCCTTCAAAGCTTTAGATGACATATTTAATATTACTTTTGTTTTATAGCCCTTTTCTTTCCCCATATTAATATAATCTCTTTTCATTCTTTCGTTTCCACCTACTACCAATAAAGTCATTTATTTTCCATCCTTTTCTTCTTCTAATTGATAACAATTATCATCTATATTTAATATAAAAATAACAGTTTATCTATTATGCGTCTACTAATATTTGTTGATTTTATATGTATATTTATATAATTTTGCACAAACTTTAATAATAGTTTATTTTTTATAAGAATACTATATATAGCTTAAGGAATGATTACTTTGATATTAGATAAATTATTAATAAAATATGCTTCTCCAACTTTGGGAGGAATCAAAACTGGTAGTTTATTTAAAGTATATAAAAGTAGCTGTATTGATTTAAAAAAGGAAATTGATTATTACAATTTATCACTCAACTATCTAGATTTATATTTAGATATTTTATATTCTTGTGATAAGTACGATTTAATTTACATTTATAATTTTAAAATGCTTACACAAGAGCTCAACAATAAAGAAGTTAAAGGCTTTTTACAAGACTTTGACTACAAATGTGATTTTATAGATGAATATATAAGTTGTTTAAAAAAAAGATTTAATATCCTTAAAAAAACTCCTCATGAAATTGGCATTTTTTTAGGGTATCCTTTAAATGATGTAAAAAGTTTTATTATTTATAAAGGAAAAAATTTCAAAATTTGTGGCTGTTGGAAAGTTTATGATAATGTAGATTATTGCATTAAGCAGTTTAATAAGTTTAAAAAATATAGAGATAAGTTTTATTGTTTATATGAAGATAATTATAATATAGAATCTTTAGTTCTTCTGAGCCAAAATATATCTTCTTATATTAAATAGTAATATTTGTAAAATAGTTACTTATTTCTTATAATGAAATTATATTATTATTATTTTAATTTTATTATGGAGGTTATTTATGGCACTTGGATATTTATTTATATTATTTATAGTTTTTGCAGTTGTAAGTTTACTTTCTATCACACTACTTTATGTTCTAAAAAAAGAAAATTTAAAAACTTTTGTCTTTTACTTTTTATGTGTATGGTCTATATACCTTGCATATGTAAACTTTACAAGTTTTCCTACTAATTTTATAGCATCAAGATTAATTGCTTGTTTATTTGGTTTATTAGCTATTGTTGCAGCTATTATTAATATTACAAATAAAAATAAAAGAAATTTAAGTTATTTACTTGTTTCTACTTCAACTTTATTGACATTAATAGATATGTTCTTTATTTAAAATTTTAAGGACACCCTTTATGGGTGTCCTTATCTATACTTATAATACTTTATTTATCAATTTAAATTATTAAAATCCTATAAGTTCATCACTACTTACATATCCATTTTTTAAAGCATCTTCTCTAAGATAAGCATATAGTTCAGCATTTGTACTTTCTACATATGGATTAACATAGAAAATACCTAGTATTCCTAT
The DNA here is from genome assembly GCA_945871955.1 of uncultured Clostridium sp. Lineage (GTDB taxonomy): Bacteria > Bacillota > Clostridia > Peptostreptococcales > Peptostreptococcaceae > Terrisporobacter. The sequence goes on along the minus strand of CAMBXR010000006.1, from coordinate 39,058 downwards.
TGTAAGTCCTGAAAGTATTTGCCAACCTATAAAAGATAGATCTAATACAAAAGTATCCCACTTATTACCTTTCATCATTTGTTTACTTATTTCAAAAGCTCTTTTTCTACTTACCTCTGGGTTTTCACTTAATATATATGGTATCATTCTGTATTCATAAGATTTTATAATACCTGGTATTACAAATAATAATGACCATAACCCTTGGAATAATCCTTTTAAAAACATTGTTATTATTGTATTTTTAAGTTGACCACTTTTATAGATAAATATTAAACTATCTAAAGTTTTTTCATTCTCTCTTATACCCATAAAGAAATTATTCTTACCTATTTGTATTGGATAGACAATTAGTAGTTTTATAATAAATCCAATAATTACTGCAACTACAACTATTCCCATAAATAATATGAAAAATCCACTAGTAAAAAATGATTGTATAGCTTCTTCCATATAATATAAATTAGAATCTAAATCTTCATAATAATTGTTATATTCATCATCATATAAATAACTATCATTATAGTAATTATTATTCATACTAGAACTCAAATTATCGCTTATTTTATTGGTAACTCCCCTACCTATTCCCCCACTTAATAATAAACATATAAAGCAAACTAATACTGATTTCCAGTAAAATCTTTTGAAAGTTACTTTAGCTCTTTCTTTTAATTCACTTCTAATCCACATATAAATTTCCTTCCTTTTATCTAACAATTATATTATACTTTAAACTCATTTATATTATATTACAATTATGTATAATTTAGTAAATATAATAACAATTAAAAAATGGTGAACAAAATAGTCCACCATTTTTATATTAATTAATTTTTATTTTATATTAGTCAGCTAATCTTTTATAGCTATCTAATCTATCTTTAGCAGATTCTTCAGCCATTGTGAATAATGCTTCTGCTTCTTCTGGATATTGTTTAGCTATAGCTGAGTATCTTACTTGTTTCATTAAGAAATCTCTGAAGCTTTCAGTTGGTTCTTTAGAATCAAGTGAGAATGGATTTTTACCTTCTGCTCTAAGAGCTGGATTATGTCTGTATAAATGCCAGTATCCACATTTAACAGCTTGCTCTTCGTTAGCTATACTTCTACCCATACCTTCTTTTAATCCATGAGATATACATGGAGCATAAGCTATTATTAGAGATGGTCCATCATAAGCTTCAGCTTCTACAACTGCTTTTACAAATTGGTTGTAATCAGCACCTATAGCAACTTGAGCAACATATACATTACCATAGCTCATAGCCATCATACCAAGGTCTTTCTTTCTAGATCTCTTACCAGATGCAGCGAATTTAGCCATAGCAGCAACTGGAGTAGCTTTAGATGCTTGACCACCAGTATTAGAGTAAATTTCTGTATCGAATACAAGAACATTTACATTTTCTCCTGATGCAAGAACATGATCAAGTCCACCATATCCTATATCATAAGCCCAACCATCTCCACCAAGTATCCATTGAGATCTCTTAACTAAATAATCTTGTCTTGATTTAACAGACTCAATTAAAGCTTTAGTTTCTTCGTCTTTTGGTTCAGCTTTGTTTATTAATTCTACAACAGCTTTACTTGCTTCAACAGAAGCTTCACCGTTATCTTTAGCTTCTAACCATTTATTAAATACTTCTGCACCTTCTTCACAGCAAGGATTTGCAGCAAGTTTTTGTATATCTTCAGTTAATTTACCTCTTATTTGTTCAACTGCTAAATGCATACCAAATCCATATTCAGCATTATCTTCGAATAATGAGTTTGCCCAAGATGGACCTTTACCTTCATGGTTAACAGTGTATGGAGTTGACGGTGCAGATCCTCCCCAAATTGATGAACATCCTGTAGCATTTGCTATCATCATTCTATCACCAAATAATTGAGTTACTAACTTGATGTATGGAGTTTCTCCACATCCTGCACAAGCACCAGAGAATTCCATTAATGGTTGTCTAAATTGAGAACCTTTAACAGTTTTAGCGTTCATTATATCTCCTTTTGGAGCAACTTTAGCTGGATCAACTGCGTAAGCCCAGTTTTCAACTTCAACTTCTTGAGAGTCGAAAGGCTTCATAACTAAAGCTTTTTCTTTAGCTGGACAAACATCAGCACAGTTTCCACATCCTGTACAGTCCATTGGAGATACTTGAATTCTATATTGTAATCCATCAAATCCTTTACCAGTAGCTTTCTTAGTTTTAAATGCTTCTGGTGCATTTTGTAACTCTTCTTCATTTACAAGAACTGGTCTTATACATGCATGAGGACATATGAATGAACATCTATTACATTGTATACAATTTTCTGTAATCCACTCTGGAACATTTACAGCTACACCACGTTTTTCGTAAGCAGCAGTACCATTAGGGAATGTACCATCTTCATATCCTAAGAATGCACTTACTGGTAAGTCGTTACCTTTTTGAGCACTCATAGGTCTTAATATATCTCTTATGAATGCAGGTTCTTCAATATCACTATCTTTGCTTGGTTCAGTAGCATTTGCCCAAGAAGCTGGAACTTCTACTTTTACTAATGAGTTTATACCAGCATCAACTGCTTGATAGTTCATGTTAACTATTTTTTCACCTTTTTTACCATAAGTTTTTTGTATAGAATCTTTTAGATATTTAACAGCATCTTCAACTGGTATTATATCAGCTAGTTTAAAGAAAGCTGCTTGACATATCATGTTTATTCTATTTCCAAGTCCTATTTCTTGACCTATTTTAACAGCATTTATTGTATAGAATTCTATATCATTTTCTGCTATATATTGTTTCATTTCAGCTGGAAGGTTAGCTTCTAAGCCTTCTTGATCCCAGATTGTGTTAAGTACAAAAGTACCACCTTTTCTAAGACCTTTTAATAAATCATATTTGTGTACATATGATTGATTGTGACAAGCTATATAATCAGATTCATCTAAAAGATAAGTAGATCTGATTGGAGTATCACCAAATCTTAAGTGAGACATTGTTATACCACCAGATTTTTTAGAATCGTAGTCAAAGTATGCTTGTGCATATTTGTCTGTGTGGTCACCTATTATTTTTATAGCTTGTTTGTTAGCACCAACAGTACCATCTGATCCAAGTCCCCAGAATTTACATCTTACTGTTCCTGGAGCTTTTATTTTTATTTCTTCTGCTTGTGGTAAAGATAGATTTGTAACATCATCTACTATACCTATAGTAAATCCATTTCTAGGATTTTCTGTATTTAAATTTTCAAATACTGCATTTAATTCAGTTGGAGTTGTATCTTTTGATCCAAGTCCATATCTTCCTCCTACTACAAGTGGAGATATATCTGATTTAGCAAGTACATTAACTACATCTAAGTATAAAGGTTCACCTGGAGCACCTGGTTCTTTAGTTCTATCAAGTACACATACTCTTTCAACAGTCTTAGGCATTGCTGCTAAGAAATGCTCAGCTGAGAATGGTCTGAATAAGTGAACTTTTATCATACCAAGTTTTTGACCTTTAGCATTTAAATAATCTATAGTTTCTTCTAAAGCTTCTGTAACAGAACCCATAGCAACTACTACATGAGTAGCATCTTCTGCTCCATAGTAATCAAATAAGCTATGTTTTCTTCCTGTTATTTCGCTCATTTTTGCCATATTTTTCTCTACTATTCCAACTATATCTTCATAGTATTTATTTGAAACTTCTCTTGTTTGGAAGTATATATCAGGGTTTTGTGCTGTACCTCTAGTTACTGGATGATTTGGAGATAAAGCTTTATCTCTAAATGCTTGTACTGCATTCATGTCTAATAGTTTTGCATAGTCTTCATTTTCCATTAATTCGATTTTTTGGATTTCGTGAGAAGTTCTAAATCCATCGAAGAAATGAACAAATGGTAATGATCCTTCTATTGCAGACATGTGAGCAACTGGAGCTATATCAGCAACTTCTTGAACTGATCCTGAAGCTAACATTACAACACCTGTTTGTCTTGCAGCCATAACGTCTTGATGGTCTCCAAATATTGATAATGCTTGAGCAGCTAATGCACGAGCAGTAACATGGAATACCCCTGGTAATAATTCACCAGCACATTTATACATATTTGGTATCATTAATAATAAACCTTGAGAAGCTGTAAATGTTGAAGTTAAAGCTCCTGCTTGTAATGAACCGTGGAATGCTCCAGCAGCTCCTGCTTCAGATTGCATTTCAACAACTTTAACTTTTTGTCCAAATACATTTTTTCTTCCTTGAGCTGACCATTCGTCAACTAATTCTGCCATAGTTGATGATGGAGTAATTGGGAATATAGTAGCTACTTCTGTAAATGCATAGGCAACATGAGCAGCAGCTGTATTTCCATCAACTGTTTTCATAAATTTAGCCATTTTGTGTTTCCTCCTTAAATTTACCCTAAATGCTATACAATTTATTTTTATATGTTTATAAAACTGTTAATTCTATTAGAGTTATAAGTACATGTCTGTTTTATAAAACACTTTTACCATATTATTATTCTTTATATTAATTAAAAGTCCTCTATAATTTTGACATTTTATATTATATTTAACCAAAAAATTTTTTTTATTTAAGTACATATTTTTTAATACCCAACAATTGTCTTTTAAAACAATTTCTTATTAATTCTTTTGTACTATATATTTATATTATGTAATATTTCCTGTAAACAATATAATTATGTGTTGTCATGTCTATGATATAAAATTTTATTAATAAACATAACCTTAACTAATATAGTATCATACATAAGCATATTTTTGACAGTTTTTTCATTATTTTTCCAATTGTTTTTGTATCTCTTACATTAAATATATTATTCCCAATCAAAAACTTTAGCAATAAGGCACTATTTTTATACATAGTATCAAAAAAGATACTAATGTAGGTTTTTACTATGTTTTTTTAGTAAATTTAATGATATAATTTTTATGCTATTAAAGCTTTATTGAAATTTATTTATATATATTTTAGAGGTGATTAAAATGACAACTGGTCACAACTTTCATGATACTTGTCACAATAAAAAGAGTTGTAAAAAATTCGATACTTGCCCCATGGTATTAGTACATAAATTAATATCTGGTAAGTGGAAAATTTTAATTTTATGGTATTTATGTAGTGGTTCATTAAGATTTAGTGATCTAAAAAGAAAACTTCCAAATGTTACACAAAAGATGTTGACTAATCAACTTAGAAGTTTAGAAGAGGATGGTTTGATTTATAGAAAAGTTTATCCTGTATTCCCTCCTAAAGTTGAATATGGGTTAACAGAGATAGGAACTAATCTACTTCCCTTATTAAAGGAAATGTATAATTTCGGTATAAATTACTCAAAATAAGCTAAATATTTTTATTGGCACTTAATTTAAAGTTCACTCAAACAAAAAAAGTATGTACACTGTACATACTTTTTTATCTATAATAAAATTATTTAACTAATTCTACTAAATCTCCGTTTTTAACACCAGCAGCGTTTCCTTCTTCTAAGTCAACGTGCATTTCTAATGCGAAAGCAGCATTAGCTCTAACTAATACGTTGTTGAATAAAAGAGCTCTTTCTCCTGTAGTTTGAACAGATACTATATCTTTATCTTTAACACCGAATTTTTCAGCATCTTCTAAACTCATATGTATATGTCTAGCAGCTACTATAACTCCTCTTTCTATTTCAACTTCACCTTTAGGTCCTACTAATTTACATCCTGGAGTTCCTTCAACATCTCCTGATTGTCTAACTGGAACTGCTATTCCTAATGCTCTAGCATCAGCTAAAGAAACTTCTACTTGAGATTCTGGTCTAGCTGGTCCTAAAACTCTCATTTTAGTTGATCCTTTTGGTCCTACTACTTCTACCATTTCTTCACAAGCGAATTGTCCTGGTTGAGATAAATCTTTTTTGTGAGTTAACTCATATCCTTGTCCGAATAGAACATCGATATCAGCTTGGCTTAAGTGTATATGTTTATTTGATAATGCTATAGGTAATTTCATAAAATATAACCTCCAAAAATTTATTTTACATAATTATTTCTAATTATTATATCTGCAATTCAATTATACATAAATTCCTTTGTAAAATCAAACTATATTGATTATTTTGATAATCTCTTTAACAAGTCAAAGTAGCCTGGGAAAGAAATATCAATACATTTACTACTATCTAAAATAATTTGTTCATTGCTAACTAAATTTGCAATGCTAAATGACATGGCAATTCTGTGATCATTAAAAGTTTGAATTTTTCCACCTTGTAAAGATGATTTACCCTTAATTATCATTCCATCTTCTAGCTCTATGGCTTTTGCACCTATTAAATTTAAATTATCCACAACAGATTTTATTCTATTACTTTCTTTAACTTTTAGCTCTTGTGCATCTTTTATAATAGTATCGCCTTCTGCTTGAGTTGCTAAAATTGCAATTATTGGAATTTCATCTATTAGTCTTGGTATTAAATCTTTATCTATGGTAGTTCCTATTAAATTAGGACTATATCTTACTAATAGATTTCCAACTTTTTCACCACAGATTTCATGCTCATCTACTATTTCTATATTTCCATTCATTTTTTTAATCACTTCTATAATTCCCACTCTTGTGTCATTTAAACCAACATTTTTTATTAACACTTCAGAATTCTCGCTAATTAAAGCTCCAACTATTATAAATGCTGCTGAAGAAATATCTCCTGGTACATATATGTCTCTATTAAAAAGTTCTTCTACTGGATTTATTTTTATATCTAAATTATTTACTTCTATATCTGCACCAAAAGATTTAAGCATAATCTCCGTATGATTTCTACTTTTTGATTTTTCATGTATAAAGCTTGTATTATCTCCATATAAACTGGCTAAAATCAAAGCTGATTTGACTTGGGCAGAAGATACAGGCATATTATAATCAATATGATTTAAATGTCCTCCTTCTATAGTTATTGGAGTTAAATTAGCGTCATCTTTTCCAGTTATTATAGCTCCCATTTGTCTTAATGGATTTGTAACTCTTTTCATAGGTCTTCTACCTATAGACTCATCTCCTACTATAGTAGTTTTAAAGTTTTGTCCTGCTAAAATCCCCATCATAAGTCTTATAGTAGTACCAGAGTTTCCCACATCTAGTAAGTCTAGAGGCGCATTTAAACCTCTTAGACCTTTACCTGTTACATATACTTCATTATTATTTATTTCTATATCCACACCCATTTTTCTAAAGCAATTTACTGTTGATAAACAGTCTTCTCCCATAAGGAAGTTGCTTATTTTATTTTTTCCTTTTGAAATTGATGAAAACATAATTGCTCTATGAGATATGGATTTATCTCCTATTAATTCAAAACTTCCTCTAAGCATTTTGGCACTCCTTTATAATTTGTAAAATTATCTCATCTTCTATATTATCAAATACTTGAACTTTTCCTTTTGCGATTGGAAGCACGAGATTCATTTTATTAAAGCTATTTTTCTTGTCATTTTTCATTATATTAAAAACTTCTTGTTCATTATCATAGATAAAAGTAGTAGGTAGGTGGAATTTATTACATAAATCTAAGAATTGATTATAGTAATTTTTGTCTATTAGTTCTTTTTGTAGAGATAATTTAAATGCCATATTCATACCAATAGCAACTGCTTTTCCATGACTTAAATGACATAGTTTTTCTATTCCATGACCAAATGTATGTCCTAAATTTAATATTTTTCTAAGTCCACCTTCTTTTTCATCCTTGTTTACTACATCAGCTTTAATCTTTGCACAAGTTTCTACTATTTTTAGTAAAGCTGAAGTTTTTCTATCTAAAATTTCTTCGTGATTTTCCAATAAGAAATCTATAAATTCACTATTTTCTTCAAAAATATTTTTATCTATAAATGCATATTTTATTACTTCTGCCATACCGCTTATATATTCTTCTTCTGGAAGAGTTTTTAAAGCATCCACATTTATATATGTGATTTTAGGTTGATGAAAAGCTCCTATTATATTTTTGCTATTACCTAAATTTATTCCCGTTTTCCCTCCTATGGAAGAGTCTACTTGGGCAAGTAAAGTAGTAGGCATTTGAACCACATCTATTCCTCTCATATATGTAGCTGCCACAAATCCTGCCAAGTCTCCAACAACTCCTCCACCAAGGGCTATAACTAAAGACTTTCTGCTTAGATTTACTTTTTTACAGTAGTTTATTATTTTTTCATAATCCTCTAGAGATTTTGAATCTTCACCTGGATTTATTATATATTCATAAATATATTTACCTTTTAAGTGTTTCATTATTTGATGAAGTTGATGATTATAAGTATTATAGTCACAAATTACAAAATAGGCATCATAAGTTTCATTTAACTCTTCTATAGTATTTATATTACAAGCTTCACATAAGCATTTTTGAAAGTTTCTATATCCTTCATCAATATATATTTTGCAAGTATTATTAATTATTTTTTCCAACCTCTATCACCTAGCCTTTTTATATATGAATTATAATTATTTTGTAAATCCTCTAAAGAATCTCCTCCTATTTTATCTAAGAAGAATTGACATATAACGAAAGCCACCACATTTTCACAAACTATAGAACATGCAGGAACAGCACAAGCATCTGAACGTTCCACACTAGCCTTATATTTTTCAAGTGTATTTATATTTATAGTATCTAATGGTTTATATAAAGTAGGTATAGGCTTCATAGCACATCTTATTATTATTTCTTCTCCCGTTGTCATTCCACCTTCTATACCACCTAGGTTATTACTTTTTCTTTTGATTCCATCTTCTTCATTGTATATAATTTCATCCATCACTTGTGACCCACGAAGTGTTCCAGCTTCAAATCCAAGGCCAATTTCTACACCTTTTATAGCTTGAGTTCCCATTAAGTGCATAGCTAAATGTCCATCAATTTTTTTATCAAAATGAGTATAAGAACCAAGACCTGGTATTACATTTTTTACTCTTACTTCTATTACACCACCAAGAGTATCTCCGTCTTTTTTACATTCATCTATTTTATTTTTTATTTTTTCTTCTAAATCTGAATTAACGCATCTTATTTCACTATTTTCAACATTATTTTTTATAAAATCAAAATCATAAACTTTATTATCTTTTATATCTCCAATTTGTATTACATGAGATGCAAACTCAATATTAAAGTTTTTAAGAACTTGTTTACAAATAGCACCTACAGCCACTCTTGATGCCGTTTCTCTAGCTGAAGATCTTTCTAAAACATTTCTAGCATCGTCAAAATCGTATTTTAAACAACCAACTAAATCTGCATGACCTGGTCTAACATTTTCTACAATTCTTTCTTCTTTGTTTATATCATCCATAGGAGCCATATATTTTGTCCAGTTTTGGAAATCTTTATTTTTTATTTCAAAAGATAAAGGTGCTCCAATAGTTTTTTTACCTCTAACGCCACCAATTATATTTATTTTATCTTTTTCTATTTTCATTCTACCGCCACGACCATAACCACCTTGACGTTTTCTTAGTTCTTCGTTTATTTCATCTATATTAAGTTCTATATTTGATGGTATACCATCTATTATTGCAATTAAACTTTGTCCATGAGATTCACCACTTGTTAAGTATCTAAGCATATTCTTCTCCTTTTCTAAAATTTTCTTATTATATAGTTATAATCATATCACTTTTTATTATATACAAGTTAATTTTTTATTTCGTATAAAATAAAAAGAGCTAAAAAGCTCTTTATATTGATTTTATTTCTTTTATATAATTATCTATTGCTTTATTTAATTCCACTTGGAATTCTTTATTTTCGTCATATGAAACTTCATCACTATTGCTCATATATATATTGTCAATTAGTTTTGTATTTATACATTTAAAAAATAAATCCATTACTAATTGTCCACCTAAAAATTGATTTTCGTATTTAGGTTGTCCTCCTACTGCTATAAACATTCCTCTACGTTCTTTTTTCGTATCTATAGAAGGTTTTTTTAATATATATTTGCTTGAATAAAATACTTGAGTTCTATCTACTAATGTTTTAACTTTTGTAGAAATACTTTGGAAAAACATTGGACTTACTACAATAGTTCCTTTTGAGTTATCAAAATCTGTATATAAAGGAGTCATATCATCTTTTATTACACATTTTCCAGTTCTCTCGCAATATCCACATGCAGTGCAATAATCTATATTCATTTTATAAATATTTACTACTTCATATTTAATATTATTTTCATCAAACTTTTTAGTTATATTTTCAATAATTTTACCACAATTTTTATTTCTTCTTGGACTTCCATTTATTATTAGAATATTATCTTTTTTATCCATAACCCCTCCTAAATATTTTTCAGCATAAGTATTAAGATATCATCGTCAAAATTATCATGCCCTGTAAATATTTCCGTTTCTTTCTTTAAATTTTCCACAATTTTATCTCTGCTATTTTTATAATTACACCTTATAAAATTTTTCAATCTATCTAGTCCAAACTCTTCTTTGTCTTGATTTTTAATTTCCAAAGCTCCATCAGTAAACATACATATCATTGGGAATTTTTCTATGGAGAAAGTATTGCTATGATATTCAGCATCAGGTAAAACCCCTATTGGTATACCTTTTTTGCAATTTAAACTTTCAACCACTTCTCCATTTTCATCAATTATTATTGGACTATAGTGACCTGAATTAGATACAGATAATATATTATTTTTTACATCAAATACACTTATTAAAGCTGTGGCAAATACACCCATTTTATCGAACTCATCGTATAATATTTTGTTTAAATAAGTAGCCATTTCACCTGGTGTTTTATATTGATAACATAAAGCTTTAAAAGTACCTTTTATCATGGCCACCATATAGTTTGACACTATACCATGTCCCATAACATCAGCTATAATAAATGCCACTCTATCTTCATCCATTTTGTAAGCATAATAAAAATCTCCTCCAACTACTGTGGCAGGTCTATGATAAAATTCAAGTTCTTTTTCACTATTACACTCCATTTTGCTATCATTCATTATAAGTTTTTGTTGTTTATTTAATATATTTAATTCCTTTGCAATTAACTTATGCTTTACATTTTGCTCACTATAATCATAAAGTTGCATAGCAACTGTAACTTGTTTCGATAATATACTTAAAATATTTAAATCATCATCTTCATATTTTTGTCCATCAGTACATAAAATAACACCTATGGTTTCTGATTCATGAGATAATTTATAAAATATATAAGTATCTAAATTTTCACTTATCTCTTTAGCATTATTTTTATCATTTACATATAATCCTGGTACATCTTTTGATAAAAGTATATTCATAACCTCTTGTACATCAGCATCTTTTTCATCTAGTTTGCAATATGATCTGAATACTTTATTTTGATTATTTTTTTTATCTATTAATATTACTGAATCTTCACTATTTGTAGTTTTTTTAGCTATATCACTTAAATGAATTAAAAACTCCTCAATATTTTTATTTTGATAAAGTTTTCTCGTAGCCTCACTAATAAGTTCTAAAGAATTTCTAAGTTTATCTATTAAAAAGTTCTTTTGGCTATTTTTTTCTGTAATTTCTATAGATAAGGCAATTAAAGATGCTATTGATGATATAAAATCTATATCTTCATCTTTTAAAACATCTTGCTCATCTAAAAAACATGTCATAAATCCTACAACTTTTTTATTATATATTAAAGGGAATACAACTCTACCTGTATAGCGTTCATTACTTGCTAAGTTCCTCTCTTTTATAGCTCTTTCATCTTCAAATACATTTTCTACATAAATTATTTTTTTGTCTTTCACCGCATCATGAATATAGTCAGGATAATCTTCATAAAAATCAAACTTTACACCTTTTACATCATCACTTTTAAAAGTTTCTTTTATGTATTCCAAGCTATTTGAACATACTAAGTAAGCATGATCATAATTGTTATTATAAAATAAATTTACACAAGCTTTTCTTGGGTATACAACTTCAAGCATTTTTTCTACTATTTTGTCCTTTATATCAAAAAAATTAGTAGACTCTGCAACTAGTGAAGATATTTCCACTAAATTTTTCATTTTCATGCTAATATCGCCCATAAATACATTTTCCCTCCTATAAGATTTCCTTTTTCTAGAATTTATTGTAACATATTATCTTTTATTTATATAGATAAATTACCTTTTTACGTCTTTTGGGAATAATGCCTTATTATTGCTTAAGTCTAATATTTCTGTAGTAATTCCTTTGTCACTAGGAATGAATGTTAAATTAATTTTTAAATTTTCTATATAAGCACTATTTATAGTATCTGTTTTAAATCTCAATAAAAATTCTAAATTACCAACTCTTTTTATATTGTTTATTTCATTATAATTTGTATGAAAACCATTAATAGTTGCTGTAATAGGTATAATATACTCTCCTATATCTAATTTAACTTCTTGTTCAAACCATAGATTTTCATTGGCTTTCCTATAACTTTGTTCTTTATTACATACTTGATATAAACATGGAAGTATACTTAAAGTACACATTTTTTTAATATTCACCTTAATAGTTCCATTTAAATTGATTAAGTAATTTCTATTTAAAGGTGTAGAGTAATGAATATTATCCATAGATATATAATTATTTGATTTTAAAACTCTATATCCATCCTCATCAGTCTTATTCCAAATTAAAAACTTATTAAAAGGTTGAGTATTTGCATAAGTCTCTGTATTATTTTCTAACTTTGAAAAAGCAATAATAAAATTTCCTAGAAACTCCACATATTTACTCATATCCTTTTCATCTCTTCCCATTCCATGTAGATTTTCTTTCCACTCTAAACAAATAGCTGGAATTTTATATTTTTCACATACATAATTACTAAATGTAGGAGATATGGATGATCCAAAAATAGTTCTATTTTCTTTTGAGTTAAATTTTTTCAGTGTTTCTATAAATGTTGTCAAATAGTTATCCACAAATCTTGGATAATAAGCTATTCTTTCTGCATCCACAGAAATTATATTATGTAGATCTATAACTCCAACTAAATTCTCTTTATATACATCTTCAACAAGATTTTTCAAAACTTTCATTTCTATTTCACTAAAAGGTGATTCTCCCTTATAGTAAATTTGATTTTTTTTAGATTTTGGACTGTTATATTCTTCCCATAAATAATCACTATTTCTATTTAAATCCACATTATTAAAATTATTTCTACAATCATTTTCAAATCCCCATGGATTTACACAAGGAACAAAGATAAGTCTTACTTTATTTTTTATATAATTTAAATCATTGTGATTTAAGTTTTCATTACATAGTAATTCTAAAAATCTAGCTACACCAAAAAAAGGGGTATATTCATTTCCATGTATACCCGAAATTAAAATTATTGTTTTTTCATAGTTTACTGGCTTAAAATCATAGCTATAAATATTATATTTATTTGATGAATCTTTGCTTAATATTTTCTTACTTACATAATCATTGTCTATTAATTTATTTAAAATAGCATCTAAAGATTTTTCATAATCCCTACTTAGAGGGATATCATAATCACCAAAATTAGTACTTTTTATATTTAAGTTAATATTTTTCATTTATTATCCCCCTACAAATTAATACCATATTATTATATTATTATATTATTTTTTTAATTATAAATAAAAGTATTTATATTATATTTTGTATTATTCTTGTTTAAAACCTTCATATAAATTTTTAGCTGTATACACAAAAACAATTAAAAAACTTATTCCTATAAAGTAATTAAATCCTGTAATCACACTAATTATAAGAAGTGTTATTAATAAATTTATTCCTCTTTTGCTATTTTCATTTATAAAATGATTTGCTGATATTTCAATATTATTTTTTACATTCTCCATAGCTTGTTTCACTTGTTTTTCATAACTTACTTTATAAACTAAGTAAATCACTTCTACTAATAAAACTCCTATTCCAAGAGAAATTTTAACATGAAAAGAAAGATAAAGTATAAAAAGGGCTAAAACTATTTTTAATCCTTTTAAGAAGAAACTATCTATTTTTAGTGTTATATTTCTAAACTCCTTACATCCTTTTCTAAGTTCATAATCTTTATTTGGCATATTATTCATTTTAGTTTTTACTACCTCTGAGTAAAATAATTTAATTATATTATTAATCATAATTTCACTTCCTCTTTTATCCTTTATCTTCATTCTTGGTGAATTTATTTATTTTTATACTTAAATATTAAATAAAAAAGTAATTAATTATTTTAAAATACTCTCTGTTAAATACTTTTGCTTCATAATTTGAATTAAAAAAGCCCATCTTATGGGCTTTTTTAATTTATCCAATATTTAGATTACTGTATGAATGTATCACATGATGTATCATCTTTATTTATTTCTACAACATCTGCTACACAATTTTTACTTTCGTTATATTTACAATTACAAGCTTCACATTTAATATTATCTGTACTTGTATATCCACCGTCTACAAAATTAGTAAAAGTAGATTCTGCTTCATCTACAAAAGAATCACAAAACGTTCCCTTTGTACTAGTTGCCTTATGTCCACCTACTACTATTGCTCCCGCTCTACATTCATAAAATTCATTATGTATACAATTATTTGCACAACATCTTAAACTTCCATCACTCATAAGTTATACCTCCTAAAATTTATTGTCATTATTATATGTAGTTTTATTAAAAATCAATTCTTTATCTATATATTTCATTGAATATTTTATTGTTCTGTTGCCTCAATCAATTAACTTGATCAATAAAAGTATGTAAAATTGAAAATTTGGTAACAATAAAAGATAAGAACTAATAATAGGAGTGGTCCCTTATGGAGATAAGAGAATTAGACTTAGAAACTCGCAACAAAATTTATAGCCATACTAAAAGTATTTTGAGAAAATACCAAAAGGGAATAATAACAGGTAAGTTAACTGCTGACAAGTTTGCTAATAACATACTTTGTGATGATTATATTAATCATCTTCTAAGTAAAGATTTATTAAACCAAGAAGATTTTAAATCTTCTTATATTGAATATATAAATACACTTATTCATATTCAAAATGAAAATTTATCAAATTCCCGTAAAAGAAAAAAAGAAAAGAAAAAAGCAACACCACCTAGCATTTCTCAAAAGCTAAAACTTAAAAATCTTATTCAAAATGAAGGCTATGAATTAGTAATTCCAATACAATACTTAAATAGCAATGATATAGATAATATAATTAATTATATTGAAACTGGAGACATAGAATTGGGAAATGAAAGAATTTACAATTATATACGAAAAACTAATTTTAGTTAAAAAAAGCACTACTAATTATTTTCTTAGTAGTGCTTTTAATTTAAATTATTATTTATCCCAATGCTTTTTCTAGCTTAGATAAATGCTGTATTGGATAATATCTTAGCAATTCTCTAAACTGCTCTACACTTAGTCCTTGTGTAGTTGTATATATTCTTATTTTTTCATCCACATCTGCATTGATAAAGTCTTGTTTAATCTTGTCAAAATCTATTGCTGCCATTATAACACTCCTTATGTATATTTAATATTTACATCTAGTGTTATTTTAACCAAGACATTTATTTTTATTTATAATTCTATGCAAATGGAAATATGCCTAAATGTTCAAATAATATTTTAAGTCCTATTAATATTAAAATAATACCTCCAGCTGCTTCAGCCTTTGATTTGTATTTTGTTCCAAAAACATTTCCTATTTTCACACCTATAGCTGACAGAGCAAAAGTAACTATTCCTATAAATAATACTGCAGGTACAATATCAACTTGTAAAAATGCAAAAGTAACTCCTACTGCTAAGGCATCTATGCTAGTTGCTATGGCAAGCATCACCATATTTTTAAAGCCCAGTTCATTGACTTCCTCTTCTCCTACAGCTGCTTCTGCTAAATTCACTATTGATTCATCCTCATCTTTATTCATAGCTTCTCTAATCATATTTATTCCTATAAATGATAATAAAATAAATGCTATCCAATGATCTATACTAGTTATATAGTCTTTAAATTGTACTCCTAAAAAATATCCAATAAGGGGCATACCTGCCTGGAATCCACCGAAGTACAGACCAACCTTTGTACATTCTTTTAAACTTACCTTTCTTAGAGATAACCCTTTACATATTGCCACAGCAAAGGCATCCATAGAAAGACCTACTGCTAATATGAATAATTCAATTAAACTCATATTATTCCTTCCTTTCTTATTTATTAAAATTAATTTACTTTGATTTATTTTTCCCATGAAAATTAAAAAAAGACCTACCTATAGCCTAAGCTATAGATAAGTCTCATTATTCAAAACAAAGCCAGATAGTAAAACTATCAGTATGTTGACTTTATTACACTGTAATTAGTGCCAACTACTCCCTTATCAAAGTATTTTTATTATATTATATTTTCTATTATTAATCAATATACCCTTTTTTTTCATATTTAAACATTTTTAACAAATTTTTTATAAATTAAAATAGACAAGCTTAAAGGACTTTATCCCTTCAAACTTGTCTTTCTTTTAACTATATGTTATATTCATTTGTTTTCTTTATTATTGTTGACCTTTACCTGCCATTTGTTGTTCAGCCATTTCAACTAGTTTTTTAGTCATATATCCACCTACATAACCATTTTGTCTAGCTGTAAGGTTACCTTTGTCAACTTGTTGATAATTTGACATACCAAGTTCACTAGCTATTTCTAGTTTCATTTGATTTAAAGCAGCTTTTGCTTCAGGAACAGCCTTTGTAGTATTATTATTACTTGCCATGTTATTACCTCTTTTCTTTTTTTAATATTTGTTTCTAATACTATTATGTTACAATTGAGTTATAACATGTATGCAATTTTTGACATTTTTTTTAACAATTAATACCTGCCAAATAAGCTGTTGAATAAGCTATTTGTAGATTAAATCCTCCAGTATAAGCATCTACATCTATAATCTCTCCTGCAAAGAAAAGATTTTTTATAATTTTTGATTCCATAGTACTGGCATTTATTTCGCTTACTTTAATTCCTCCAGAAGTTATTATTGCTTCTTCTATAGGTCTATATCTTTTAACTGTAAAAGTCATATGTTTTAGTAAATGAACAAGATTTAATCTTTGAGATTTTGATATTTGATTTACTTTCATATGTCTTGGTATTTCACTTAACTCAATTATTATTGGTATAAGTTTTTTTGGTAGCAAATCGTCCAGTGAATTTTCAAAGTTTTTATTAGCATACTTTGTAAAGTCTTTTATAATTCTTTTATCCAGTTTTTCCTCATCTAGTGCTGGTTTTAAATCAAGAATTATTTTGTAATTTTCCTTACTAGTATCCTTCATTCTACAGCTAGCAGATTTGATTATAGGACCATCTAGTCCATATTTAGTAAATTCTAATTCACCAAAATCATCATATATTTTTTTGTTTTTGCTATTTAATACTTTAATTGATACATTTCTAAGAGCTAATTTTTCTAAATCTTTCACAAAATTTTCTTGAACTTCTATACCAATTAAAGAAGGCTTTGGACTTATTATAGTATGTCCTAAGTCTTTAGCAAATTTATATCCATCGCCCGTAGATCCAGTTAGAGGATAACTAAGTCCTCCAGTGGCTAGTATTACACTATCGCATTTTATACTTTGATTATTGTTATATATAACTTTTTCTATTTTATTATCTTTAGCTACTATTTTATTTACCTTAGCATCTAATATAATTTTAACATTTTTAGATTTAATCTGCTTTTCTAAAGCTTTTACCACGTCTAAAGCTTTATCACTTTCAGGAAATACTCTTTTTCCTCTTTCAGTTTTTGTTTTAAGTCCTAGAGAATTAAACATATTTATTGCATCATAATTTGTAAATGTGTAAAAAGCACTATATAAAAATTTACCATTAGTAGGCACATTTTCTATTAATTCTTCTACATCACAATCATTTGTAATATTGCATCTTCCCTTACCTGTGATTAAAAGTTTTCTTCCTAATCTATGTTGCTTTTCAAGAAGAATTACCTCAGCTCCATTATCTGCTGCCGTAGATGCAGCCATCATTCCTGCTGGTCCTCCTCCTATAACTACTACCTTTTTCAAATAATCATCCTTTCCTTATGCTAGGAATAATTATGCCAGTTTAAATAATTTAAATATAGCAGGTGCTCCTGCCACACCCCAAAATACTACAATTGTATATTTTAAGTATTTAAATATATTAGTTACTTCTTCTAATTTTACTGCTAGAGTATCTTCTAAATAATTCAATAATAAATAAACTGCTAATAATGATATTATCCCTACTACAAATCTTAATATTCTATTTCCTAACCCTCCAAATTTAGAAGGATTTTTAGCAAATATATTTTTTCTTTTCTTTTCACTTTCTGTGCTAAAGTTAATATAAGTGTCTTCCACCATATAACCTAACACAAAACCAGTGTAAAGACCAAACATCTTATAAAAGTCTTCTCCACCAATAAAATATGTACAAACTCCAAATATTAACATTATTCCAATTAGTATATAATAGCTTTTACTATCGTCTATATAATCAAAAATTTTAACAAATAATATACTTAGTACTATTCCAAAAAACCAACCTACAATTACATCCATAGGCCAATGAACTGCTAAATATAATCTAGATATGCCAGCTCCTAAAATCATCAAAATACCTATTATATATACCCAAGCTTTTTTAAACTGAGTCATCATAGCAATCCAAAAAGTTGTAGCTGTTTGAGTATGACCACTTGGGAATGAATAACCTGTAGCCGTTTCAATTCTTAAAGATTCTAAACCTTTTAAACCAATTGGCCTTGCCATCTTTACAAAATTTTTTACACCTATATTTATATTTAAACTTCCACAAAGGGCAAATAAAATTCTTTGTCCTGCTTTTTTATTTATACACCAATATAACATAGCTGTTAGTACAGTGATTACAGGTACCTCTGTGCATATAGTAAAGAATGTAAATAGACTTGTTAGTAATTCATTTCTTATACTTTGTAAATACATTAATATATCAAGTTGATATTCCATAGTTTTCCACCTTTCAGTAAAATATTCATCCCTATTTATTTTACATAATTTTTGATGATAAATATATAATTTTTATTAATAATCATAATAATTTGTATTATTTCTTATTATAATTTCTTATGATAAAAGGAGTATAAGAAAACTCTTATACTCCTTTTTTATTATTGTCCTATATATCTTCTACGATACCTATATAAGGTAAGTTTCTATATTTTTCATCGTAGTCTATACCATATCCTACTATGAATTTATCTTCTATAACATATCCAACATAATCAACTTTGATATTTGCTTTTCTTCTTTCTGGTTTATCTAATAATGTACAAAGTCTTAGAGATTTAGGATTTCTTGTTTTTAAAGCTTCAACTAAAGAGCTTAAAGTTAATCCTGAATCGATTATATCTTCTACTATTAATACATTTTTATTTTCTATATCCACATCTAGATCTTTTATTATTTTTACTGTTCCTGATGAAGTAGTTCCACTTCCATAACTAGATACTACCATAAAGTCCATTTTTACATCTAAATCTATTTCTCTTATTAAATCCGCGCAAAAAACACTAGCTCCTTTTAATATTCCCACAACTAGTAATTCTTCACCAGCATAATCTTTTTCTATTTGTTTTGCTAGTTCTACTACTTTAGCTTTTATTTCTTCAGCAGAGTACATAACTCCATTTAATTGGTACATAATTCCCTCCTATAATGATGAATTATCTCTATTATAACATATATTTTTTATTTTAAAAAGATTTTTATTCGTGTTTTTGTTTATAATCCACTCTTTTATCCATTAATTGTATTGATACAATTTCTTTTTTATTTTTATAATATCTACATATATTAATTTTATATTATACTATATTAATAATTATAGATTTGGAGGGCTAGCTATGAGTGTAAATCACGGTGCAAATTTATATGATTTATCCAATAAATATGGTTTTTCAAAAGATGAGTTTTTAGATTTCAGCTCTAATATTAATCCATTTGGTACATCTACCTTGGCTAAAGAATATATAATTAACAATATTGATATGGTGTCAGTATATCCTGATGTGGAGTATAACGCATTAAAAAAATCTATTTCATCTTATTGTAAATGTGATGAAAATAATATAGTTTTAGGAAGTGGAGCAACTGAACTTATATCATCTTTTATAGATACTATTAATCCTAAAAAAGCAGTTCTTCTTTCTCCTGCTTATTCTGAATATGAAAGAGAATTGAAAAAAAATAATTGTGAAATAATTAAATATTTTTCTAGGGATTATAATGATTTTAAAGTAGATTCTGTAGAATTTGTAGATTTTATTAATAAACATAAACCTGATTTAGTTATAATTTGTAATCCCAACAATCCAACAGGCTTTACTTTCTCAAAATTTGAAATAGAAGTAATATTAAATAATACTAATGCCTTTGTTATGGTAGATGAAACTTATGTAGAATTTACAAATACAAATATTTACTCTTCTACTTTACTTGTAGATAAATATAATAATTTATTTGTAATTAGAGGAACATCAAAATTCTTCTCTACTCCAGGAATTAGGCTGGGATATGGTTTAATTAGTAATGATAATATAAAAAATAAAATCAATGAAAATCTAGATTTATGGAATATAAATATTATCGCCTCTGCCATGGGTGAAGTTATGTTTACTGATAAAAATTATATAAATTACTGTGTTGATGTAATTTTAAAAGAAAGAGATTATTTATATAATTCATTAAGGGAATTTAAAAATCTTAAAGTTTATGAAAGCAAGGGTAACTTTATTTTATGTAAAATAAAAGATAAATCCATAACTGCTCATGAACTAAGGGAAAATTTAATTCCTAAAAAAATTATATTAAGAGATTGTGAGTCTTTCGACGGACTAGATGAGTATTATTTTAGAGTTTGTATTTTAAAACCTGAAGATAATAGATATTTAATTCAATGTTTAAAAGAAATATTTCTATAAAAGTAAAGGAAGCTGTAACATTGCAGCTTCCTATTTATTTTCTTTTAAATATTGTATAATTGCACCCTTTGCAGCTTCATCTGCCAAATCATTATAAATACTTTCATTGCTATGAGCTTTTACTTTTACAAAGCATATATTTAACTCTTCACTCATTTTTTCTATATATCTTACATATTCTTGAGTGTATTCATTTTTTGCCTGCCACTCACCACTAGCCCATAAAGCTATATTTTTTAAGTCGTGATATATGGCTATATTTTTTTTGCCTAGCTCCTTAGCTTTATTTATGGCAACTTTTACTGACTCCAATTCTCCAACTATATTCCATTGATCCCATTTATCATATCCTGCATTGTAGTAAGTTTCATGAGAATTGTCTTCTGGATGAAGTACTATTACACCAGAACCAAATACTTGATTTCCTCTATCATAACTTCCATCTACAAATGCAATGAATTCGTAATCTTTATTTATTTCCAACGGATTAATATAAGATTTATAAGTCTTAACTTTAGCGCTACTTCTTATTGGTTTCACATCATATCCTTCTTTTAAAACTTTTGAAGTTTTAGTAGTCTTTGGCTTAGTAGCTGTTTTTTCAATTATATTTGTATTATTATCTCCTATAAAAGCCGCAGCTTCCTCTATAGTTAAAAAACTTTTATATTTTGCACCCTTAAATCCAGTAACTTGCTCAGAACAATCTGCCCAAGTGAAATATATACCCGGAGTTTTTCCTACTTTTACTGCGTAGTATTTCTTTTTTGACATGTTAAAATTCCTTTCATTTATGTATTACAAATATATAATATAATATCATTGTATAATAAAAAATACATACTTAATATGAAAAAGAATTATTTATCTTTTCAAATATATAATCATTAGCATGAGGAAAATATATTTTCGTTCTATCTTTTGCTCTCTCTAATGTATCGTAATTTATTGTATAAAATATCTCTTTTAATATATCTTTACTTTCATCAAGCTCCTCTTTATATATTTTCTCTGTGAAATTTCTAGACATATTTTTTATATAAAGAAATATTTGCTTAAGAACTTTTACTGTTTCTTCTATAAATTCCAATTCAATATCTCCTGATAAGAATGCTTCCTTCAATAAATATATAATATAAGCATTTTCCACACCTAAGTTTTTTATGAAGTCTCCCATAGTTAAATCATTATTATTATATTTATCCATTTTTCTGTATTGTTCTATCATTTCTAGTGAAAATTCTATATCTCTATAGTTCTCTGAAAGTTTTTTATAAATATCATATGTATTTTTATTTGTACATGAGAAATATATTTGGGTTAGTTCTTTAGAGTTATATTTTTTGATCATTCTCCAAGCTGCATAATAGGCAATATTTGCTGATTTGTCTAAAGGAAATTTATTATTTCCATAACTTATAGAAGGTATTGCTATCGTTTTATTATCATTTTCCACGGCTAATTCTATGGATTTTTCATAACAAGAATATAATATATGATACTCATTTTCTTTATTATCTTCCCACTTAGGAATACAAGTGTGTATAATATTTTTTACATTTAAATTATATCCCTTTGTAATTAAACAGTTTCCTGCTTGGCAAGTTCCACTTTTTAATAATTTTTTACTGAGTTTTTCTCCAGCACTTTTTTGAATCAGTTTATCTAAATCATTACTACCACTAAAATATTCATCTGTTGGATTTATAATAGCATCCACATTCATATGAATAAGTTCATCTTTAACAATTTTAATTCTATCATCAATCCTATACAATTAAATAACCCCCTTTCAAAATTTAATATAAATATAAGCATATAGTCTTTTATAATTATTAACCCCTTAATTAGATTATAAACTTTTATTATATAAATTTCATAATATAAATTATAAAAAGTTAGACTAATCTAACTTTTTATAATTTATATATCATCTTCTTCATCTAAACCTATGGAAGCTTCTAAAATAAATAATTTTCTCTCTTTACATCTCTTAATCCTAAAAAATCTATAAAATATATATTTTAATATTTTCATCTTAATCCCCCCGATGATTTTAGCTTTGTCTAACTTTTTAAATTTAAGTGTGATATATAATATGAAAAATAATCTTGTTAGTTCCTACTAAAAGTTTATTATTTACAATATTTTATAATAATAGAAATATATGATAAAATATTATAAAAATAAAAAGGAGCAATTTTAAATGGCAGATTTTAAATATGATATAGTTGAACATATAGGAGTATTATCCGAAAACCCAAAGGGATGGACAAAAGAACTGAATCTTATTAGTTGGAATGGTGCTAAGCCAAAATTTGATTTAAGAGATTGGGCTCCAAATCATGAAAAAATGGGTAAAGGTATTACTTTAAGCAATGAAGAACTTGAATCTTTAAAAGAAATTATAAACAATATGTAAAATTTTTTATAATTTAAACAAAAACAGCTATGCCATTTTTTAATGACATAGCTGTTTTTACTCTACATAATTTATAAAACATAAAAAATTATTCCCAGTAAGTGGACTATACTTCCAAGTAAAACGAAAATATGGAAGACACAATGCATATAAGATTTTTTCTTTCCTGTACCATATAAAATTGCTCCTATAGTATATAAAATTCCTCCTACTAATATATACATAAATCCATCCCATGTTAAGGCTTTGACTGTAACAGGAAGAACTACTATAGCTGCCCAACCCATGACTAAATTGCATATCATGGCAAACACAGCATATTTTTTAAAGTCAATTGCATTAAAAATTATAGCTATTACAGCAAAAGTCCATTCAACTATAAAAATCCCCCAACCTACTTTAGGATTAACTTCTCTTATGGAGCAAAGGGCTATTGGTGTATATGTACCTGCTATCAAAATATATATAGCACAGTGGTCTAATACTTGAAATACTCTTTTTGCCATACCATCTCTTAGTCCATGATATATGGAAGACATACAATATAATAAAATCATAGTCATTCCATATACAATAGAAGTAGATATTTTCATTATATCGTGATTCCATGCAGAAATTGCTACACATAAAATAAGAGCAACTATTCCTATTACACCACCAACTATATGAGATATGTAATTAAATCTTTCTTCCCCTATGGAGTAATTAGGTAACTTTCTATCCATTAACTTTGTTCTCATATCTATTCCTCCTAAGCTATTTTCATATCTTTTTGGTTAATCATTATATATATTATAATATCATTTTTATTTTTTAATAACATCCCTAAAATCAAAAAATATTTTGATTATCAAATTTTTTGCTTTACAATATATTTTAGTAATGTTAATATATGTTACAACACTAATTAAATTAGGAGGATAAAAATGATAAAAATAATATGCGATAGTATATCTGATTTACCAATAGAAATAATAGAAAAATATAATGTTGATATAGTACCTTTAACAGTTATATTCAATAATAAAGAATATTTAGCTGGAGAAACTTTAACTACAAAAGAGTTCTATAAAATGTTAAGAGATACGGATATAATGCCAAAAACTTCTCAAGCAACTTATGTTCAGTTTAAATCAGTGTTTGAAAAATACGATGAAGACACTGAAATTATCTACATAGCAGGATCTTCTACAGCTTCTGGAACATATCAAAGTGCCATGTTAGCTAAAAATGATGGGCACCATAATGTATCCATATTTGATACACAAAATTTATCTATAGGAAGTGCTTTATTCGTAATAAAAGCATGTGAAATGGTTGAAAAGGGATATTCTGTCGAGGAAATAATTTCATCATTGGAAAAATTAAAAAATGATGTGGAAGTAGTATTTTCAGTAGACACTTTAGAATACTTAAAAATGGGTGGTAGAATTTCTTCTACTAAAGCAACTTTAGGAAATTTATTATCTATTAAACCTATTTTAGAAGTTAAAGACGGATTAGTTTCACAAAAATCTCAAGTTAGAGGTAAAAAACAAATTTATTCTACTTTAGCAAAAACTATAGTTAAAAAATTTGGAAAAGATTTAAAAAATAGAACGATTATAATAGGGTGTGGAGATAATACTGAGGATTTAGAAATAATGAAAGAATCTCTTGAAAAAGAAGCTGATATTAGTAATGTATATTTTGTAAATATAGGATGTGTAATTTGTTCTCACTCTGGACCAGGAGTTATGGGAATATCTTGTTTTTAATATAATAAAAAAATGTTGTAATAGACTTAGATAGCTGCCAAGAAATACTATCTAAGTCTATTTTAAGCACAGCTTTTACTCTTTAAATTTAATATATTATATCCAAGTAATAATTTTATCCCTTATATCTTTTTAAATATTATAGTCCTTTAAATATTTATACTCTTAGTGTACTTTAATACTTTTTTAGTGTATGTTGTCAAAACAACACTACTTTAGAATTTCAAATTCATTTTTCTTAAATTTTATAATACCTTCTTGTTGCATTAAAGATAATTCATGAGATAAAACACTTCTATTTATGCATAAATAATTTGCCAATTGATCTCTATCAAATGATATTTTAAATTTATTAGAATTATTATTGCTCTTTTGAACTAGTAAATAAATCATAATCTTATCTCTTATACTTTTTTGAGATACTATTTCAATTTTATGACACTGTTTTGCATTAGTATTAGCTATGCAAGTTATAATATTTCTATATATAATCAACTTTTCTTCATCAGTAAAAATACTTTCTTCAAATAATTGTTTATTATCAATTTTCAAAAAGAAAGTAGGTTTTGTTGCATATATATTATAAAAACTTTTTTTAGATGGAGTACATGATACTTCTAAATTAAAAACTTCGTGAGTTGTTAACTTAGAATATAAAGTTTCATTTCCTCCTAGAGAATACTTGCATACATTAACTTCTCCATTTAAAATCAAGCCAACATAATCAATATATTCATCTTCTCTTACAATTAATTCCCCTTTTTCAACAAAAATAACTCTATAAGGTGATGAAGATAAAAATCTATATATAACATCTCTTTTCATATTTTTGAATATTATAGACTGCAAACATATATCTATTATATGGTTTATATTAAAATCCATCATATATTAACTTCATCTCCCCTTTGCAATATTTATACAATAATTATATCACACAAAAAATGCTAATTAAAAATTAGCACTTTCTAAAGTATAACACTATGTATTTTTTATTAGGCATTCACTCATTAATTCTCCGTTTTCATCATATTCCATGGATAAAATCCATCCATCTTCTTTCATAGTACGAGTTTCTAAACCTTTATTTTTTTCAACTAGTATTGATACTTCTCTATCTTCTTCATCTACAATATTATAAATTCCACTATCCACATTTTTTATAATATCTTTAACTGTTTTCGTACAGCTCATATTAATTAATATTTTCTCCACTTTTTATCTCCCATTTATATTATCTAATTTACTATATTTATATATTACAATATTTTAAAATTCAAAGAAAGTATTAATGCTAAAATACAGGTGGGTTTTATTACAACTCACCTGTATATATTAATTACATATTAAATTTAAAAGTGTTTCATTAGGAGGTACAATTGGATAAACATCATAATCTGTATTTATTACACATTCTAAAAATACAGGTCTATCTATCTTTATCTCACTTAAAATACTTTTTAATTCTTGCAAATTAGTAGCTTTATATCCTTCTATTCCATAAGCCTTAGCTAACATTACATAATCTACACTAGGGTCCATATCTGTTTCAGAATATCTAGCATTGGAGAAAAGTTTTTGCCATTGTCTAACCATACCTAGAGTAGAATTGTTAAGAAGTAATATTAACATAGGTACTTTATAAGTTGATACTGTTGCCATTTCATTGCAGTTCATTCTAAAACTGCCATCTCCTGTTACTAATACTATATTTTTATCTGGCATACCTAACTTGGCTCCTATGGCCGCTCCTAAACCAAATCCCATAGTTCCAAGACCTGCAGAAGTTATAAAACTTTTACCTAAAGGATGATTCCAATACTTAGCCGTCCACATTTGATGTTGGCCCACATCTGTAACTGCTATAGTATTGTCTCCCACTTTCTTATTAACTAAAGATAATATATTTTGAGGATGGAATTCATCATTTTTTATAATATGTTCTCTATCTTCATAAGTTTTTATTTTTTCTTTCCATTCCTTATTTTCTTTTTTATCTACTTTATTATATAATTCCTTAAGCAGTAGTGATAAATCACCAATCAAGTCCACATCTACTTTTATATTTTTATTTATTTCTGATGGATCTATATCCATATGAATAACTTTTGCACCTTTAGCAAATTCAGAACTTTTCCCTATTACCCTATCACTAAATCTAGCTCCTATGGCTATGATTAAATCTGAGTTAGATATGGCTAAATTTCCTTCCTTGCTACCATGCATTCCTAAAAGTCCTAAAGATAATTCGTCTTTCCTATCTATATCTCCAAGACCCATTATTGTATTTAACACTGGAGTATCTATTTTCTTCGCAAAATCTACTAGAAGTTGTTCTCCTCCAGCAGATTTTACACCACCTCCAGCATATATTATTGGTCTTTTACTTTTTCTTATTAAGTCACAAGCTAAATCTATTTTTTCCTTATTTTCATACTCTTCTTTTAAATCAAATTCATCCTTTGAAGTATTATCTAAATTAGATGGATGATAATCTACCAAATTAAAATTAACTTCTGATAACATTAAATCTTTAGGTATGTCTATTAATACTGGACCCTTTCTTCCACTATTGGCGATTTTAAAAGCTTCTCTTATAGTTTTTGGTAAATCTTCTGATTTTCTAACTAAAAAATTATGCTTTGTTACTGATAAAGTAACTCCTGTTATATCTATTTCCTGAAAAGAGTCTTTTCCAAGTAATGATGTGGGAACTTGACCACTAATGCATACTAAAGGAGATGAGTCCATATATGCTGTTGCTATTCCTGTTATAGCATTTGTTGCACCAGGCCCAGAAGTTAAAAAACATACCCCTACTTTTCCCGAGCTTCTTGCATAACCATCAGCAGCGTGTACTGCTCCTTGTTCATGAGAAGTTCTAACATGTTTTATTTTATCTTTGTAGTCATATAATGCATCATAAAGAGGTATGACTGCTCCACCAGGGTAGCCAAATATGGTATCTACTCCTTCTTTTATAAGACATTCTAATATTACTCTTGAACCATCCACCTAATTTACCTCCTTTTTATACCTTAATTTCTATTTATTTAAGAAAGTCATCATACTTCTAAGCTGTCTACCTGTTTCCGATATTTCAGAATGATATTGTTGAGTTCTTCTATTTAAGAAATCTTCACAACCATCTTCATTTTCTTCTATCCATTCTTTTGCAAATTTTCCACTTTGTATATCAGCAAGAACTTCTTTCATAGCTTCTCTTGATGAATCATTTATTACTCTTGGTCCTGATACATATCCTCCCCATTCAGCAGTATCACTTACTGAGTAATTCATTCTTTCAAGTCCACCTTCATACATTAAATCAACTATTAATTTCATTTCATGTAAACATTCAAAATAAGCAACTTCTGGTTGATATCCTGCATTTACTAAAGTTTCAAATCCAGCTTTTATTAATTCTTCGCATCCTCCACAAAGTACTGCTTGTTCCCCAAATAAATCTGTTTCTGTTTCTTCTTTAAAAGTAGTTTCTAAAACTCCTGCTCTAGTTCCACCTATTCCCTTTGCATAAGCTAAAACTGTATCTTTTGCTTTACCGCTTGCATCTTGGTATACTGCAAATAAACAAGGAACCCCACTTCCTTCTTTATAAACAGATCTTACTAGATGTCCTGGTCCTTTAGGTGCAACCATTATTACATCCACAAATTCTGGTGGATTTATTAAATTGTAATGTATATTGAATCCATGAGCAAAAGCTAAAGTTTGGCCTTCTCTTAAATAATCCTTTATATTTTCATCATATATTTTCTTTTGAGCTGTATCTGGCATTAAACACATTACAACATCACTTTGTTTTGTAGCTTCAGATACACTTACTACTTCAAAACCATCATTTTTAGCCTTTTCTATAGATCTACTTCCACTATGAAGGCCTACTATAACATCTACACCACTATCTCTAAGGTTTTGTGCATGAGCATGACCTTGACTTCCATATCCAAGTATAGCTACCTTTTTCCCTTTTAAAGCATCCATTTTTACATCTTGTTCATAAAACATTTTCATTTTTGTATTCCCCCCTGTATAAATATAAAAAACTTGTATAATGAATTTATCTAAATAGATGTTTCTTTATTTCAAATTAAATATTATATTACTTTTAAATCTGATACATCATGTAGTTTTCTCATATAATTTATAACATCTTCCACTGATGTTCTTTCATCATTTATAGTTAAGTTCATTCCACCATTTTCAGCAGACATACTCATTGATTCCACTTCTAATTCTTTTCTTCTAAGAGTCATAGCTACTCTTAAAAATGAATCCATTCCTTGATTTAAACTTGCATATACATTTCTTTTCATATAAACAACCTCCTATAATTTAAAATTTTTAAATTTTATCTCTAATATCACTGTGTAGCTCATAGAAACTTGGATAGTTTTTATATAATAAAAATTCGCTCTACTCATGTCGCCAACGGCTTCGCCCGTTGCTCCTTTAAGTAGTTGGAAAATATATTTTCCTAAGAATAAAAAAAACTTTCGACATTATAAGCAACACATCTTTGCTCATAAGGACGAAAGTTATATTCCGCGGTACCACCTTACTTATAACCGAAATTGGTTATCTCTCATTTATTCTAGTCAGAGCTAATCTTAACTATAGCTAAGTAACGCTAGCATACGTTCATATTTACTAAGAAAACTTTTCAATATGAAGGCTAGGAGTGATCATTATATACTTTAATTAACACCAATTCTCAGCAATCTTGGCTCTCTGTAATTAATTATACTAAGTATTTTTGTCTCCATTAAAGCTTTAAAAATTATTAATTTCAATTTATATGAGTAATTATATTCACATTAATTTATAATGTCAACCAGTTTTTAAAAATTTTCTGAATTTTCTCTTAATATTTATAACTAAATTTATCTATATCACACTTATTAATATGGCACCTTCTGCAGTATAAACGCCTATTACAGGCCCTATTTCACATATATTTACTTCTTCAAAATCATGATTTTTTAATATCATCTCTTTAGCTTTCTCAGCTTTTTCTAAACAGTTTGCATGAGCTATTGTTAGAGAAGTACAATTTTTCTCTTTTGCTATGTCACCGATTTTTGCCACTACTTTTTTAATTGAATTGTTACATCCTCTAGCTGAATCTACGGGCTTAACTTCACCATCACTTACTTTTATTATAATTTTCATATTTAAGGCATTTATAAGTTTTCCAGCCATTGGATTTATTCTTCCGCCTTTGATTGCATTTTCTAAAGTTTCTAATGATCCAAAGAAAGCTCTATCTTTTTTTATTTCTTCCATGATTTTTACTATTTCTTCAAAAGATTTTCCTTCTTCCACCAATTTAGCTGCTTTTACTATAAACTGACCATGTAATATAGATCCTGTTTGTGTATCTATTACAGCTATTTTTTTATTAGGATT
Source organism: uncultured Clostridium sp. (assembly GCA_945871955.1). Lineage (GTDB taxonomy): Bacteria > Bacillota > Clostridia > Peptostreptococcales > Peptostreptococcaceae > Terrisporobacter. The sequence goes on along the minus strand of CAMBXR010000006.1, from coordinate 8,394 downwards.
TTCTTCTAACATCATATTTTTAGCAAGAAGTGCTGCTGAATATGTACCTGATAAAGATGATGCTATAGTAAATACGATAACATCTTCATCACCTTCATAGCTACTTATAAATCTTTCTGGCGATGGACAAGATGTCTTAGGCAGTTCACTTGAAGTTTTCATTCTTTCATAAAATTCTTTATTTTCCAATTCTCCATCTATGTATACATCTTCTCCAAAGGAAATATTAAGAGGCACTACTTTTATATTATATTTTTCAATTATATCTTTATTTAAATCACAAGAACTATCAGTTACTATTTTTATTTTATTCATAATTGTATACTCCCTTTTATTTTATAAGTCGGTCGTCCGACCGATAATTAATATTATTGTAGCACATTTTTATTTAATGTCAACACAAAAAGAAATCACATAAAGTGATTCCTCATAATACTGATTATTTATTTTGTTATTATATATGGTAAAAAACAATAAATTCATCTCTCTATACAGATCTATAAATTTTCATTTATTAAAATCTCCACATTTTCCAATTTATCTTCATTTAAAGATTTTAAATATTCTAAGTAAAAATTTTCCCATTCATATTTTGTTTCTATTTTCCTAGAAAGAGTTTTTGTTATATCAAGCTTTTCCATTCTATACTCACCATAAAAAACATATTTACCTAGAATGGCTAATTCCATATTACTTAGAGACATAAATAAAAGTATATATTCATCTTCAAAGAAACAACTACTTTTTAACATATCGATATAATCTTTAATAGAATTTATTTTATTCTTTACTATATTTATTTTTTCGTAAATATTATCACTTGCTAGAATTTCCTCTATGATTTCTTTAAAGTCATCATCCTTTAATATATTTTCTTCATTTATCATAATAGTATTTTTCTTTTTCTTAACATTATCTGTTATAATAATTAGATTTCTTAAATTATCTCGTTTAAGTTCATATAGAGTATTTTTTATAAGTATTTTTTCATAGTTTTTCATATATTCTTTTTCAAATTCACCAAGCTTATAATCTTCAATAATTTTATCTACAACTAAAGATATTAAATTTTTCACTTGTTTTTCACTTAAATTTTTTAAATTATTATTTAAAGTCTCAAAGTCTTTATTTTTAAGTTCTAAAGAGTTATTATTAGAAAGCCTAGAAAAGATTGCATTTGTCATAGTTATTTCAAAAATATTCACAAGTAAATCTCTATAATCTATTTCATAAATATCTCCATAGGACTTTAATACTAAATTAATTTCTTTATTATCGAATTTATTACATATTTCATTTTCCATATATAAATTCCATAGGTAATTTTTCATATAATAAAGTCCCTGAACATTCCAATCATCAAAGGCCAGCGGGTAATCTATATTGGCATCACATTCATCTGGCTCAAAATCCTGATTATATAATCTAAAAAAATCTTCAATTCCCTTCAATGTATCATTGTAAGCTGTTAACTGTGTAATAACTTTATTTTCTAAAACTTTTTCATATAGATTTTTAGTGTGAATAAAATCCTCTTTCAAAATATTTTTTCCCTTTTCATACATAAGGGATACTTCTTCATTTTTTAAAACTTCAATACTAAATTCTATATTATTCAAAGAATTCATATAAGCATCTATAGTATACCAAATTCCTATTATAAGCTTCTCTGCTTTCTCTACAGTAACTGAACTACTTTCTCCCTTGGTAAACTTTATCATTAGTTCTTTTAATATTTCTCCTATTTTAATCTGTACAGTATATAAAAAATTTTCAGGTAAGATTTCACACCTAACACATTCTTTAATTAAAGAAATTGCAAATTGATATTTAGAAAGATTTCCACTGTCAAAGTCTTTATTAATAAAGTTTAAATTATTCATTTCTACTCTCCCTATTCCATCTATAATCTTCGCCAAATTTTTCTGCTAGATTCTGAACATGATCAATTCTTCCACTAGATTTTTCATAAAACTCACTTATTATGTCAATAATCTCATTATCACTTATTTCATCCAAAGTTTCATTTTTTAAATAATAAAAAATATCCTGTAAATCATTTATTAACTCCACATAGTCATCTTTTTGTGTATATGGAGATGTATATAATTTTTTTATAAGTTTTTTAGTAATATCCATATTAAGATCTATACGGCCATAAGTTTTTAAACTATATCCTCTGGATTTAATAACTTCCTCCACATCCTTAGAAGATATATTTTTGTCAACGTATGAAAAGCAGTTAATCTGCTCTTTTTTTATGTAAAAAATAAGGCAGGAATCAATCCTAACCTTATTTTCAAATTAAAATATAACTATTGCTGTAGCATCTAACACATTGTCATAAATCCACTGAGCATTTTCCACAGCCAATCTTATACATCCATGACTTAAAGCTTCTCCCAATGTATCATTAATTATTTCTGTTCCAGCTGCATTAAATAAAATTGAATGATAATAATAACTTCCCTTTATTCTTGTGGCATATTTTACTCTATAATTATCAGTTCCAAAGTATGGTTTTCTACCACTTACATAAAAAGTTCCTATAATAGTCGGAGTACTTGGTTTACCAACTGTGCAACTCCATTCATAAAGCAATTCCCAATTATTGTTTTCACCTTTTACAAAAATATAAGTAAGTCTATTTTGTAAATTAGTAGTAATCAAGTTATTAGTAGGACTTTTTATATTGTTGTCATTTACAAATCTAACCATATCTGTGTTGAAGTATTGAAAATCATATTCATAAGGTTGGTTACCATCATCAGATAATAAAACACTAAAAATATAGCCTTCTTGGTCGTTATAAATAACACGACTCCAATCTCCAACTGTACCTAAAACTTGAACTTTAGATTTAGGAGGAAGTTCTTCAATTGGATTTGTAGTAGCATCTGCAAATGGTCTTAATGCTGCATTTGTCCATGTGTATTTTGTTTTTGATAAATATTGATTATAAACATACCCCTGTATTCCATTATAAATAACTTCATACCAATCCTCTTCTGCATCCACCACTTGAACTTTTGAGCCTGATGGTATTACTGTAAGAACCTTCGCCTCAGTTGATTTTGCATCTCTTAAATTTAAATTGGCAAGAGTATATTTTATATTTTCATCTTGAACTTGCTGTCTTTTATGTTTTCTCATATCTCCACCCCGTAATAAATATTTTTACAATATTTTATGAGTAGAGTAAAATAATAGTTCATAGTGCAATCAATGTTTGTAAAATTTATTTTATATTATAAATTTAAGTTGAGTACTTTTTTCTATAAACATAAAGTTCTCATAGTCCAATTCTTCTTCCAATTTTAGAATAAATTTATTTAGTGATTCTAAATTAGAAATAGTATATATACTTTTATTTTTTAATAAGTATAAATTTCCTTCAACAGATCTTTCCTTATTATACTTTTCACTAGGTTTATAACAGCCTATTATTTTATTTTGATTAATGGCAAAATTTACAGTATGCATAGCCCCACTGTTTATTGTAGATTCCACAACTATAACTCCACAACTTAGAGCACTTTGCAGTCTATCTCTTTCTACAAATTGATTTTTAGATACATTTTGATTAGGAGCATATTCACTAATAATACAACCACCATTATCTATTATTCTTTTATATAATTCTTTATTTTGATATGGATAAACAATATTTAAACCACAAGGCATCACTGCTATTGTATTGCCCTTTGCATCTAAACACCCTCTATGGGCAAATGTATCACATCCAAGCGCCAAACCACTTATTACAACAAAACCCTTTTGAGACAGTATTTTGCCTAGTTTGTATGATACTTTTTCTCCATAATATGTTGGTACTCTTGTGCCTATTAAAGCTATTGATTTATTTTTATTTAAACAAGATAAATGTCCTTTATAATAAATTAATACGGGATTTTGATTAATTATTTTTAGTCTTAAAGGAAACTCTTTATCTAATATTGTTATTATTTTTATATTTTCTTCTTTGCATTTTAAAATTATATTTTCACATTTATTTTTTGCTGCAATTATATCTTCTATAGCTACTTTGGGAAGTCTTTTTACTTTATATTTAGATTCCCTTAAAAAATTTAATATACTTATTTCATCTAAATCATCTGGTAATTTATATTTTATAAGATTGTTTACTGTAACTCTTCCAATTCCCTTTATACTTAATAAAGTTAATATTAATCTAGTATTGAACATATTCTTATACACTCCTCAATAATATATTTCCCATTTTAATAAGCCTGATTCTGAATTATCAGTATCAGGCTTTACTCTTATAGATTTGCTTTAACAGCAGCTTTAAGTTTTTCTCCCTTTTCTTTAGTAATCACTTTTTCTGACACCATTTTGTCGATTTTTTCACATTCCATATTATATATCTTATCTTTCATTTCTTTCTCTTTAGCTTGTCTATCCTTGATCATATAAGAATGGATGTTTTTTACATCATCTTCCGTTAAAGTTCCATTTTCTTTTAATTCATCTACACTTTCTCTCAAAGAGCCATTCCTTGGACAGCGGTGTTGGTGATCCATTGCACTAACTTTTAAACCACTTGTACATAGTATAATTACCGGTGTAATTAATAATGCTATTAACTTCTTATTTTTATTCATTTTATACCTCCTTTAGTTTACAAAAGTACTTTTGATTGTTATTACTTTTCCCCTAAATCTTAATTTAACCTTAAAAATCTAAAAAAAGACCTGCATAAAATGCAGATCTTTTAATATGGACTATCTACCACCAGTTAATATCATATATATTTTTGTCATATATTTTCTCATGAATATGGCAACACATGCACATATTATTATGGTTATTATTGGTGCCACAAAGAATATGATTAAACTACTTATATTGCTTATTGGCATTACTTTAAACCATAATTTCTTGATTATTGATTGTAAAGGTATATGGAAGAAATAAATAAATATTCCGTATTTAGCCAGTTTCATTTCTTTTCCTAAATCAAACTTATTTTTAAATCTTTCTCCTATTACATCATATACAAACCAAGCAAATGGCACACCACATAGTATTATTAGATTTTCTGCTAATAATAATATATAGTCATAGTGTGTAAGTTTTGGCATATAAATTAACACAGTTTTTAGAATTATTGCTAGAAAATATCCTATTCCAAATAAATATCCTTTATTTTTATATTCATCAAAGTGTAAGTCAAAGTCTCCTATTGCAAAACATGCACCTACAGCAAACATTAATATAGGATAATAAATTACATCAAAGAACCAAAATACTAAGATTACCGGTAAAGCTTTATCTTTTAGTTTTGATATAACATAATAAATTATTGGTGAAATAACTACATTTAACATTAACGCTCTTATATACCAGAATTGATATGGTAAAGGATAAATATAAGTATTTTTAAATAATTCTACTGCATTATAATCAGCAACTATTCTATCAGAAAACATTGCTCTACCAAAAGCAGTAAGTTCTACTACGTATAGAATTACAAGCCATCCTGTACACCATATAAAATAAGGTATAAACAAACTCTTAAATCTCTTTTTGAATTTTCTTAAAAAAGCTTCTGTTGACGGTTTAAATTTGTAAAAGAACAAATATCCCGAAATTAAAAAGAACATAGGCACCGCTATTCTAACTATTCCTTGGCCTATAAAATTCTGTATTAATGTATTTATATTAAATACTGCTGAATTCTCTAAGTTGTTTGAATGAAGTATAACAACGAAGAAAGTCATAATCAAAGACATATTTTTAATTTTGTTACTAATATATTTGTCCATAAGTTCCATTCCTTCTTCTTTTTAGTTTTATTTATTTTTCATGTCACTATATCCTAAAATACCATAATTTTATTCTTAAATCAACAAAACAAGTATAACATTTATCTAATATATTCCTTAAATTTAAGCATAAAAAAAGTTGTTCTATTTATTTATAGACAACTTTTTTCTATCTAATTCTAATCATATTAAATTATATCCACATTTCTTAAATACTTCAGAAAATCATCTACATCATTTTTAGCTTCATTTGGATCTAATTTGTATTTATCCACTATCATGGAAACGATTTCTTCTTCAGTATCAACTTTTTCAAGATTTTCCCATATAAAATGCCCTATATTATTTATTGTTATCAATCCCTTAAATGTTGTAGCTGTATCCCCAACTGGAACTAGTGTCTGCTCTCCACAAACATTCCTCAACTCAAATTCTTTTTTTATTTTCATAATTTTTCCCCCTTAAAATCACAACTTCCCCAAAAGTAGTAACTTTGTTAAATATATATTTATATTCTATAAATAGTATATTATTTTTATACTGATGTCAACATATTTACCATTCAAATTAATTACAAACTAAAAAAAGATAGGAAATGAATTAATTTCAATATTCCTATCTTTTATATATATTATTTATAAATAAAATAATTATATTATGTCCGCCTCTTCTAATTGTCTTAAGAAAACATTTAGATCTTTTCTAGCATCTGATTTTTTAATCATATATGTGTTTGTAATTAAAGATAAAATTTCTTCTTCATTTTCACAATATTCTAAATTTCTCCAAACTAAAGCTTCCACTTCATTTAGGCTAATCGGTCTATCATATCCTTCTTCCGATGTGTTTTTGGGCATAAGAATGTACTCTCCAGCAAATTTACGCAGATTGAAATCTTTTTTAATTTCCATAATTCCTCCCCTATAAATCAAACTTTTCACCATCTTAATATATTTATTAGTGAAAAATAACCATCAGTTAAATTCTAATTTAGGTTAAGTTTAAAGTCAACATGAACAATGTGAATTTTTCTTCAAAGTAATTTATTTCCATTTGTTGATTATTATTCTAAAACACATTCTATTTTTACTATTTCACAATTTGTATTTGAAAAATGTACAGTATTAGAAGTTACACTTTTATTCTTCTTTGTATTTTCAAATTTTGCACGATAAGTAATACCACCTAAATAACAATTACCATCCGCAACAGTTTTATAGTATACATAAACTTCGCTTAAATTTTCATCACTTAAATTTTTTACTGTTATTTTCTTATTATTTGTAGTTACATCTACTTTGTCTTCCATCAAAGACATATTTTCCACAGTATTAACTTTTGAATTTATATATATGTATTTATCTTCCATATTAAATTCTACTTCTCCAGTTGATTCCATCACAACAGCAGATGCACCTGGTTTTAAATTAGTAACTATAAATTTTATAGTTTTATTTGTTCCTCTTATTCTTATTTTTATTTCGCCATAATCTATAACTTCATCAGAAGTATTTTTAATAACCATGGCTAAGACATTATCCTTGTTATCATCGCTGCCATCTTCTATAAATTTACCATTATACTCACCAATACTTACAATCTCCATATTTTTATATGGAATACTATAAGGAAGACTTATCCCTCCAACAGTTACACCTTCAGTATTATCTTGTAAGTCGTTTTCATTTAATAAATTTTGTCCAGGTGTATATCCTTCTATTTGATTTATATCTAATTTATTTACATCTATAGTTAATTTTTCTTCTTCTTTTTCTTCTTGTTTAACTTGTTCTTCTATTTTGTCTTTTTCAGCTTCTGATAATTTATCTTTTTCTACATAATATCCTATAATGCCCAAACCAATTAAACATATTAAAATAGCAGATATTATAATTGTAAGTATTTTCCTCAAAACATTCTCTCCTTATTTCCCATTCTCTCTAATAAACGTCTTAAAAATTTTATTTAATTTAACAGTTTTATTTTATCTTATAATAGTAATTTTTTCAAATTATAGATTTTGAGTAAATATTCTCTCATAGGAAGTAACTTCATCCATATATTGAAAATTATTTTCCAAAAATAAGAATCACAGTCGATTTGCTTTCCCATTTTTACAATCTTCTTTACTACTGCCAATACATCTTTACTTCTTACATATCCATCAAATTCTAAATTGCCATCACCAATAGTTAAGTAACCTAAATCTGATTTGCTATAAATTCTACCTATTGTATAATCTCCCCATCTCGACTTAAAAAATATAATTTCCCCTTTATCTAGACTATTAAAGTCCTTTTTTTCTAATATTACCTGATCTTTATTATCTTTTATAAAAGGTAACATTGATTTTTCCTTCACTGTAATTATAGCCTCGCCTTTTTTCTCTAATAGTTCTCTAACATAAGGATATAAATTCTCATTATAAAACTTTTTAGTCATAAGACGTCCCCCTTTACTTAAATCACCCTCATATTTATTTTACATTATTAATAGTAATAATCGTTGTATTATTTTTTAATATACCTAATTCTTATATGATTATAAAAGTTTACTCTTGACAAACTTCGACTATCCTTATAGAATATACTTCGGACAAAAAATA
>CAMBXR010000005.1 GCA_945871955.1 uncultured Clostridium sp. | reverse complement strand
AAAGGAAAGAATAGGAAGAATAAGTTTAAATAAAACTATAAAAATATTAAATTAAGGCTCTGTTAGCTAACTTCGTGATTAATCATATATAATATAATTAAGTTCGTAATTGTTATATATTACGAACCAAAAGGGTGAGAGCTATGCTCTCATTTTTTTATATAAATAAATGAGTCTGAAAATATAATTATCAATTTATAAAGGTAAAAACACTTTAAAAGAGCTACCCTTTCCCAATTGGCTATTTACTTGTATCTTTCCATTATGTGCTTGAAGTATTGATTTAACAATAGCTAGACCAATTCCGGCTCCGCCTGTTTTTCTATTTCTTGATTTATCTGCACGATAAAATCTCTCGAAAATATATGGAAGCTCATTTTGTGAAATTCCTATTCCCGTGTCTATAATTTCGCATACAGCATATTCAGATTCTTTATACAGTTTAATTGTTATTTTATCTTCTTTATTAGTGTATTTGATTGCATTAGATAATATATTGGTAATAACTTGATATATTCTATCTTGATCTGCTTCAATAATAAGTTTTTCACCAATTAATTCAAATTTGATTTTTTTTTCTTTTATCTTATATTCAAAATTATATGAAACTTTTTTTAGTAACTCAAACATATCAAATGGAACTTTTTGTAATTTATAACATCCATTTTCCACATTTGCAAGTTTTTCTAAATCTTTTACTAAAGTAGTAATTCTATTTAACTCTTCATAACAACTTTCCAGTCGCTTATTACTTGGCTCCCATAGCCCAGTTATCATAGCTTCTAAATGAGTACTTACTGATGTTAATGGTGTTCTTAATTCATGAGCCATATCTGCAGTTAATTGTTTTCTTAAATTTTCTTGATTTTCAATTGAATCTGCCATAAGGTTAATAGAGTTCTGTAATTCAGATAATTCCTTTATTTTAGTATTTTTATCAAATCTATATTCATATTCTCCATTTGCAATATGTTTAGTTACTCCTATCATCTTTGATATAGGTTTGCTAATATTTTTAGATAATATACTTCCGACCCAAATAGCAATTATAAATGAAACAATTCCAATAACTATAAATATATAATTAAGTGATTTTATGAACTCAGAATCATTTTGTGATAAGAAAAATGGACCGTAATATTCTATTTCCATATTTCCTATATTGTTTCCAAATTTAGTTAATTCAAATTTTTCACTTATTATTTTACCATTTGCAACTTGAAAATTATTCTCCATAACTTTGCATATTTCATCCATTATATCTTTACACAATTGCATATTAGCAACTTTGGCATCCCATAATATACTATTATCTTTGTTGTAAATTTTTATAATATATCCTTCATTTAATGATGAAATACCTATATTATTAATATTTTTTTCGTCCCATTTATTTTCTTTTATATTATATTGATCCTGTATTGAATTAACTATTTCTTCAATTTTTCCAAGCTGTTGCTTTTCTTTATATTTAGTAAATTCATTTTTTATAATCAAGTTTGAAAGTATACTAATCAGTAGAACAGTTAGTACAACTATAAATGCTATAGATATGGATAGTTTACTTTTGATACTTTGCTCCAATTAAGTTATTCACCTCCAAACTTATAACCTTTACCGAATACTGTTATTATATATACAGGTGACTTAGGATTATCTTCAATCTTTTGGCGAAGGTTTTTTATATGGGTATCTATAGTACGATTATAACCATCAAAATTACTTCCAAGTGCTATTTGAATAAGTTCTTCTCTAGTAAATACCTTATTGGGGTATTTCATCAAAGACAATAGTATTTTCCATTCTGATTGGGTTAGATTAAGTAATTCATTTTTCTTTTTTATAATATTTGCTTCAACATTTATATATAAATCTCCATTTTGAAATGAGTTGTATAAAGGATTTAATTCTTCTGATGTTCTTCTTAATATAGCCTTTACCCTTGCAACTAATTCCATTAAACTGAATGGCTTTGTTATATAGTCATCAGCCCCAATATCTAGTCCTTGTAAAAGATTTGATTCATCAACTTTTGCAGTTAGCATTATAATTGGAACTCTAGATTTTTCTCTTATTTTCATACAGATTTCTTCTCCGGATATATCAGGTAACATAAGATCTAATATAATTAATGAAATCTCATTGTTATAAAATATTTTTAGTGCTTGTTTTCCATCTTCTGCTTGATAAACTTCGTAGCCTTGTTTTTCCATTAATGAAGTGACAACTTCTAGAATTTTTATTTCATCTTCTACAATTAATATTTTCTTTTTACTCATGATTATATAACTCCTTTGTCTACTTTTAATCTAATTAGTGGCAACTTGCTTGACTATTCACAGATAAATAGTCTTTCTCAGAAATTTTATATTTTTTTACCTCCTCTTTAATTCCATCTAGATTTATATTGTCAATATCTTTGACAACCTTCACATACCCAAAGTAATTGTAATTTTCTTCTGCAAAGGTAAAGTCTTCGCTTGGAATTAGATAAATTTCATTATCTCCCTTGTTCATATCTACTACTTGATTATAAATAGGAAATGCTAGAGATATACTTTTATTATCAGTATTATTTATACTCCACTTAGTTTCCAATCCCTCTTGAATTATTATTACTGCCGGTGTAAATCTACCATTTTCAATATTTATATTAACTACCTGTTCATTTCCTGATACTTTGGCTACTGCAACTTCATCAGTAGATATTTTATAATTCGAATTTATTTTATTAAGTGTATCTAATCCATTTTGTAAGTTTTCTGAAATTTCAGGCTCTTGTCCAGGATTAACTACATATATCTTACTTCTTAACATTCCCATCCAGCATGAATAAGTATAAGTTCCTGCCTCGGTTGGAGTAAATTCTATTATATTATCTCCCATTTCTAAACTTTTTTCTATTTCATATTCTCTTATAATTATTTTATTATTACAACCATTTAAACTACCATTTGAAACTTGTATATTCCACTTTACAGGCTTTCCTACTTCAACAATAATTGGTTCATATGTTCCACCTTTTAACTTTGTAGTTACTACTTGAATATTATCTTGTATTTCAGCCCTAACTCCAGAATCATTTTCTGAACCTTGAGAAAAATTAATTCCTGATAATGCTAAAGCATTATTAAACATGGAAAAACCAAGAACAATAACTAGTATTGCTCCAAACTTCATAATTTTATTAGAGAATTTTTTGCTCATGTAAGAACTTAATGTGCCCAATCCAAACATTAATGGTACTGTTCCTAAGCTGAATAAAAACATGGAAATAGCACCTTTTGTTACACTACCTGTGGAAATAGCATAAATTTGCATTGCTTGCAATGGACCACATGGCATAAATCCATTTAATAACCCTATAAAAAATGGACTATTATTATTTTTAGACTTAAACTTTTTAGCAAATATTTTTGGCATCCTAGGATTTAGTTTTCTAAGCCAAGGGAAAATATTTAACATATTTAATCCCATTATAATCATAAATATACTAGCAATTAACTGAATTAAACTTTGCATCCATCCAGTAAAACTTATTATAGAACCAATTCCTCCTACTATGGCCCCAAAGATAGTGTAAGAAATCACACGGCCTAAGTTATATAAAAAAGCAGGTTTTATTGTTGATAATGTACCTTTATCAATAGTATCATTATAGTTTATACATTGTGATAAATTAATACCTCCACACATTGAAACACAATGAAGTGAAGTAAACAAACCTATGATAAACAACATACTATAACTTGTATTTTCATTTGGCGTTGGAAATACACTGAAAATATTTGAAACTCCAAATTTTTTTAGTAATAATATAACACCTAGTATTATTATTATAATTAGAAAAGTATTATCTTCATCTTTATTTGCGCAGTCAATATCTCTTTTCTTACTTTTTTTATTTTTATTACTTAAATCTTCATTTACTTCGTTACTAAAATCAATAACTTTGTATCCGTTTTCAGAAATAACTCTTATCAAATCATTTATAGATGTCTTATTTTCATTATAATTTATTTTTGCTAAACCTTTGGTATATGAGACTTCAACTTTATTAACCCCATTATTATCTAAAAGTATATCCTCAATAAGATTTTCACAGTTAACACATACCATACCTTCAATTTTAAGTATTACTTCTTTCACATTATCTCTCAAAATATTTTCTCCTTTCTTTTTGAGTGCTTATTCTTAATATAAGGAAAAGTTGTGAATATTTTATGGAGACAGTTAAAAAATAATTTGGCAAGTTTTTATAACTAATAAGTACATTTATTGATTATCTAATTCTAATTCCATATGATAAATCGTAATATTAATCTAGTACGAACTACTTACAACAAATTAAACAACCATATCTTAGTATTTAGTATTTAGAAATTGAAATTACTAAGGTATGGTTATTTTTTATTATAATTATCACGAAGTAAGCTAACAGAGCCTAAATTAAAAATCTAGTATTAAAGCATTATTTAATTGAGATAATATAAAAAGATAGACTATTAAAAAGGAGACTTAAAAAATGGCAAATTATTTAGGTACTGTTAAGTGGTTTAATGTTGAAAAAGGATACGGATTTATAAATAGTGAAGATGGAATAGATGTATTTGTACATTTTTCTAATATAAAAGAAGAAGGAAATCATAAGGATTTGCATGAAGGTGAAAATGTAACTTTTGATATTACTGATGCTCCAAAAGGACCTTCTGCAATTAATGTTAGAAAGTTATAAAGTGTTAAATATTTCTATAAAATTTATATTTAGAGATACATAAGAGCCATAGATATGTTTTATATAAACTATCTATGGTTTTTTACTTACTAGGGTATGATATTATCATTTTTATTGTGGAAAACTCCTATAATTAAGTATTATTAATATGTATAATTCTTAGTAAAAAAGTAAATTTTGAGCAACGGGATAAGTCTGAAGCGGTAGCGAAGACTTAGACGTTGGCGACATGAGCGAAGCGAATTTTTTAAGTGATAGAAATATATCTTATAAGAATGAATATATTTTAATATAAGTAATACAGTCTTATTATATTCAAATGAAGAAAAGAGGGGATTTTATGGGTTTTGAATATGTAGTAAGAAATCATTTTTATAGTGTATTTTTTGCACCTAGGGGAAGGGTTAGAATGTATGAGATAGGTATGAAAATTGCACAACAATACTTGACTCCAACAGACCGTTTAATTGGATTTATTGGGGAAGCAGGCTCAGGTAAAAGTATGATGATAAGAGGTATGTTTCCAGGACTTGAGTTAACTAATGATGATGAAGGCTTAAAGATAAGACCACTACCCATAATGGATTTAGATGAAAATTCTTTCTTTCAACCTCATACTTTTCATATTGATATAAGATTTGAGTCGGCATTTTATCAAATGTATGAATTAGTAGATGCTATAAATAAAGCTATTAAAAATGGAAAAAGAGTTATTGTAGAACATTTTGAATTAATCTACCCATTAATGAACAAAAATGCAGATTTATTGATTGGAGTAGGACGAGAGATAATTGTAACAAGACCAACTATTTTTGGTCCAGAACCAGATGATATTGCAAAGAGAGTTTTTCATTCTATTAATATAAGAAAAATGGCTCATTCAGCAGAGGATTTAGTTGAATTTTTTTTACCTGAGGAGATAAGATCAACTTGTGAACATGGAGATGTATTAAATGGATTTATTTTATTATTTCATTGTAAACCAGATATAGATATTAAAGATATAGAATCAAAAGTGAAAAAAATAATTGAAGATGATATACCAATTCAATATTACGATGAAAAACATGTGAAAATTGGTGAACATATACATCCATGTAGTGGACCAAGGATACATGTAAGTAGTACTTCTAAAATTGAAAATTTTAAACTTCTTCCTAAGCTTTATTATGATTGTACAAAAAAAGTTTATATGTTAGTAGGGCTTGTGGGAGATAGCATAGATGAAAGTTATAAAGATTTAAATAAAATTTAAAATAGGGAGATAGGATATGGAGAAAAAAACATTAGTTATGGGAGTTATTGGAGCTGATGTACATGCTATAGGTAATAAAATCCTTTATCATTGCTTCAGTGAGGCTGGTTTTGAAGTAATTAATCTTGGAGTAATGGTATCCCAAGAAGAGTATGTTGAAGCAGCCATTGAATCAAATGCAGATGTGATTTTAGTATCTTCTTTATATGGTCATGGTGAAATAGATTGTAGAGGATTAAGAGAAAGATGTGAAGAGGCAGGACTTAGAAATATATTATTATATGTGGGAGGCAATATTGTAGTAGGAAAACAACCCTTTGAAGAAGTAGAAAAACGATTTAAAAATATGGGATTTGATAGAGTATTTCCACCTGGTACAGATCCAGAAACAACAATTAAATTTTTAAAAATGGATTTAAAGATAGGTGAATAATATGAAAGTAGTATTACTCATTGATTTTGGGAGTACTTTTACTAAAGTCACTGCTGTTGATATGGATAAAGAAGAAGTCCTTGGATGTGATTTGAGTTTTACGACTGTAAATACAGATATAAATGAAGGTTTAATGTTAGCTATAGAAAACTTAGAAAAACAAATTGGTAATCTAGATAATTATACTTGTCTTGCTTGCTCATCAGCAGCTGGTGGACTTAGAATGGTTGTAAGTGGTTTAGTTCCAAATGTTACTACTAAAGCTGCAAAAGAGGCGTGTTTAGGAGCAGGAGCTAAAGTAATAAAAACTTATGGCTATGAAATGAATGAAGAAAATCTTGAAGAAATAGAAAAAATAAATCCAGAAATATTCTTGCTTGTAGGGGGAACTGATGGAGGTGATAAAAAATGCATTTTGCATAATGCCAAAATATTATCTAGATGTAAATCAACTTTTCCTATAATAATAGCCGGAAATAGGGAAGTGAGTGGTAGATGTAAAAATATATTAAAAAATAAAGAGGCATATATAGTAGAAAATGTGATGCCTAAATTTGGTGAATTAAATATAGAGCCTGTTCAAAATAAAATAAGAGAAATTTTTTTAGAAAGAATTATTTATGCAAAAGGAATAACTAAAATAAATAAACTAATATCTGGAATTCTTATGCCGACACCTTGTGCCGTAATGGATGCCATAGAACTTTTGTCAGAAGGATATGAAGAAGAAAAAGGTATAGGTGAGTTATTGGCAATAGACTTGGGAGGAGCTACAACAGATGTATATTCCGTAGGTGATGGATATCCAAAAGACTCTAATGTTATATATAAAGGGATTGAAGAACCTTATATAAAAAGAACTGTTGAAGGTGATATTGGAATGAGATATAGCATTTTTGGCATTATGGATGAAGTGGGAGTCGATAAAATATCAAGTATGGCAAACCTATCAAAAGAAAAAACAATTCAAATTATTCAGTACTTAAGATCAAACCCTCATATTATATGCAAAGAAAAAGAATTTATTAAAGTAGACTTTGTGCTTGCAGCTAAGGCTGTTGAAATAGCATGTAAAAGACATTGTGGAAGTAAAGAAAAAATATACACATCTAATGGCATAGCATATCTACAAAAAGGCAAAGACTTGACTCATATAAAAAAAATTATAGCGACAGGTGGCCCATTAGTACATATGGCACATATATATAATGTTATGGAATATGCATTATTTAATAATGATGAACCAGAGTCGCTAAGACCAAAAGAAGCACAAGTATTTGTAGACAGAAAATATATATTATCAGCTATGGGTTTATTGTCTCAATTATATCCAAAAGCTGCAATTCGTATTATGAAAAAGGAGTTAAAATATGATGGAAATTAAAAATAAAAAAATCCCTAGGGATGAATTTATGGAGTCAAGAGAAGAAGTTCTTAATAATTGGATCACGGGAAAAGATGTAGACTTAGAAGAGTCCTTTAGTTATCATCATGAACTACCTGAATATAAAATTTTTTCTAAAAAACTGATAAAAGCCAAAGAAGAAAAGAAAACGTTAATTCAGCCAAGAGCTGGTGTAGCACTTGTAGATGATCAAATCAAATTATTAAAATATTTACAAGATGTGGGAGAGGCAGATTTACTTCCAACTACTATAGACAGTTATACTAGACAAAATTGTTATGAAGATGCACAAAAGGGTATAGTTGAGTCTATAAAAAATAACAAATCTATGCTCAATGGATTTCCAGCAGTGAATCACGGAGTTGAAAGTTGTAGAAGAATAATCAATGCACTTGATACTCCTGTTCAAGTTAGACATGGAACTCCTGATGCCAGGCTGTTAAGTGAAATAACTTATGCTGCTGGATTTACATCCTTTGAGGGTGGTGGAATTTCATATAATATTCCTTATGCAAAAAATGTTCCTTTAGAAAAGACCATAAAAGATTGGCAATATGTAGATAGATTAGCTGGAATTTATGAAGAAGAGAATATATCAATTAATAGGGAGCCATATGGGCCTTTAACTGGAACATTAGTACCTCCGTGTATATCTCACTCTGTGGCTATTATAGAAAGTTTACTTGCAGCAGAACAAGGAGTAAAAAATATATCTGTAGGATATGGTCAATGTGGAAACTTCATACAAGATATAGCAGCTATAAAATCACTAGAAGAATTGACTAATGATTATCTGATAAATAATGGATATGAAGATGTAATTGTAACTACAGTACTACATCAATGGATGGGAAGTTTTCCTCAAAATGAATCAAAGGCATTTAGTGTAATTGCTCTTGGTAGTACACTGGCATCTCTTTCAAAAGCAACAAAAGTTATTGTAAAAACACCTCATGAAGCTATAGGAGTTCCGACTATGGAGGCAAATGCTCAAGGATTACTTTGTACAAAACAAGTATTATCTATGTTAAAAGATCAGGAATTTAAGACTAAGGAAGTGGAAGTTGAAAAGGAAATAATTAAAAAAGAAACGCGTTGTATTGTAGATAAATGTTTTGAGATGGGAGAGGGAGATATAGCTTTGGGAGTAATTAGAGCTTTTAAAGGTGGAGTTTTAGATATACCTTTTGCACCATCAGTTCATACTTTAGGAAAATTATTACCAGCACGTGATAACTTTGGAGCAATTCGTATTCTAAATCCAGGAAAACTTCCATTTACACCAGAGATAATTGATTTTAATAATAAAAAGATAGAAGAACGCGCTAAATTTGAAAATAGAGAAAAATCATTCCAAATGGTTATAGATGATGTTTATGCCATAAGTAAAGGTACACTTATTGGACGTCCAAAAAATAAGTAGGAATAAAGGAGGATATGAACTTATGAAAATCATTGACGTAGTTTGTTCCAGTGGAAAAACTGGTTTTTATTTTGATGATCAACGAGCAATAAAAAAGGGTGCCATTAGTGATGGATTTACTTATATGGGAGACACAGTTACACCAGGATTCACAAGTATAAGACAAAGTGGTGAATCAATTTCAGTAATGATAATTTTGGAAGATAAACAAATTGCATATGGAGACTGTGCAGCAGTTCAATATAGTGGGGCAGGAGGAAGGGATCCTCTATTTTTAGCTAAGGACTTTATTCCTGTAATAGAAAAAGAAATTAAACCAAGATTAATAAATAAAGAAGCTGATAGTTTTAGAGAACTATGTGAACTTATAGAAAATATAAAAGTGGATAATAAGAAGCTGCATACAGCCATAAGATATGGAGTTACTCAAGCCATACTAGATGCTGTAAGTAAATCTAATCATTGTTTAATGTGTCAAGTTATAGCTAAGGAATACAATACTAAAGTTTTAACTCGTATGGTGCCTATATTTACTCAAAGTGGTGATAGTCGTTACGAAAATGCAGATAAAATGATTATAAAGAAAGCAAAGGTTCTTCCTCATGGACTAATAAATAATATAAAGGATAAATTGGGAGATAGAGGAGAAAAGCTTGAAGAATATGTGTATTGGTTAAGAAATAGAATAATAAATTTAAGAGATGATGATAATTACAATCCTATAATTCATATAGATGTTTACGGAACTTTAGGAGTAATATTTGGAGATGAGAATTATGAAGAAATAGTAAATTACATGGGCAAATTAGGAGAAATAGCAAAACCTTTTAAGCTTCGTATAGAAGGGCCTGTTGATGTGGAGGAAAGAGAAAAGCAGATGATGGCTTTAAGAGAACTTAGAAGATTAATTGATGAAAAAAATCTCAATGTGGAAATTGTGGCAGATGAATGGTGTAATACTTTAGAAGATATTAAATATTTTGCAGATAATAAAGCAGGTCATATGATTCAAATTAAAACTCCAGACTTGGGGGGAATAAATAATATAGTAGAAGCAATTTTATACTGTAAAGAAAATAATATGTTGGCATATCAAGGTGGAACTTGTAATGAAACAGATCGTTCAGCGCAAATTTGTACTCATATTGCCATGGCCACAGGTCCAGACCAAATTTTAGCCAAACCAGGTATGGGTGTAGATGAAGGGTATATGATTGTTTATAATGAAATGCAACGTATATTAGCTCTCAATAATATTATGAATGAATAAATGGAGGAATAAGATGAAAGAATTTAAAATTTTATCTGCAACAGCCATATTGGGATATGGATTTCCGGAAGAATCCTTTAAAGAAGGAATGAAGCGAAAACCTGATGTGATTGCAGTTGATGCAGGTTCTACAGATCCAGGACCTTATTATTTGGGAGCTGGCAAGTCATTTACAAATAGAGATGCAGTAAAAAGAGACTTGGAAATAATATTAGAAAATGGAGTTAAAAATAAAATACCTGTAATTATAGGTACAGCAGGTGGCAGTGGAGGAGAAGTACATTTAAATTGGTGTAAGGATATAATTTATGAAATAGCAAATGAAAAAAATTTAAATTTTAAACTGGCCACTATTCACTCGGAGTTTTCTAAGGAAGACATAAAAGATGCATTAAAAAAAGGTAAAATTACTCCTTTGGGACCAGCTTCTCATCTTACAGAAGAATTAATAGATGAAACAACAACTATAGTAGGTCAAATGGGACTAGAGCCATATCTAAAAGCTTTAGATGAAGATGTGGATGTTATTTTAGGAGGACGTACTTATGATCCTGTTGTATTTGCTGCTCCTGCCATAAAATCAGGTTATAATAAAGGTTTGGCCCTTCATTTGGGGAAAATATTAGAGTGTTCTTCCATTTGTGCCACACCTGGAAGTGGATCTGATTGTATGTTTGGATATTTAGGTAGGGATTATTTTAGGCTAGAACCATTAAATCCTACTAGAAAATGTACCACAGTATCTGTTGCAGCTCATACTTTATATGAAAAAACAAATCCATATATATTACCAGGCCCTGGTGGATATTTAGACTTGAGAGAATGTGAATTTATTCAAGATAGTGAAAATATAGTTAGGGTTTCTGGCAGCAAATTTGTGTCTTCATCTAAATACACTATAAAACTAGAAGGAGCTAAGTTAATAGGATATAGGACAGTTTCCATAGCTGGAGCAAGGGATCCAATTATGATAGAAAAAATTGATGAAATAATTGCAGGTGTGAAGGAAAGAGTTAGAGATAATTTTAAATCTAAAAATTGGAACTACTATCTAGATATTAAAATATACGGGAAAAATGCAGTTATGGGTAATCTTGAAATAAATCCTACTACAAGTGATTGTCATGAAATTGGTGTAGTAATAGAAGCTGTTTGTGATAACCAAGATAAAGCTGATACAATTTGTGCTTTTGCAAGATCTAGTATGCTTCATTTTGGTTATGAAGGTAGAAAAGCAACGGCAGGTAACTTAGCTTTTCCATATTCACCAAGTGATTTTCATGGAGGAGAAGTCTATAACTTTAGTATCTATCACTTAATGGAAGTTGATGACTTGGATAATATTTTTAAAATAGATTATGAAACTTTATAAAAAGGAGCTGATAAGTAATGACAAAGCTAAGTGATATTTCAAATATTATTCGTAGTAAAAATTCAGGGCCTTATGAATTAACTCTAGACATTATTTTTAAATCAAAAGAGTATTTTGAGTTAGTTCGCGAAAAAAATATAATAAACGAAAACCTTATTTGTAATTTATACAAAATAGAAAAAAGTGACATTATAAATATAGTAGAATTTGAACCTGCAAATGCCATAAAAATAACAATAAAAAGACCAATTCCATCGGGAGACTTGGGAGAAAGTGATGTATATGGAGCACAGCAGCATGCCCCACTTTTATCCATAGAGTTTTAATAAATAACTTTGCAATAAATTGAGAATAGCTAGTATATCTGCTAATATTTAATTATAGCTGATACTAAAGTTCTGATTTCTAAAGTATTTTCTTCTGAAAGGACGTTTAATATTATGCTCATTAAGTCAGCTTAATAAATAATTTTTGGGGGGAGAACATATGAAAAGAATTATTACACTATTTTTATCTTTTTTAATTACTTCATCTTTAGTAATAGGATGCAGTAATGAACAAAAAGATGAAAAACAGCAAGCTACAAACAATAAAACAGTTTCAGTAACTATTGGAGCACCAGATGGACTTCCAGCCATAGCAATTGCAAAATTATCTCAAGAAAATCTTAAGTTAAAAGAAGGTTATGAAGTTAAGTACACACTTGAAGCGACTTCAGATGCTTTGTCAACAGATGTAATGAAAGAATCTTTAGATATTGCCATAGTTCCATCAAATATGGCGTCTATAGCTTTCAACAAAACATCTAATTATCAAATTGTAGGAACAGTTGGAAGGGGATCTTTTTACTTAGTAAGTAGCGAAGAAGATGTTACAGGCTTAAATTCTTCATTAGAAGGAAAAGAAGTGGGTAATATAGGTAAAGGTTTGACTCCAGATATAACAATTCAAGCTTTATTAAAAGAACAAAATGTGGATACATCAAAAATTACATTTAACTACTCAAATGAAGCAAGTGATTTAGTTTCATTATTATCAACTAAAAAGTTAACAACAGCTATAGTACCAGAACCAGCACTTAGTGGACTACTTACAAAAAATCCTGATTTAAAAGTAGTCTGTGGTACAAATGATGTTTGGAAAGAAGTATTTAAAAATGAAAATGGATATCCCCAATCAACTTTGATAGTAAAAACTTCTTTTGCAAAGGAAAATCCAGAATTTGTGGAAAGTTTTATAAATGCTTTAGATGAAAATATAAAATGGACTAACAATAATCCAAAGGAAGCTGGAGAATATGCACAAAAATTTGGAGTAAATGTAAAGCCAGAGTTACTTGTTAAAGCTATTGAGAGAACGAATTTAAAATTTATATCAATAAATAACTGTGAAGATGATTATATAAGCTACTTTGAAACTTTAAACTCATATAATCCAAAGGTTCTAGGTGGTAGTTTACCAGATAAAAATATATATTATACAAAATAAATAATATTAAATTTCCCACGGAGTAATTTTTAGTGGGAAATTTTTTAGTTTTATTTATTAAATAATTTAATTTATCTTGGAGAAAATAATATTAAATTATTTATAAAAAATAAATTTGAGGTGGTTATATGGATAATAAATTTCAAAACAATAAACTATTCAATTTAAATCATAAATCAGATTATTATTTAATGAATAATTATGAAAAAGATTTCGATGCTAATGAATGGAACAATAATAACTACATAAATTGGGATGATAATATAACTATTAATGATGATTATGACAGAGAGCATAATGTAAATAAAAAGTATTCTTTATCTCAAAAGAAAGGAAATAGTTTTAAATAAAATATGTATAAAAAAATACTTTATTGACAATGGTACAATAAGGTATTTTTTTTGTTATTAAAATACAAACTTATGTTAAAATAATAGTGAAAATAATAAGGGGGATTTAGATATATGAATGAAAATATAAACTGGATAAATGAACAGAAAATAGAAAGAGCTATAAATAATTTACAAAAAAATAATATGAAAGCATATTATGCTAAAGATAATGATGAACTTATAAATATTATAAAGAGTATAGTTAAAGAAGGAGAAACTGTATCTGTAGGTGGATCTATTTCATTATTTGAAACTAAAGTAATAGATTTGCTTAGAAATGGGAAATATAATTTTTTAGATAGATACAAAGAAAATCTTACACCTGCTGATATAAAAGAAATATATAGAAAATCATTTAGTGCAGATGCATATTTTGCTTCTGCCAATGCAGTTACTGAAGAAGGTGAAATTTTTAATGTTGATGGAAATGGAAATAGAGTAGCTGCTATTTTATATGGTCCAGATAAAGTTGTTTTAGTAGTGGGAGTAAATAAAATAGTTAAAAATATTGATGAAGCAATAAAAAGAAATAAATGTATAAGTGGTCCAGCTAATGCAAAAAGATTAAATATGTCTACACCTTGTGCAAAAGTTGGTTACTGTATGGACTGCAAAAGTGACGATAGAATTTGTTGTGAATATACATTAATAAAAAGACAAAGAACTGCAAATAGAATACATGTTATATTTGTAAATGATAGCCTAGGATTTTAGCTGGAGGAAATATGAAAAAGGTTAAGTTTGTTTATAACCCTAATTCAGGAGAAAGAAAAATAGGAAGTGAAATAGATAAAATAATAAAAACTTATCAAAGACATGATTATATGGTAGTACCATTTAGACTAAGTAAAGAAAGACCTATTAGCGATGCTTTTTTTGATATACAATCAAATTACGATCATGTTTTAATATCTGGTGGAGATGGAACTGTAGATTTAATATTAAATACTATGAAAGCCTTAGATATTAATATCCCAATAGGTATTTTGCCATCGGGAACTGCCAATGATTTTGCTAAGGCTGTTAATTTACCTTTTGATCCAGTTGAATGTATAGAAAGAATTGTAGATTCAAAACCTAAAAAAATAGATATTGGGAAAATTAACGACAAATACTTTATAAATGTGGCAAGTGCAGGAATGTTTACAGATGTATCACAAAAGATAAATCCAGAATTTAAAAATTCTATAGGCAAGGTTTCATATTATTTAAAAGGTATTGAAGAAGCTTTATATATGAGGCAATTTAATATAAAAGTTACTTCAAAAGAAGTAAACTATAATGGAGATATGTACTTAATGCTGATTTTTAATGGTAAAACTGCTGGAAATATTAATCTTGCATATAAAGCTAAAGTTGATGATGGTCTATTAGACGTGATTATACTAAAGAAAATATTACTACCAAATATGCTACCACTTCTTATAAGTATATTAAAAGGTGAACATTTAGAAGGTTATAATAAAGAAGAAATACTATATTTTAAAACTAATAAATTGAAGATTGAATGTAGAGATAATTTAATTACAGACATAGATGGAGAAAAAGGACCTGATTTCCCACTAGAAATAGAGTGTATTAAAGAAGGGATTCAATTATTAGGTTATTAAGCATAGTGCTAACGATATATATTTGCTTAGCTGCATATATATCCGTTGCTTAAAATTCACTTTGTTCATAGCGCCAACGATATGCATTCACTACCGTTTCATGCAAATCCGTTGCTTAAAAAATATGAATAGTTTTTTATAAATCGGTTAATATATAGATGAGGTTGATGAGAGTCAACCAAACTTAAACTTATCATAAATATGTGTGTTTGTGATTTCCTTGGGAGTTTTAGTATTATTGATATTTTTTAATATCCATCAAATATAATGAAGATACTAGAGTCCTCAGCTACTATCGTGCAGATAGTTAAGATTCAATACCCAAGGGTTGGAAGTGTAGCTAGCTTGCAAACTATATTTGGTGATATAATTGAGGTAAGGGCTTATTTAAAACTTTGCCCTGGAAAAAGCACTGATTTGGAGACTATAATCCCCAAAATGGTGCTTTTTCTTTTGAAATTATATAATATTAAATACAAAAAAGACTATGATTTGCATAGTCTTTTTTAAATTTACCTTCTAAGAAAGTAAAATATTATTTTTTATTTGGTTTGAATGAACTCTTAAGAGGAACTATTCTATTGAATACAAGTTTCTCTGGAGTAGTGTATTTAGTATCTACTGAGAAGAATCCATTTCTTACAAATTGGAATTTGTCTAATGGTTTAGCATCTTTTATTGCAGTAGGTTCAACAAATCCTTCTAATATGTTAAGAGAATTTGGATTTATTTGATCTAAGAAATGCTTACCTTCATTTTCAGGAGCATCGTCTAATATTAATGGCTCAAATAATCTAAATTCACATGGAACAGCAGTGCTAGCTTCTACCCAGTGAACTGTTCCTTTAACTTTACGTCCAGTAAATCCTGAACCAGATTTAGTTTCTGGATCATAAGTTCCGTGAATTTCTACTACATTACCATTTTCGTCTTTTATTACATCCGTACATTTAACGAAGTATGCACCTTTTAATCTAACTTCATTTCCAGGGAAGAATCTTCTATATTTTGGTACTGGTTCTTCCATAAAGTCATCTCTTTCTATGTAAACTTCTCTACCAAATGGAACTTCTCTTGTACCAGCTTCTTCGTTTTTAGCTATATTTTCAAGTTCTATCATTTCAGTTTGATTTTCTGGATAATTTGTTATAACTAATTTAAGAGGATTTAATATACCCATAGCAAGAGGTGCTTTTGGTTGTAAATCTTCTCTTAAGAAGTGGTCAAATAATTGGCTATCAACTTTAGAGTCAGCTTTTGATACACCTATTTCAGCACAGAAGTTACGTATAGATTCTGGAGTATAACCTCTTCTTCTAACACCTGATATAGTAGGCATACGAGGATCATCCCATCCATCAGTTATACCTTCATCAACTAATAATTTAAGTTTTCTTTTACTCATAACTGTGTTAGTTAAGTTAAGTCTAGCGAACTCTATTTGTCTTGGAACTTTTTCCATTTCGCATTCTCTAACAACCCAATCATATAAAGGTCTTTGATCTTCGAATTCTAGAGTACATATAGAGTGAGTTATACCTTCTATAGCATCTTCTAGTGGATGAGCAAATGAGTACATTGGGTATATACACCATTTATCTCCTGTGTTGTGGTGAGATGCGTGAGAAATTCTGTATATTACAGGGTCTCTAAAGTTTATATTAGGAGAAGACATATCTATTTTAGCTCTTAATACTTTTTCTCCATTTGCAAATTCACCATTTTTCATTCTTTCAAATAAATCTAAGTTTTCTTCTATTGATCTATTTCTGTATGGACTCTCTTTTCCTGGTTCTGTTAAAGTACCACGAGTTTCTCTTATTTCATCAGCAGATAAATCATCAACATAAGCTTTACCTTTTTTTATTAAAAGTACAGCTCTCTCATACATTTCATCAAAGTAATCAGATGCAAAGTATAAGTTATTCCAATCAAATCCTAACCATTTTATATCTTCTTTTATTGAATTAACATATTCTTCATCTTCTTTAAGTGGATTTGTATCATCAAATCTCATATTAACAGTCCCGTTAAATTCTTTTGCTAAACCAAAGTTTAAGCAAATACTCTTAGCATGTCCTATATGTAAATAACCATTTGGTTCAGGTGGAAAACGAGTTATTATATGATCGTGTTTTCCAGTTTTTAAATCGTCAACTATTATATTCTTTATAAAGTTATTCGAAATTGCTTCGTTTGACATATTTTGTACCTCTCAATTCATTTTATTAATTATTAATATGTAATAAATTCTATCATAATTATAATACTAATTTTAATTCAATATGGAAAAAAAATAAAGTATATTTATATATTTTAGTGATTAAAAAGTATTATATTTAACATTATTGAACAAAATTGATAATTTTATTATACATATATAAAAAATTATATAGTATTTTCAACTTGTTATAATATATTGAATTAACTATTTTATAAAATATTTAATAATAAGAAACGAACTTTACAATGAATTGAAGAAAAGAGAAGATTGTGATAGAATAGAATGATGAGAATGGGGGAATGTGAATGAAAAAAATTTATATAGTAACTACTTATACTGGAACTTTACTATCTTTCTTAATAAGAAAAATAAGTAAAAGTCCCTATGCACATATTTCTTTATCTTTAAATGAAGATTTATCGCCAATGTATTCCTTTGGACGATTAAATCCGAAGACGCCAATATTTGCAGGATTTGTGGAAGAAAATATAAATGAAGGATTATATGAAATAAAACAAAATGCATTATGTAGAGTTTATTCGTTAGAGGTTAATTATACAAATTATGAAAAATTAGTAAAAAATATAATGAAGGTAAATCATAATAGAAGAAAATATAATTATGATGTTAAAGCTTTAGTATATTTATCTTTTAATAAAGCAAGAGAGAAGGAATATAGATATGTATGTTCACACTTTGTAGCTGATATGTTATATAAAAGTGATATTCATATATTTGATAAACCACCAGCTTTAACTAAACCAGAAGATTTTTATAATAATAAAAACCTTAAATTAGAGTATGAAGGTCTGTTATGTGATTATCCTTCTCAAGGTAAAGAAGGTATGTTAAGTCAAGCGACTTGTTAAAAATTACCATATAATACTATGGTAATTTTTTTTATAGTATATATTATTCATTAAACCCACTTTAAAAATGTAAAAATAAGGTTATAATACTAATAAAAGGTTATAACACTGAGGATGAAGGTAATTGAAAGGAGAAAAATGAAAAAAATATTTAAATCATATGGGATTGCTTTAGTAATTGTAGCTATTTATGCATTTGTGAAGCTTCCAGTGTTAAGGCTGGACTTTACATCAGGTTTTGGTACATTAATACTATTCTTTGTTTTAGCTGGAATAATTGATATGATGTTGGATAGAGGTGAAAAAACATCTAAAATGGCAAAGAATAACTTTTTAATTGCAGCATTGTTATTAATAATAGTTATTGTTATACCATTTTTTGTAACATCTCCAATATTTAGAGCAGGATCTTACAGAAATTTACTTGGCAAAGTAGAAGAAAGTGCTTTTACTGAAGATGTAAGCCCAGTAAGTGTGGATAAAATAAGAATAGTGGACAAAGATATGGCCATGAAGTTAGGCGATAAAAAGCTTGGTGAAATACCTGCTATAGGAAGTATTTCTAAAATAGGTGAATATTCTATACAAAGTGTTAAAGGTGAATTATATTGGGTAGCACCTCTTGTACATAGAGATATAGTAAAGTGGATAACAAATTTAAGTGGTACTAATGGATATATAATGGTATCAGCAACAAATCCGCAAGATGTAAGATTAGTACAAAATCTTGATGGTAAACCTATTAAAATAGTATATCAAGAAGAAGCATATTTCTTACAAGACTTACACAGACATATTTATTTAAGTGGTGTAGTAAATTATGGATTAACTGAATTTACTTTTGAGATTGATGATAATGGAAAACCATACTGGGTAGTAAGTTTATATGAACATGCTATTGGATATGGTGGTGCTAATGCTGTTGGAACAGCTATAGTAGATGCTCAAACAGGTGAAGTAAATGTTTATTCAATAGAAGATACACCTAAGTGGGTAGATAGAATACAACCTGAAAGCTTTGTCGTTGAACAAATTAGAAACTGGGGATTATATGTAAATGGTTTTTTAAATTCAGTAATATCAGAAGAGGGAGTACTTCTTCCATCTGAAGGAACTTCTTTAGTTTATGGAAATGATGGTAAATCTTATTGGTATACTGGAATTACTTCTTCTGGATCAGATGAATCCACAGTAGGATTTATGTTAGTAGACTCTAGAACAAAAGAGTCAAAAATATATATGCAAACTGGAGCTACAGAAACGGCTGCCATGTCTACTGCAGAAGGAAAAGTTCAAGAAAAAAATTATCAATCAACTTTCCCAGTTATGTATAATATTCTTGGTAAGCCAACTTATGTTTTAGGTTTAAAAGATAAAGCTGGACTTGTAAAAATGGTGGCTTTTGTATCAGTAGAAGACTATAATGTGATAGGTCTGGGAGAAACTAAATCAGATGCATACAAAAACTACAAAGATATTTTAGAATCAGAGGGAAATGATTTACAAATAACTAAAGAAGAAGATTTAGAAAATATAGAAGGAACTGTATCAAGAATAAATCAAGATGTGAAAAGTGGAAATACAACTTACTATATCACATTAAAAGATAACAGTGAATTAATTTTTACAGGTACATCTAAAGTATCTAGTGAATTACCTTTAACTATGTCTGGTGATAAAGTTAGTATATCTTATGAAAAAACTGATTCAAATATAATAAGTATATCTGAATTTGATAATAAGAATATAGGTAAAAGTAAAGAAGTATTAAAAGAAGATTCTTCTAAAGAAGATACACAAGATAATACAAATTTAGATAATAATGATAAAGATAATAAATAAAAATCAAATAGTGTAGTAAAAAAAGAGAGAAAATATTAATCTCTCTTTTTTTATGTGTAAATTTTATTATGGATATTTAATATAATATAGTACAACTTGGTAAAAATAGCTTCAAGGAGATTGACTATGGTGGGATTAGAAAAAGATATTCTTTATTTAGTTAGTAGAATAAGGTGTGTTACAGAAAACCAAGTGGGAAAAGTATTTAGTAATAAAAAGAGAAATAACAAAAAATCCCTTAAAAGAACTTTAAGAAAAATGTGTAATGATTATACTTTGAGAAAATTTCCTTGTAATATTAACTATACTAATTTTAAAGATAACTCCTATGTGTACTATCTAAATGGAAGTACTATTACAAAGGGAGAAAATTTAACAAAAATGTTATTAGGTTCAGAAATTGCTATTAGATTAAAAAATGCAGGATATGATATAGTAAGATTTTATAGAGATGCAAAAGTAGGAGATAAAACTTATGATATTTTTATTGAATATATAAACCCAAGTAGAATAAGGAAGCAAGTATTAATAGAAATAGATAGGGATGAAAATTCTATAAATTCAAAGTATAATGATCTTAGTAAAGATATTTATAATTCTACAATACCATTTTTTATGGTACCAAAAGTTATATTTATATCTTCAAAAGAACAAAAGTATAGTAAATGTAATTCAAATAATAATATATGTTTTTTGGATACATCCTTGAATAAATTGTTTAATTATTTATAAAATATTATTATTATACAAATAGTTTTTATAAATTTGTTGCAGATTACAAGGTGTTATGATACTAATATATTATTAATAAAAACCTAAGGTAGAGGCGCTGTACTTAATAGTACTTGTAAATGACTGGCAAGTAATGATTTACAAGGAAAGGAATTGCAGCCGAAGAAATCTTATAGGCATATAAGGTTTCTGGACTTATACAAAATATGTATAAGGCTGTCACTTTTTATAAGTGTTGAGCTACAAGGTTTACTATGGCTTTTTAATAAACGCCCAAAGTATACCTTTGGGCGTTTTATTTTTATAATTTAAGGGGTGGTATAGTGGGAAAAGTAGTTGTACAAAAATATGGAGGAAGTTCTGTATCTAGTACAGAAAAAATTAAATTAATAGCAAATAATTTAATAGAAAGAAAAAAGAAAGATCCTAAAATTGTTGTAGTTGTTTCTGCTATGGGAGATACAACAGATGACTTTATAAGTTTAGCAAAAGATATAAGTAAATCTCCAGATAAAAGAGAATTAGATGTTCTTATGTCTACTGGTGAGATGATATCTGCATCTTTATTATCAATGAGTTTAAATTCTCTAGGATGTGAAGCTGTAAGCTATAATGCATATCAGTTAAATATAAAAACAAGTGGACTACATGGTAAGTCTTCTATTGATGATATTGATGTAAGCAAAATTAAAGAAAGTCTAGATAATGATAAAATTGTAATAGTTACAGGTTTTCAAGGTTTAAATGACGAGGGTGATATAACTACTTTAGGAAGAGGTGGTTCTGATACGTCAGCAGTTGCCTTAGCCGTAAAATTAGATGGAAAATGTGAAATTTATACAGATGTAGATGGTATATATTTTACAGATCCAAGAAAATATAGTGAAGCTAAAAAAATAAAAGAAATAGAATATGAAGAAATGTTAGAGTTATCAAGTTTAGGTGCTCAAGTAATGCACTCTAGAAGTGTAGAGCTAGCACAAAAATATAATATTGAGTTATATGTAGGATTATCTTGTAGCGATATAGAGGGAACATATATAAGGGGGAGTAAAGAAGTGAAATTAGAAGATAAAGTTATAACAGGCCTTGCAACTTGTGATGAGGATGCAGCAATAACAATAGTTGATATGAAATTAGAAGATGTATCTAAATTATTTGAAAAAGTGGCAATAGATGGAGTGAGTATAGATATGATTAGTCAGACTGCTCCTATAAATGGAAAAGTAAATGTATCTTTTACCATACCAAAGGATGACTTATTGGAATGTAAAAATATTGTGCAAAACTTTGTGTCTAATGAAAATATAATTGTGGATGAGGATATTACGAAGTTTTCATTAGTAGGGCTTGGTATGAAAAATACAAGTGGTGTTGCATCAAAAGTATTTAAAATTTTTAGTGATAATAATATAGTTGTAAAATTAATTACTACATCAGAAATTAGAATAACATGTGCAATTAGTTCATCTGATAAGGAAGTTGCCATAAGAGAAATAGCTAAAGTATTCAACATATAAAATTTAAAATCATAAAAAAGGAGGATATTATGAAACTTCATGGGACAATGGGGATTATAGATAATACATTATACATAGGAGGAGTTAACACAATTGATTTAGCCCAAAAATACAAAACACCTCTTTATGTATTTGATGAAGAGTTAATTAGACAAAACTGTAGAGAATATAAAAAATATTTTAAAGTTGAGGAAAATAATAATAAAATTGCATATGCAGGTAAGGCATTTTTGACAAAATATATGTGTAATTTAATAAATGAAGAGGGGTTATATCTTGATGTAGTATCTGGGGGAGAATTATATACTGCACATAAAGCTAATTTTCCTATGGATAGAATTTTATTTCATGGAAATAATAAAACATTTGAAGAAATAAAAATGGGTGTTGATTTAGGTGTAGGAATCTTTGTAGTTGATAATTTTTATGAATTAGATATATTAGAAAAATTATGTGAAGAGAAAAATAAAATACAAGATATATACTTTAGGATAACTCCTGGTATTGATGCTCATACACATAAATATATTAAAACAGGTCAAATAGACTCTAAATTTGGATTCGCCCTAATAAATGGTGACTTTTATATGGCAGTAGAAAAATTAAAAGATTATAAAAATATAAGACTAATAGGGATACATGCTCATATAGGTTCACAAATTTTTGAAGTAGAACCTTATAAAGAAGAAGTAGATGTAATGTTTAATTTAGTTAAGGACTTAAAAGATAAATACGATATTGAAATTAATGAGATAGATTTTGGTGGTGGCATAGGCGTTTATTATACTGAAAGTGATAATCCAAAAAGTATCAAAGAATTTTGTATAGAAATTATAAATAAATGCAATGAAAAATGTAAAGAATTAAATATTAATATGCCAACTTTAATACTAGAGCCAGGAAGGTCATTAGTTGCAAATGCGGGAAGTACTTTATACTCAATCGGTTCAATAAAAGAAATTAAAGATGTAAGAACATACGTAAGTGTTGATGGAGGTATGACAGACAATATAAGACCTTCTCTTTATCAAGCAGGCTATGAATGTGCTATCGTAAACAAAATGGATGACAATGATACTTCACATAAAGTAACTATTGCGGGAAAATGTTGTGAAAGTGGAGATATATTAATATCAAATACAAATATATTCGATATTGAAAGTGGAGATATATTAATTACTACTTCTACAGGAGCATATGGGCACTCTATGGCCTCTAATTATAATAAAATACCTAAAAATCCTGTTGTATTTGTGAAAAATGGTGAAGATAAATTAGTTTGTAAAAGACAAAGTTATGAAGATTTACTTTCATTAGAATTATAAAATATAAATTTATTTTACAGTGAATAAACTGCTTTTAGCAGTTTATTTTTTTATTTTAAAGGAAATATAAATAATAAATAAAATATATCTTGTACAAATTTGTCACATATATTAGTATTTACTATGGACAAAAAATTAATAGAAATAAAGGAGTAACTATGAGAATTAATAAATATATAGCTTCTTGTGGAGTTGCATCTAGAAGAAAAGCTGAAGAACTTATTTTAAATAAAAAAGTAAAAGTAAATGGAAAAATAATAGAAGAATTATCTTTCCAAGTTGATGAGAAAAAGGATATAGTGGAAGTTGATGGAGTTAAAATTTCTTTAGATGAAAGAAATGTATACCTATTATTAAATAAACCAGAAGGATATATAACTACAGTTAAAGATCAATTTGATAGAAAAAGTGTAATAGATTTACTAAGTGATATAGATGAAAGAGTATTTCCAGTGGGAAGACTAGATTATGAAACAAGTGGATTACTACTTCTTACTAATGATGGAGATTTAACATATAAGTTAACACATCCAAAACATGAAATTGATAAAACTTATATTGCTATGGTAAAAGGTAAATTAACTGAAGAAGAAATCAAAAACTTTAAATCAGGTTTATATATAGAAGACTATAAAACAGCTCCTGCAAAACTTAAAGTTTTATACTACGATAAAAATAAGGATATCTCTAAATTAGAAATAAAAATATATGAAGGTAAAAACAGACAAGTAAGAAAAATGTGTAAAGCCATAAATCATCCAGTACTTAGGTTAAAAAGAGTTGCCATGGGTAAAATTACGTTAAATGACTGCAAAATTGGGGAGTACAGATACCTTACAGATGAAGAAGTAAATTACTTAAAAAGTATTTAGAGGTGAATTATGTTAAGAGCAAAATATATAAATAAAATAACTGAAGTAAATAAAATATTCTTAGAAAAAGTTGTTAATAAGGGTGATGTGGTAATTGACGCTACTATGGGAAATGGTTATGATACTGTATACTTAGGTAATTTAGTAGGAGAAGGTGGAAAAGTATATGCCTTTGACGTACAAGAAGAAGCTATCAAATCTACAAGAAAAAAAGTAGAAAGAGATAATATGACAGATAGAGTAGAATTAATTCTTGATGGTCATGAAAACTTAGATAAATATGTAGATGAAGAAGTAGCTTGTGTAGTTTTTAATTTAGGATATTTACCTAGAGCAAAACATGTAGTTATAACTAAACCAGATACTACACTACAAGCAATAAAAAAAAGTTTAAATTTGCTAAAACCAAATGGAGTAATAAGTATAGCAGCATATATTGGTCATGAAGGTGGAATGGAAGAGAAGGATTATATATGTGAATACTTAAACAACTTAGATCAAAAGGAATTTAATGTGCTACATATGCAATTTACAAATCAAATTAATAATCCACCTCAGCTTATTTTAATTGAGAAAAAAGGTTAAAAAATACAATGCCTATCCAAAATATGAAATAATGTTTATAACTTTATATAAACAATGATATAATCAAGTTATAAATGTTTAATTTATACATATTTCATATTTTTCACAGAAGAAAAAGGAGCATATTATGGAATTGAAAAATAATATAAATGATAGCAAACAATTAATTTCAATTATACAATCACGTTACTCTAAAATGAGTAAGGGTCAAAAACTTATAGCACAGTATATTATTAAAAATTATGATAAAGTGGCGTTTATGACAGCAAGTAAGCTTGGAGAAACAGTAGGAGTTAGTGAATCTACTGTGGTTAGGTTTGCCAATGCATTAGGATATTCAGGATATCCTAAGTTACAAGATGCGCTGCAAGAATTGATTAAAAATAAATTAACTACAGTTCAAAGGGTAGAAATGTCAAATGAAGATTATTCTGATGATGCGACAATACTTAGCAAAGTTCTAAAAAGTGACATTGATAATATTAGGGGAACTTTAGATGAAATAGATCCAAAGGCATTTAAAAATGCATCAGAAGAAATATTAAAGGCGAAAAAAATATACATTGTAGGGATGAGAAGCTCTCATGTAATTGCTCAGTATTTAGGATTTTATTTAGACTTAATATTAGATAATGTACATGTTATAAGAATGGATATGGGAGATATTTTTGAACAAATAGTGCGTATTAATGAAGAAGATGTAGTAATCGTATTTAGTTTCCCTAGATATTCTAAAAAGTCATATCAAGTTGTGGATTATGCTAAGAATAAAGGTGCCCATATAATATCTATTACAGATAGTTATTTTGCACCAGTAGCTTGCTTATCTGATAATACATTACTAGTAAAAAGTAATATGGCTTCTTTTGTAGACTCTTTAGTTCCTGCTATGACTGTGGCAAATGCTTTAGCCATATCTGTAGGTATGAAGGAAAAAGAAGAAATAAAAAAATACTTTGATGACTTAGAAAAAATTTGGGAAAAGTATTCTATATATGAATAATTTATAGATTTAAAATAAAAAGTAGTTGACATATTATTATAAGATTAATACTATTATTATAATAAATATGATAAATTCAATGAAGAAGTGAGTAGGATAAATAAAATTTATAGAGAGCTGGGAATGGTGGAAGCCTAGTAATTAAATTTATACTGAAAAGAACTTTGGAGAAGATTATGTGAAATGAGTAGCATAGTAGGTTTAACCGCCTTAAGGTATTGAGTGGTTAAGTAAATCTTAACAATTAGAGTGGTAACACGGTAAATATCGTCTCTTGGTTTTATACCAAGGGGCGTTTTTTATTTATTATAAAGGCCATTATATTTGAAAGGGGTATTAATATGAATAAAATAAGTTTAAAAGGAAGAAGCTTTTTAACCTTAAAGGATTTTACAAAGGAAGAAATAAAATATCTTTTAGCTCTATCTAGTTACCTAAAAACAAAAAAAGAAAATAGGTATAGTAGGAAATTTATTAGAAGGTAAAAATATTGCATTAATATTTGAAAAAAACTCTACAAGAACTAGATGCTCTTTTGAAGTAGCAGCTACAGATGAAGGAGCACATACAACTTTCATAGGACCAGGAGATTCTCATATGGGGAAAAAAGAATCAATTGAAGATACAGCAAAAGTACTTGGTAAATTTTATGATGGTATAGAATTTAGGGGATATAAACAAGAAACAGTAGAAATTTTGGCAAAATATTCTGGAGTTCCCGTATGGAATGGTTTAACTGATGCTTATCATCCAACTCAAATATTAGCTGATTTACTAACTGTAACAGAGTATGTTGATAAATCTTTTGATAAAATAAAGTTTGTATATGTAGGAGATGCAAGAAATAATATGGGTAACTCTTTAATGATTGGTTGTGCAAAACTTGGTATAAATTTTGTTTCATTAGCACCAAAAGAGTTATGGCCAAATAAAGAACTACTTGAAGAAATGAGAGAAGTAGCAGAAAAATCTAAGGGTAGTATAACTTTAACAGAGAATATAGATGATGTAAAAGGTGCAGATGTTATTTATACAGATGTGTGGGTTTCTATGGGGGAAGAAGACCAATACGAAGAAAGAATTAAATTACTTAAGGATTATCAAGTTAATATGAAAATGATTGAGAAAACCCAAAATGAAGATGTTATATTTTTTCACTGTTTACCTTCTTTCCATGATTTAAATACTAAAGTAGCAAAAGAAATATATGAAAAGTTTGGGCTTAAAGAAATGGAAGTTACAGATGAAGTATTTAGATCTAAATATTCTAAAGTGTTTGATGAAGCAGAAAATAGAATGCATACTATAAAAGCTGTTATGGTGGCTACTTTAGTTGATGTGGATATGAGTGTAGGACATCAAAAATAAATTGAAAAGAGTAGTAGATTTAAATTTCTACTACTCTTTTTATATAAGTAATTAATAATTTAATTTATAAAATTTGGAAAAAACATAAAAAAATATAATTATTAAAGTGAATTCCATTATTATAAATAAAATACTTTGATTTATAATGAATTATGCAAGATATCTGATTCATAATGCAAAAAATAAAAAAAGATACTATAATTAAATTAAACTAAAATAAGAATAATAGTTGATTAATACAGCTTTTTATATTAGGGATAAAATTTTATACAAATTAGATAAAATGAAAAAAATAAAATTAGTTATGCAAAAATGTATAATTTAAATTAATCTTATTTAAGGGGGAGTTAGAGTATGTGTGTACTAGATAAGATAAGAGAAAAGGAAATAAAAATAGTAGATACAACACTTAGAGATGGAGAACAAACAGCAGGAGTTGCCTTTGCCAACCATGAAAAAATAACTATTGCACAAACATTAAGTGATATGGGTGTGGATCAGTTAGAGGTGGGTATTCCTACCATGGGAGGAGATGAAAAGGCTACAATAAAGGCTATATGCAAAAGAGATTTAAAATCTAGTATTATGGCATGGAATAGAGCTGTTATTGAGGATATTGAACAATCCATAGATTGTGGAGTTGATGCTGTTGCTATATCTCTATCTGTTTCTGATATTCATATACAACATAAATTGAAAAAATCTAGACAATGGGTTCTTGAGAATATGTACAATGCAGTAACATATGCCAAGAAAAATGGATTATATATATCGGTTAATGGTGAAGATGCATCAAGGGCAGATACGGATTTTTTGATTGAATTTATAAATTTAGCTAAAGAAGCTGGTGCTGATAGATTTAGATATTGTGATACAGTGGGAGTTATGGAGCCTTTTACCATAAGACAAACAATAGAAAAGATTTATAAAGCTACAAATTTTGATATAGAAATGCATACACATAATGACTTTGGCATGGCTACAGCAAATGCCATAGCAGGAATAGTAGGAGGAGCAAACCATATAGGTGTAACAGTTAATGGTCTTGGAGAGCGTGCTGGAAATGCAGCCTTAGAAGAAGTAATAATGGCTCTAAAATTTGTCTATGGATATGAAACTGATATAGATACAACTAGATTTAGAGAAATATCAAAATATGTATCTCAAGCATCAGGAAGGGAATTACCTGCATGGAAAGCTATTGTGGGAACGAATATGTTTAGACATGAATCAGGAATACATGCAGATGGAGCAATAAAAAATCCTAAAAACTATGAAGCTTTTGATCCAAGTGAAGTAGGCTTGGAAAGACAAATAGTAATAGGAAAACATTCTGGTAAAGCAGCCATAGTTAATAAATTTAGAGAATATGATATAGAACTTACAAATGAAGAAGCAGAAAATATGTTAGACCTTGTTAGACAAACATCTGTTAGAATGAAGAGAAATTTATTTGATAAGGAATTAGTTGAAATATATAAAGATTTAAAAAATAATAGAGTTGTTATATAAAATTTATTAGGGAATATAGGAGGAAATACGGTGGGAGATAACTTAACATATAAGATATTAAAAAAACACTTGGTAGAAGGTGATTTAAAACCAGGAAATTTTGTATCAATAAAAATAGATCAAACTTTAACACAGGACTCCACAGGAACAATGGCATATTTACAGCTTGAAGCCATGGATATAGATAAGGTGAAAACTAAAAGAAGTGTAGCCTTTGTTGATCATAATATGTTACAACAAGGATTTGAAAATGCAGATGATCATAAGTATATTCAAACTGTGGCCAAAAAACATGGAATATATTTTTCAAAACCGGGAAATGGTATATGTCACCAAGTATTTCTAGAAAGATTCTCTACACCTGGAGATACACTACTTGGATCTGATAGTCATACACCTACAGCAGGTGGTGTGGGAATGATTGCCATTGGTGCAGGAGGCCTAGATGTGGCCCTTGCTATGGCAGGAAATGCTTATAGTATTAAGGCACCGAAAGTTGTAAAAGTTAATTTAAAAGGCAAACTTCCATATATGGTATCTTCAAAGGATATAATTTTAGAAGTGTTGAGAAAGTGCTCTGTAAAAGGTGGTGTAGGAAAAGTATTTGAATACTGTGGAGAAGGTGTTAAAAGTTTATCTGTACCACAAAGAGCTACAATAACTAATATGGGCGCAGAGCTGGGTGCCACAACATCCATATTTCCAAGCGATGAAAAAACTTATGAGTTTTTAAAAGCGCAAGGAAGAGAAGATGATTTTATAGAGCTTTATGCAGACGAAGATGCTATTTATGATGAAGAGATTTTTATTGATTTAAATGAACTGGAACCTTTAGTTGCTATGCCACATTCTCCAGATAATATAAAAAAAGTAAAAGATATAAAAAATTTAAAAGTAGACCAAGTTGCCATAGGTAGTTGTACTAATTCATCTTATGAAGATTTGATGAAAGTAGCACAAATTTTAAAAGGTAAAAAAGTTCCTGAAGGTGTGAGTTTAGTCATAGCACCAGGTTCTAGACAAGTTATGGAGATGATTGCTAGAAATGGAGCTTTGGCAGATATAATAAGTGCAGGAGCTAGAATATTAGAAAACTCTTGTGGACCATGTATAGGAATGGGGCAATCACCAGGAACCAATGCAGTTTCTCTTAGAACTTTCAATAGAAACTTTTATGGAAGAAGTGGTACTTTATCTGCTCAAGTATATCTAGTTAGCCCAGAAGTTGCAGCAGTATCTGCTCTTAAAGGAGAGTTAACTGATCCAAGAAGTATAAATATTAAATTTGATAATGAAAAAATAGATAAATTTATAATAGATGACTCTATGATTATAAGTCCAGTAGAAGATACTGAGGATGTGGAAGTTGTTAGAGGACCAAATATAAAACCTTTCCCACTAAATACTTTATTAGAAGATAATATAAGTGGAAAAGTAGTTTTAAAAGTACAAGATAACATAACAACGGATCATATAATGCCATCCAACGCAAAACTTCTTCCATTTAGAAGTAATATACCTTATTTATCTGAATATTGCTTTAATACTGTAGATGAAGAATTTCCTAAAAGAGCAAAAGAGAATAATGGTGGCTTTATAGTTGGAGGAGAAAATTATGGTCAAGGCTCTTCAAGGGAGCATGCAGCATTGGCACCTTTATATTTGGGAATAAAAGCTGTGTTAGCTAAAAGTTTTGCAAGAATTCATAAAGCTAATTTAATTAACAGTGGTATAATCCCAATGGTATTTGATAATGAAAATGATTATAATAATATAGATTTAAATGATGATTTTGAAATAAACAATTTATATGAAGATTTAAAAAAGGGGAAAGTAAAAATTACTAATACTACTAAAGGCGAAGATTTTTATGTAAAAGTAGAATTATCACCATATGAAATTGAAGTTATAAAAGCTGGTGGAAAATTAAATTATACTAAAAATAAATTGAAAAAATAAATTGAAAAAATAAAGATGATAACTTTATAGGGGAGATGAAAAAATGCATATTGTAACATTAATACCAGGTGATGGAATAGGACCAGAAGTTACAAAAGCCATGGTAAAAGTAGTAGAGGCTACGGGAGTTAATATTAAGTGGGAAGAAGTAAAAGCAGGTACAGAAGTTATAGAAAAATACAATACTCCCATACCTGATTATGTTATAGATTCCATAAAAAAAAATAAAGTAGCAATAAAAGGACCCATAACTACACCTATTGGAAAAGGATTTAAAAGTGTAAATGTAACATTAAGACAAAATCTAGATTTATATGTTAATCTAAGACCTATAAAAAGCTTTAAAGGAATAAAATCAAGATATGAAGATGTGGATTTAATAATAGTAAGAGAAAATACAGAGGATTTATACGCAGGAATAGAGCATAAAATAGGAGATTATGGTGCAGAAAGTATAAAATTAATAACAAAACCAGCATGTGAGAGAATTTGTGAATTTGCATTTAAATATGCTAAAGATAATAATAGACAAAAGGTTACAGGAGTTCATAAAGCAAATATAATGAAGCTTAGTGATGGATTATTTTTAAATACTTTTAGAGAGGTGGGACAAAAATACGATATAAAATTTGATGATTTAATTGTGGATGCCGCTGCCATGAATCTTGTTTTAAATCCTGAAAACTATGATGTGATGGTAATGCCTAATTTATATGGAGATATATTATCAGATTTATGCTCCGGTCTGGTTGGGGGACTGGGAATTATTCCTGGGGCCAATATAGGAAGAGATTATGCAGTATTTGAGGCAGTACATGGTTCAGCTCCACAAATTGCAGGTCAAAATATAGCCAATCCTACAGCTTTGATACAATCTGCCATAATGATGTTAAAACACTTGAAAGAATACGATGCTGCTAAAAAGATAGAAAATGCACTGGAAAAAGTATTTTTAAAAGGAGAAAAACTAACTGTAGACTTAGGTGGAAATGCCACAACAGAGGAGTTTACTGAGGAAATAATTAAATATATATAATAAAAAAATAGTAGCCATTTAGATTTGGGGCTACTATTTTTTTAGCAATTGATATATCATTATTAATAGATAAAATT
The DNA here is from genome assembly GCA_945871955.1 of uncultured Clostridium sp. GTDB lineage: Bacteria > Bacillota > Clostridia > Peptostreptococcales > Peptostreptococcaceae > Terrisporobacter. The sequence continues at coordinate 52,794 of CAMBXR010000005.1, read as the reverse complement.
AATGAAATAGGAGTATATATGAAAGAAAAATTTTACGATAAATTATTAAATATTAATACCATAGGAAATCAAAACTGGAATAAAACATCAGCTCATAATCATCCCTATGAACCAACTTTATATATGGCATTGGAAGAATTATTTGAAAATTATAAATTAAGTAAGGATGATCATATAGTTGATTTTGGATGTGGAATGGGAAGACTAATTTTTTATATCAATCACTATTTTCATTCTTATGCTACAGGAGTGGAAATTAATGAAAGATATTATGAAGAGGCCTTAATAAATAAAATTAATTATGAAAAGAATCATAAAAAATCAAAGGATAAGACAAACTTTGTATGTGAATTAGCCCAACAATACGAAATTTCACCTTTAGATAACAAGTTTTATTTCTTTAATCCCTTCTCTATTCAGATTTTTTCAAAAGTTGTTGATAATATATTGCAATCTTATGAAAATAATATGAGAAATATGGATATAATTATGTATTATCCATCTGTAGAATATTTAGAGTATTTAGATTATAGAACACCTTTTTATCTAGAAAAAGAAGTACATATAGAAGAATTATATAAAAATGATCCAAAAGAAAAATTTGTTATATACACTTTAAAATGCTAAATTTATTATATAGGGGTTAATATAATAATATATTTTATAGAGGAGTAATTATGGGAAAAGAATCAAAAATTAGATTTATAATTAGAAGTATATTGTTTATAATATTAATCATTTTCTTTATAAGAGATAATAATATAATACTTAGTATATTAAATTACAAAATAATATTTAATATTAAGATATACCATATAATTTGGTTATATTTAGTTTTAGAAATGATATTTTTAATTATTCCATATACAAACAACCATTCATATAATGGCAAATTATTTGCAAAACATTATATAGAGGTAGAAAACTATAACAAGGAAAAGTTAGACAAGTATATTGATAAACATAATAAACAAGCTAGAAGGGTGCTAATTGTATGGACTTTATTTAATTTATTTATATATGTTATATATAAGAAGTATAACTTAAGTAAATCATATGTATTTCTAGTTTTTATGTTTTATTATTGGTTTGATATGTTTTGTGTAAATATATGGTGTCCGTTTCATAAATTATTCTTTAAAAGTAAATGTTGTAATGAATGTAGAATATATAACTGGGATCATGTTATGCTTTTTACACCACTTGTATTTATAAAAAGCTTTTGGACCTATAGTTTATTTGTATTATCACTTTTTGTTTTTTTCCAGTGGGAATATATGATAAAAGTTCATCCTGAAAGATTTTCACCAGTGTCTAATAAGAAATTGCAGTGTAAGTATTGTAACTATAATTGTAGATTTAATAAAATAAAAAAATCTAAGAATAAAAATATTAAATAAGAAGAGGTTAGATATGACGATAAAAAAGACAGCATTAATAACAGGCTCTTCAAGAGGGATAGGAAGAGAAATTGCAAGATTATTTGCTAAAAATAATTATAATGTAGTTATAAATTATAATAAATCAGAAAAAGAAGCAAAAGAACTGCTTGAAGAACTTACAAAAGAAAATTGTAGTGCAAAAATTTTTAAGGCAGATGTTTCAAAGATAGAAGAGGCAAATGCTTTAGTAAATTATACTATTGGACAATTTGAAAGAATAGATGTATTAGTTAATAATGCAGGTATTAGTAAATTTAATTTATTTACAGATACAACTTATGATGAGTGGCATGAAGTTATGAATGTAAATTTAAATTCAGCTTTTTATGTTACAAAGAAAGCTTTACAATATATGATACCAGAGCACTCAGGAAAAATAATTAATATATCATCCATGTGGGGCTTAGTTGGTGCAGCCAATGAAGTTCATTATTCCACATCAAAGGCAGCACTTATTGGTATGACAAAAGCCTTAGCAAAGGAACTGGGACCATCAAATATACAAGTAAATGCTATAGCACCGGGTGTTATAGAAACAGATATGCTAAAAGAAGTGGACGAAGATACAATAGAAATGTTAAAATATGATACACCTTTAATGAGAATTGGAAAACCTATTGATATAGCCAGATGTGCATTATTTTTAGCCAGCGAAGGCGGGGACTTTATTACAGGTCAAGTAATAAGTTCCAATGGAGGATTTGTAATAAACTAAAAAGAAGTAATTACATATTTATAAAAATACTATATTGACATAAAAAGGAGACAAAAATGACAGAATTTATAAGTAAAGAAAGAATATTTGCCAATGCGACTAAACTAACAGAAATACTACTAAAAAGTGAAAACTACTCAGATTTTTATGAAAGGCTAAGTAATAGTGATATAGATTATAATGAGAATAAAACTTATGAAGTGGTACCAAGTGGATTTATTGATTTCAATCAACATTTATATGAAGATATAAATCATATGAATTCTATCAGTACAGGTTTATATTTGGAGAAATCTTTTATAACTTTTAACATATTTATATGGACATCTAGAGGTGAAGGTTTTGTTATATTTAAACATGTGCTTCGTGGCGGTGAGATAAGTAAGTTAAATAGTATTGATGATGTGAAGGAGTACTTATTTACTCATTTAAATGAGCTGGAACGAGGTATTGTGAAGACTTATAATAAGGATATAAAGGAGTCTTTAGAAGACTTTGGAGCTGGAATTGAAGTCAAAAGACTGCCACTGGCTGGGATTTTAGGATGTATGAGTATTGAAAATAATATACAAGATTTAAGATAGATGTTTTAAAGACCATTGATGAAAATCAATGGTCTTTTATAATAGATCATATAAAATAATTAATAAATATCCTAGTAGGAAATAATTTGATAAATATACTTATATATTCGAAAGTTAATGCTTCAAATATATAAGTAGCCCTTAAAATTGACAAAAATATTAACTTTAAGGGCATCTGTAAAGAGTATATTATTAAATTAATTTAATTAGGTCTTCTAACTTTTCAGATAAAGTTCTAGCACGTTCAAAATCAGTATCTTTTAAAGCAGAAGCTATATCCATTTCAACTGCTTTTTTCTTTTCTTCAATTTGTAAATAGTCTTTATCAAAATGATTAGCATAAATCATTTTTCTGAATTTACGCATACTCATTTTTCTAATTGTCTTATCTTCAATCAGTAAAACATAATCTACACAGTTAACTATAAAATGATAATCATGAGAAATCATTAAAATAGCACCTTTGTAATCTTTTATGGCTTTTTCTAGAGCCATTTGTGAATAGATATCTAAATGACTTGTAGGCTCATCCATTAATAGCATATTTGATTTACTAGCAGAAACTTTCGCTAATTGAAGTATATTTTTTTCTCCACCAGATAAAGATTCTATTTTTTGTGTAAGTATATCTGCATCAAAACCATATCTTCCAACATATCTTCTAATCTCACCATAAGTTTCAAATCCTACGTCATAGAATTCTTGAAGTATTGTATTAGACTCGTTTAGTACTTCACCTTGCATCTGAGATAAATATGACATTTCAATGTTCTCATTTATTTCTATAGATTGGTGATTATTTTTAAATATTTCTTTTAATAAAGTAGTTTTTCCCACACCGTTTGTACCAACAATAGCTACTTTATCAGTAGATTTTATCTCAAAGTTAACATTTTCTAAAAGAACTTCATCAAATGATACACCAAAGTCTTCAACCTTTAAAGCAACAGTTTCTTCAATCTCATTATTTGTAGATAAGTTGATATATGGTTGTTTAATATCTACAAATGGTGCTTTAATTCTATTGGCTTCTAATCTTTCTTGGATTTTGACTCTAGCTTTTAGAGCTCTACCTCTTGAAGCATCAGCATTATAAGTTGCTTTTTCTCTTAATATCTCAATTAAAGCTTCGTTTCTTGCAATTTCTTCCTCATCAGCCATAGCCATTTCTTGTAACTCAATTTTAGTTTGAAGTAGAGAGAAGTTATAATCAATATATCTTCCATCAAACTCCTGAATCTCAGTGTTTTCAAGATGTATAATTTTATTGAAACAATGATTTAATAGATATCTATTGTGTGTAATTACTAAAATTGTTTTCTTATGAGAATTAATTAAGTTTTTAAGAGAATTAAGATTTTCAAAATCTAAGAAGACATCTGGTTCATCCATAATCAATAAATCTGGATTATTAAGCATTTCCTTAATTATTTGAATAAGTTTAAATTCTCCACCACTAAGTTCAGATATCATTCTATCTTTATGCTTAGTTAAGTTTGCAAGATTTAGTTTCTTATTAATGTTACTTTCATAGTTATCACCATCAATTGCTTCAAATGCATCTAAAGCTTCTTGGTACTTTTCTAATAAAGTTTCAATATCATCAGAAGTTCCCATTTGGCTGCAAATAGATGCTATTTCATCTTGTAGCTTAATAAATGGCTGTGCTATATATTCAAAAACAGTAATTTCTTTTGTTTTGTCTACTTGTGAGAACTGGCTAACATAGCCAATTTTACAATTTGGATCTATTTCTAATTTACCATCAAATAAGTAACTTTCTGGATCCATAATCATATCTATAAGTGTACTTTTTCCACTACCACTTGCTCCTATAAAAGCACAGTGTTGACCATCTTCTAAAGTAAATGACACTTTATTATATAAATCTACTTGTGGAAATGAGTAAGACAAGTTATCAACTTTTATCATATTATTACCTCTCTTTATCATTTAAAAAGAGCTTATAATAATAAGCTCCTCAATATTATAATTAATTGCAATTTACAATTTATTGTATATAGTAATCTTATTTCTTTTTAGATTTACTTTTGATAGAATAACACTTTTTTAAACTAATTTCAATTATTTTAATTTGTATTTTTATATGCTCTTTTTATTACAATATTGTTATAATTCATCTTATTTAAATCTTAGTAGTTAAAAAACGACATATTCATGTTATAATTCATTTATGTATAAAGTAAAAACTTAAATTAAATTTATACTACAATATAAAAATTTATTAATTTTTTGAAAGGATAATTTATGGAAAATGTATTAAATTTTTTCACTAATAAGCCAAGCCCTATCAACTTTATGACTTTTGGGCCAGTTCATTTACTTATATTATTTATGGCTTTAATTATAAGTATTTTTATTTTTAGAAGAAAAGGTGAAAATAGACGTATTGAATTATTTATAGGATGTATTTTAATTTTTCAGCAAATAATTTTATATTCTTGGTATTTTATAAGTAATTATAATTCTATAAAAGAAGGACTACCTCTATATCATTGTCGTATAGCTATTATATTTTTAGGATTAGGATTAATTTTTAAAAGTAGAAATCTTATAAAATTAGGTTCTTATTTAGGAATATTTGGATCAATAGGGGCTTTATTATTCCCAGGATTAGACCCTTTTAGTTTCCCTCATATAACTCAATTTTCATTCTTTATAGGTCATTTATTTTTATTATGGGGATCTATTTATTCATTAGCTGTAAAAAAAGTAGGTATGTCTAAGTTAGATTTAAATAATTCTTTAATATTTATAAATATATATCATGTATTAATGTATAACCTTAATAGATATATAAATTCTAATTATGGATATATGAATTCTCCACCTTTTCATATAGGAATTTATTTGCCACCGTTACTTTATGGATTATTAGTTATAATTGTATTTAATGTTGTATTAGTTGGAGAATATATTCTTATTAATAAAATTCATATATATAAAGAAAATGATAATTATAATCTTGCATTCTAATAAATAAAAATAGCTAGACATTTAGTAGTCTTACTAAGATGCCTAGCTATTTTTATTTACTTTAATTATAAATACATAAGAATCTTGAGTTTTTATCTAAAATAAAAACTCTATCATACTAGAAACACCGTATTCTTTACAGATAGATTTTATACCCTCTTTAATCTCATCTCGACTATAGTCATTTGATTCCAAATAATCATCATCAAAATCATTAAGATACAAATAAAAAGACATAGCCATTTCAAATTGTCTCATATCAGATGTATTTATTTCATCAAATAGTATATCTTCAGCTTCGTTTATCTTACCTTGATTCACCAATTCTAATAATTTAACATATAAAAAATCTACACTAGAATATTCATCTTTTTCAGGAAGTTCATATTCTATATCATTTTTACCAAGTACTATAAAAGCTATAGACTTGACTAAATCATTAATCATTCTCAAAATATAATCTTTATCTAGTTTCATATATTTCACTCCTAATTTAATATGTACAAGTATTATTAACACTTTAAATAAAATTGTATCATAATAACTTGATTCATTCAAATTTAAGACATAATTTAAAAATATTGAGAAAAATTAATATAGATGATTTTAGAATACTATTTATTATGATGAAAAAAATAATACTAAATAAATTCTAAGGAGAAAATCATGATAATTAGATTAGGTTATGTGGCAATTGCATTAAATTTAAAAAATGTTACATCATCAAGTCCTGTAACTTATGCTACTTACAATAAACTAAAAAGTGAAGAAGAAAAACTTAAGAAGCTAAAGTCAGTGACATTTTCCAATATAGACGATTTAGAAACTATTCTTAAATATAATATGGAAAATGATATACATTTTTACAGATTAACATCAAAATTAATACCATTATCAACCCATCCAGAAGTTATATGGGAATATGAGAAATATTTTAGCAAAGAATTAAGTAGAATAGGTAAGATTATAAAACTATCAAATATGAGAGTAGATTTTCATCCAGACCAATTTAATGTTATAAATAGCACTAAAGAAAAGGTGATAGAAGACACTATAAGAAATTTAAATCATGCTGTGGATTTATATGATCTTATGAATTATGAAGACGGAAAATTAGTGATTCATGTGGGAAGTTCAGCAGGTGGCAAGGAGGAAAGTATAAATAGATTTATATCAAATATAAGAAAGTTTCCAAAGAGAATATCTAAAAAAATAATATTAGAAAATGACGATAAAGTTTTTACTGCCAAAGATGTTCTTCATATTTGCAAAGAAATAAAAGCACCTATGGTTTTAGATTTACATCACCATAAATGTAAAAATGAAGGAGAATATATTAGAGATTTACTGAAGGATATATTTAATACATGGAATGATGAAAAACTGCCTCCTAAAGTTCACTTTTCAAGTCCTAGAGAAAGTGAGTTTGATAGAAAACATGCTGATTATATAGATGTTGAAGACTTTGCAAACTTTTTAAATTTAGCGAAGGAAAGTGTGGATAGGGACTTTGATGTTATGATTGAAGCTAAGAAAAAAGACTTAGCATTATTTAAATTAATAAATGATTTAAAAAATATAGACTATCCTTGCGAGTTCATAGATAGTAGTACAATAAAAATATAAATATTCCTAGTAGGATATAATATAAATTATAATTCTTTATACAAAAACCGTAAAATACTACCTATAAAGAAATTTAAAATAATATAGGTAGTATTACTTATTGATTTTAAAAGCTAAAATTCACTTCGTTCATAACGTCAACGAGATGCCTTTGCTTCCGCTTCAGGCAACTCCGTTACTTAAAATTCACTTCGCTAATAAGGCAATTAATATATTAGTAGGTTTTATTTTAAAAGAGTTTGTTAATTCAAATTTATTTTATTTTAGCTTTTAAAAAATTCTATTAAAATTGTAACATTCATCTTCCATTAAATTATTCAAGACCATTTTAATTTTCTCTATTTCCATTAAAGAAATCATTTTATTTTCTAAATATATACTTTGGTTTAGTATTTGCATTGAAGCAAAAACTTCATTGAAATAAGAATGATTTATTAATTTATACCAAATATTTTTTTCTTTTTCCAGTTTATTTTTTGTATCATACAGAAGTTTAGAGGCTTGATTCCAGTTATCATCTTTTATATTCAATTCTATAGTGTTGAAATCATCTAAATAAGTATAGGAAAATTCGTTGATTTTTTCATGATTAAATAATCCAAGGCAAATAAATACAACAGTACCAAGCATTACAAAAAAAGAAGATTTCACTAATTTTCACCTCACTCATATTTTTTCTGAATAAAAATTTTATCATATTCATCTAATACACAAATTAACACATCTTTAATGTTATTTATATGTTGAGATTTCAAAATACCGTATAACCAATTTTCATCTTTATCAATAATTTTCAAATTATTTTTTATGATTTTTCCATCTTGAATTAAACATATGGGAAGATGATTATATTCTTTACTTGGTGTAGAATTATAATTTGTACTTGGTACAACACTTAAATTACCATCAGTTTCTAATAAAGCATATTGAACATACTTAAGATTAAAATATCCTTGAATTCTAAGTTGTTCTAAAAGTTCATTAACTGTTATTTTTTCTTTTTTTAAGGCTTTATAATCTATTTTGCCTTTATTTATTAAAATTGAAGGTTTTCCAGAAACCACTGTCCCAATACTTTTAAATTTTAAACTTAAAACTGAAATTAAAGTTTGCATAAAAACTAAACCTATTAGTGATGCAATACCATAAATTATAGGAATATCATTATTTTCCATAGGGGTAGAAGCAACTTCTGCTATTAGCAATGTTATGACTAAGTCAAAACAGTTCATTTCTGCTATTTCACCTTTTCCCATTACTCTTAATGAAATTAATACTGCAATATACAGAATAATACTTCTGATAAATACTACTAACATAACTTCTCCTTTTATATCTTATATAATATAATAATTTAGTATTTCTCAAATTAAATCCTTTATGTACAATTTATATAGATATAATTGATTAAATTTCATTAAAACCGATTAAAATTATATTATATGGGTAAAGAATAAAAAGCACTAGGAGTTATGTCCTAGTGCTTTTTATCTAGTAATTTTAACAAATTTTATGATATAATAGAGTTTGCATTATTATTAAGGAGGAAGACAGATGGGAAAAAGAAAACAAGTTCAAGTTCCTGTAGAAAAAATAGAAGAGCAAAATAGATTTATTGAAGCTATTGCAGAGAAAAATAATAGATACTTCGCTATAAATAAAAGAAAACCTAAATACATGATAACAACTTTTGGATGTCAAATGAATGAGCATGACTCAGAGAAATTAGCAGGTATGTTAGATTCTATGGGTTATGAACCTACATTAATGACAGATGATTGTGATTTAATAATATACAATACTTGTGCAGTAAGGGAAAATGCAGAACTTAAAGTTTATGGAAACTTAGGTCATCTAAAATTAGCTAAAAGAAAAAATCCAGATTTAAAAATTGCTGTATGTGGATGTATGATGCAACAACCTCACGTTGTTAAAGAAATAAAATCTAGATACAAACACGTGGATTTAGTATTTGGTACACATAACTTATACAAATTCCCAGAACTTTTAACTAATAGTATGGATAGTGATAAATTATTAGTAGATGTTTGGGATGTGGATGGAGAAGTTGTAGAAGGTCTTAGAAGTAGTAGAAAATTCGAACTTAAAGCATTCGTAAATATAATGTATGGATGTAATAACTTCTGTACTTATTGTATAGTTCCTTATACAAGAGGTAGAGAAAGATCTAGAACTCCAGAAGATATAATAAATGAAATAAAAGAATTAGCAGCTAATGGTACTAAAGAAATTACACTACTTGGTCAAAATGTTGACTCTTATGGAAAAACTTTAGAAGAACCTATAACATTTGCCGAGTTACTTAGAATGACAAATGAAGTAGAAGGAATAGAGAGAATAAGATTTATGACTTCTCATCCAAAGGATATATCTGATGAAGTTATATATGCCATGAGAGATTGTGATAAAGTATGTGAATTCTTACACTTACCAGTACAATGTGGTAGTTCAAGACTTCTTAAGAAAATGAACAGACACTACACTAAAGAAGACTATCTAAGAATAATAGAAAAAGCTAAAGCTGAAATACCAGATATTGCTTTTTCTACAGACTTAATGATAGGATTCCCAGGAGAAACTGAAGAAGACTTATTAGATACTATAGATGTGGTAGAAAAAGTTAGATACGATAATGCTTTCACATTTATATACTCTAAGAGAGAAGGAACTCCAGCAGCTAAGATGGAAGATCAAATACCAGAAGATGTTAAACACGAAAGATTCAATAGAGTATTATCTAAAGTTAATGAAATACTAGGTGAAATAAATGAATCTTATGTTGGAAAAACTGTTGAAGTTTTAGTAGAAGGTAGAAGTAAAACTGATGAAACTAAATTTACAGGAAGAACTAGACAAAATAAATTAATTAACTTCTCAGTAAAAAATCCAGAAGAAGATTTACTTGGAAAATTAATGAATATAAAAGTAACTGAATCTACAACATTCTCATTAGTTGGAGAAGAAGTATAATATAAAAAAGTGTAAAGATTATCTTTACACTTTTTTACTTATAAGGAAATTATAATACTTAAAAAACTGTGGATAACCTATAAATTAAAGTAATATCAATGTGTTCAGAAAAGTAAAAAGTGACAAAAATCCAAAGAGCGTTAGCGATAAGGTGACATCTTTGATGTCATTTTTTATATGTAATGATATTATTCTTTTCTTATTACTAATTATATACTACCTTGAAATAAACTTATATTAAATAAAATAAACAGAATATATTATTTAAGCTTCTTTATGGAAGTTTTATAGTAAAATAATGTATCTATGGGAATGATAAATAAATTGAAGATGGCTACGCCAAATCTAAATTTTCACAAAAATGTTTTAATTTTGAAAAAATTGTAAATAATCAAGTCATAATATTAGAAAGGACAGATAGAATATGCAGTTTATACAAACTACTATAACATATATTATTTCTGCAATTATAATTTGTAGTATTTACAATTTTACTATTAATAGATATATACTGAAAAAAGATAAAATAAGTAAGGAATATAAATTTATTTTACTTTGCACGATTATATATTTAAGTATAATATTTTCCTTAAATATATCTCCTTTTTATGGATTTTCTACAACTATTAATTGGAGTGATAATTTAAACTTAAATCCACTTAGGATTTTATATAATTTTAGATTTAGATTGACAAGTATAATAAAAGAGATAGCTATATTTATTCCTTTGGGAATTTTACTTCCACTTATCAGTAAAAACTTCCAAAGAGTTCATAAAAGCTTGATTATAGGTATATTTATTTCTTTATTTATAGAAATATTTCAGTTATTTTTATATAAGGGAAGTGATATTGACTCTGTAATTTTAAGTGGTGTGGGTACTTTAATAGGATATTTTATTTATAAGTTGTCTTTAGAAATAAAAATCTATATTTTAAAAGATAAGAATAATTATTTTTGTAAATATAAGAAAGATAAAAGTAAAAATTTATCTAAGTTATATGATGAAAAAATTATTTATTTTTATGGACTAATGTTTCTTGTATTTATTACTGTAATTACAACAGGATTTATTATGAAGTTTGAAAACTTAAACTTTTATAATAATAAAATTCAAGCTTCTAATGCTTACTTAATCAATGCTGATAATAACAATGTTATCTACGATAAAGATAGTGATAAGAAGATTGCCCCAGCCAGCACTACAAAAATGATTACAGCTATTACGGTGTTGGATTATTGCAATATTGATGAAAAAGTAATTGTGGGAGATGAAATAAAATATGTATGTTATGATGCATCAAAAGCCGGTCTTAAAAAAGGAAATATCCTTACCGTAAAACAATTATTAGATGGGCTATTGCTCCCTTCGGGAAATGATTCAGCTTATGTTTTAGCTAAATATACAGGAGAAAAAATATCAAATAAAAAAGTGAGTACAGAAGAAGCTATCGCCATATTTATAAAAGCTATTAATGAAAAAGCTAAAAGTATAGGAGCTAATAATTCAAATTTCTTAAGACCAGATGGATATGATAAAAAGGGACAATATACTACAGCTAGCGATTTGGCTTGCATAGCAAAATATTTTATGAAATCAAAAATATTAAGCGATATAGTATGTCAATATCAGGTAAATGATGAATTTATAGATGGTAGTAAAGTCACTTATGAAAATACAAATGAACTTATAAATCCCTATAGTGAATATTATTATTCAAATATAAAGGGACTTAAAACAGGGAGTTCATCTAGCGCAGGCAAATGTGTAGTTTCAGCAGCAGATATTGATAATAAAACATATATTTGTGTTGTTATGGGATCAAGTGATGAAGGAAGATGGCTAGATAGCTTATATCTTTATCAATGTATAAAATAAAGTTAGTTAAGCTAACTTAACTAACTTTATTTTTAGCTTTTTAAAAATTCTAGAAAATTTTCTAATATCTTGGCGGTTATTCCCCAAATCACATAATCCTTATATTCATAAAAGAATACAGGGTATTGACCTTCAGCGAACTTATAATTTTCTTTATTAGGGATTTTATCATAGGGAAAATCTTCAACGGGTATAACTTTTACATCATTGGTATAACAAGTAACATCATAATCTAATAGATAACTTATTGGAACTAAAAATGTATGATCTACTTCAGATTTATTTATATTTAAATTTTTTATATTTTTAATTATGCCAACATAAGGATGGATAATTAAATTTGCATGGGATATATAAACATCCAAAGGAGAAATAATATTTATATCAGCTTCATTTACACCTATTTCTTCGCAAGTTTCTCTTATACAAGCTTCCTTTGGAGTTTCATTCTCTTCTATTTTCCCTCCGGGAAATGAAATCTCACCAGGTTGATGTCTCATATTTTTAGATCTTAGCTCAAATAATATGAAATATTCATCATTTTCTTTTACTAAAGGTATTAAAACGGAAGCTCGTTTCATTGATTTATAACCATTTATATAGGGATGATAATTACTAAATTTATTTATTATATCTTTCAAAATAATACCTCCTTATATGAAATACTTAGTAGTTAATATTGTATATTATTATAATAACATTATTACAATAAAAAATTATAAAAATATTTTATGCTATACTAAAGTATAAATATAAGGTTATATAAGGGGTTGATATAATGAATAAAATCAACAGTATATTAGAAGACATAAAACTTCCTAAAATAATAAAAGTTAAACAGAAATTTAATGAAGAAAAAATAGAAAATGTGCAAATAGAAATTAAAAGATTATTAGAAGAAGGGAACTTTAAAAACAAAATTGAAAAAGGAAAAACAGTTGCCATAACAGGTGGTAGTAGGGGAATTAGCAATTATCAAATAATAACGAAAACTATAGTTGATTTTGTAAAAGAAGAAGGAGGTATTCCTTTTATTGTTCCAGCAATGGGTAGCCATGGTGGTGGTGATGCAAAAGGACAAAAACACATTCTTGAAAAACTGGGAATTACAGAAGAAAGTATGGGATGTGAAATAAAATCATCTATGGAAGTAATTGAAATAGGAAGAACTATTAAAAATTTACCTGTATATATTGATAAATATGCTTATAATGCCCATGGTATAATACTAATTAACAGAATAAAAAGTCATACATCTTTTAGAGGAAAATATGAAAGTGGTTTAGTAAAAATGCTCTCCATAGGTCTTGGTAAAAGAAAAGGTGCTGATGTTACCCATTCGCTTAGATTTGAAAAAATGGCAGAAAATATTGAACAGTCAGCAAAGGTTTCAATAGAAAAGTTAAATATATTATTTGGTGTATCAACAATAGAAAATGCCTATGATGATGTATCAGAGATATATATTTTAGATAAAGATGAAATTCTTACAAAAGAACCAATGTTGTTGGAAAAATCAAAGGAATTAATGGGAAAATTATACTTAAGTGATATAGACGTGTTAATAGTAAGGGAAATTGGTAAGAACATAAGTGGTACTGGTATGGATACTAATATTATTGGTAGATATCATACTAAAGCAGCTTCTGGTGGACCTAATATTACAAAAATAGGAGTATTAAATCTTAATAAATTTTCAAATGGCAATGCTAATGGAATGGGACTGGCAGACTTTATAACTAAAAAATTTTACAATGAAATTGAATTTGAAAGTACATATTTAAATGCTATAACATCTACAGAGCCCAATAGTATTAAACTTCCCATGGTTTTAGACAATGATAAATATGTTTTTAAAGCTTGCGCTAAAACCTGCGGTATTTTAGATTATGAAAGTATTAAACTAGTAATAATAGAAAATACAAAGAATTTAAAAGAAATATATATGAGCAAGGAAGCATACAACCATGTATATAATTCTAATATGGTGGAAGCTGATGGTGATTTTATGGAAATAAAATTTGACAAAGAAGGTAATTTAATATTATAAAATGTTAAAAAAGTATTAAGTTGTTAATTTGTTGTAAAATCTGTTAAAGTACTGTTAATATATGAAATATTAATCCACTTTTATAGTATTATAAAATAAAAAGGAGTGGATAATATGACTGGTGTAGCTTGGGTATTTATGGGAACAGCTTTTACAATCATAGTAGGTGCAGCAGGATTATCTTTAAGAGTAATTTTGAAAAATAATAGATAGACTTAGTATTTAAAAATAAATTTTCATAGAGTGTATGATTGGAATTGTATGGGTGTTTATCATATCATCACTAAAATAGCTATTTATAAATAATCATAAATAGCTATTATTTATTTTTTGATAAAATAAAGTTAAATTTATAGTTTAACATATAAATTGTGTTATATGATATAATAACTAAAGACAAGGAGGTAGACAGATGGAGATTGATAGACAAAAGCTTACTCCTATGATGAAACAATACTTTGAATGTAAGGATAAATATCCTGATTGCATATTATTTTTCAGATTAGGGGATTTTTATGAAATGTTCTTTGAAGATGCCATAGTAGCTTCAAAGGTACTTGAAATAGCATTAACAGGAAAATCTTGCGGACTGGAAGAGAGAGCACCTATGTGTGGGATACCATTTCATGCCGCTGCTTCATATATATCAAAATTAGTAGAAGCTGGATATAAAGTTGCCATCGGTGAGCAAATGGAAGATCCACAAAGTACAAAAGGAATAGTAAAAAGAGAAGTTATAAGAGTAGTAACACCAGGTACTGTTTTAGAAGGAAATTTACTAGAAAATAAAAAGAATAACTACCTTATGTCATTATATAAAGTTAATGATAAAATAGGTCTTTCTTATGTGGATATAAGTACAGGTGAAGCTAATGCTACTTATATAGATAAAGATAGGGTTATAGAAGAAATAGCAAAAGTTAGTCCTTCGGAGATTATCTTAAATGAAATAAGCTTCAAAGAAAACTTAAAAAATATAGCAACCCTTGGAAATATATATATAAATGAAAAATTTGATGAAAATTATTTAGATACTAATATATTAAGTGAGTATTTCTCTGAAGAATACTTAAATAGCTTGAAGTTTGATGAAAATAATCTAATTAAAACTAGTTTATGTATACTTCTTAACTATATATATAATACACAAAAGCAAATTACATCTAATATTAACTTAGTAAATATATATAATCCAATGGAATATATGGTTCTTGATATGTTTACTAGAATAAATCTTGAACTTACTCAAACTATTAGAGGTTCTAAAAAGAAAGGATCCCTACTTCATGTATTAGATAAAACATCTACGGCCATGGGAGGAAGACTTCTTCGTAAATATGTGGAAGAACCTTTGGTTAATAAAAAGAAAATAGATGAAAGACTTGATGTTATAGAAGAAATAAAAAATGATTTCTCTTTAAGAGAAGATTTAATAGATATACTTAAAAATGTCTACGACATAGAAAGAATTTGTGGAAAAATTGCCTTTGAAAAAGTAACTCCAAAGGAAATGATTCATTTAAGAAATTCCATAGAAAAGCTTCCGCTTTTAAGAGACAGAATAAATTCTTGTGATGGAACTACTATAAAAAAATATATAGATATGATGGAAGATTTAAGTGATATATATGAGCTAATAAATAATGCTATTATGGAAGAGCCAAGTATCACTATAAAAGAGGGTAATATAATAAAATCTTCATATAATGAAGAATTAAGTGAACTTAGAAATATTTCTAAAAATGGGGCTTTCATGATAAAAGAAATAGAAAATCGTGAGAGAGAAAAAACAGGAGTTAAATCTTTAAAAATAGGATTTAATAAAGTGTTCGGTTATTATATAGAAATAACTAAGGCAAATCTTGCTAATTTAGATTTAGAAGGATATATAAGAAAGCAAACTTTAAGTAATGCAGAAAGATTTATAACAGAAGAATTAAAAGACATCGAAGATAAAATACTTCATGCAGAAGAGAAAATAAAAGCATTAGAGTACGAAATATTTGTAAATATAAGACAAACTATATATAACAATATAGATAGAATACAAAATGTGGCTAGAATTATAGCTAATATAGACGTATTTACTTCTTTTGCCACAGTTGCCCATATAAATAATTATGTTAAGCCAAATATAAATACAGATAATAAGCTTGATATAAAAAATGGACGTCATCCAGTTATAGAAAATATAGTTGGAGAGGAAAACTTTGTTCCAAATGATACTTATTTAAATAGTGGTGAAAATATAATTAATATTATCACAGGTCCAAATATGGCAGGTAAATCTACTTATATGAGACAAACAGCCATAATATGTTTAATGGCTCATATGGGATCATTTGTACCAGCAGAATATGCTAATATACCAATATGCGATAGAATCTTTACAAGAGTTGGGGCTAGTGATGACTTATCTCAAGGACAATCAACATTTATGGTGGAAATGAGTGAAGTTTCTCATATATTAAAAAATGCCACAGATAAAAGTTTAGTTATATTAGATGAAATAGGCAGAGGTACATCTACTTATGATGGTATAAGTTTAGCTTGGTCTATAGTTGAATATATTGAAAAGCATATTAAATGTAAAACTTTATTTGCTACACACTATCATGAGCTAACTGAACTGGAAAATGAATTTAAAGAAGTTAAAAACTATTCCATAGCAGTTAAGGACGATGGAGAAAATATAATCTTCCTTAGAAAAATAATAGATCAAGCAGCTGATAAAAGTTATGGTATATATGTTGCAAAACTAGCTAAGCTTCCTGACGAAGTTATTAGTAGATCTTCAGAAATTTTAAAGGATTTAGAAAAAAATCATATTTACAATGGCTACGCCATAAATGGTCTAGCTAATAAAGAAAGTGATGATTTCAAAGAAAAGAACACTTGTTCGCGCGACTTAAATTCAATAGATGAATTAGAAACTGAAATGAAAAGGCTTGAAGAAAGCAATCTGAAAAATGAGTATGAATCATTGAAGTTAGAACAAGAAAACTTAAATAAATCTTATAAAAAGATTAAAAAAGATTACGAAAAACTTCATGATGAATATGAAAAATTAAAAACAGAAAGCTTAAATAATAAATTAAATGAAGAAGTGGCAGTGAGTATGGATCAAATGACTTTTGATATAGTAGAAGACAACAACATACTTGATGAAATAAAAAATCTAGATATATTAAGTATGACTCCACTAGATGCCATGAATGCACTTTTCAACCTTCAAAAAAAAGTTAAAAATAAATAAATTATATATTTGTTAAAATAAAAAATTTACATTTACCTATAAAACTAATTTTGGAGGTATAATATGTCAAAGAGAATAAATATATTAGATGATTTAACTATAAATAAAATAGCAGCAGGAGAAGTAGTCGAAAGACCTTCTTCTGTTACTAAAGAATTAATTGAAAACTCTATAGATGCTAATTCTACACAAATCGTTATAGATATAGTAGATGGAGGTAAAAAACAAATAAGAATTACTGATAATGGAGATGGAATTTTATCTAGTGAAGTAGATAAATCATTTTTAAGACATGCTACTAGTAAAATAAAAAAGATAGATGATTTATATGATTTATATTCACTAGGTTTTAGAGGTGAAGCCCTAGCTTCCATATCTTCTGTATCGCGTTTAGAAATGATTACAAAGACTAAGGATGAACCTTTAGGAACTAAGGTTGTATTAGAAGGTGGAAAAGAAATCTTAAAAGAGCCTGTAGGTACAAAAAATGGAACTACAATCATAATTAAAGATTTATTTTTTAATACTCCAGCTAGACAAAAGTTCTTAAAGTCTACTCATGCTGAAACTATAAATATAAGTGATTTAATTAATAAATTAGCCATAGGTAATACTAATATACAGTTTAAATATATAAATAATGGAAAGATGATGCTAAATACTCCTGGAGATGGCAAGCTTCTTTCTGCTATTAGAAGTATTTATGGAAAAGAAATAGTAGAAAACTTAATTAAAATTAATGAAGAAGGTAAATTCTGTAGTATTTCAGGATATATAGGAAATAATAATATCTATCGATCAAATAAAAATTTACAACATATTTATATAAATAATAGATTTGTAAAAAGTAAAATTATATTGGATGCTATAAGTGAATCATATAAAGGTATTATTCCTATAAATAAACATGGAATATGTTTTTTAAATATAGATATAAATCCAGCTAAAATTGATGTGAATATACATCCTACAAAAATGGAAATTAAATTTGAAAATGATAAAGATTTATATATAGAAATTAGAGATTTACTAAAAAGAAAGTTATTAAATACTGCTCTTATAGGAAAGTATGAAAGTTACGATGACAAATATAAAATAAATGAAAGTAGAGAAGCTTATTTAGAAAAAGAAGAAGTTTCAAAAAATACTATTATAGAAAATCTAAATGAGGCTACGCCTAAAGAAAATGATTTAAGCAGTATAAACTCATTTATGTCTTTATCAGAAGCATTAAATAAGAATAAAGAAGAAACTAATGCTAGTAAAGAAAAATCAAATTCACATGATAATCAAGATATACCTATTAAAGAAGAAATAAATGATAAAACTGATTATATTCATGATGAAATTAAAATTAAACCACTGGATAATAAAAAGGGCGAATTTTTTATTGATGGTGTAATTGATGTTAGTAAATCTTTTACTTTTGATGAACTTGATGACTTGAATAAAATTAATAAAGTTGATAAATTACAAGATACGAATAAGTATATACTTGAAGAAAATAATACAAAAAGTGAAAATAGATTTTCTATTACAGACTTTAGAGTTGTGGGAAGTATATTTAATACTTATATAGTGCTAGAAAAAAATGAGTCTATGTATTTACTGGATCAACATGCAGCACATGAAAAGATATTATATGAAGAATATATGAAAAAATTCAAAAAACATAAAATAGATATGCAAATGTTACTAGATCCAATTATTTTAGAATTATCCAATGTGGATATGTTAAAAGTAGAAAATAACATAGATTTATTTTTAAATTTTGGTTTTGAAGTAGAGTTATTTGGAAATAATCACATTATGGTAAGAGGTGTACCAACTATATTTGGAACTCCTGAGTCAGAAAAGTTTATACTTCAAATAATTGATAATATAGATGACTTAACTAGTAGCTATGATTTAAAGGGCGATAAATTTGCATCCATGGCATGTAGAGCGGCAATAAAGGCCAATGATAAAATTCACACAATGGAAATGAAAAAGCTTCTATCACAAATGGAGACTTGTGAAAATCCATTTACATGTCCTCATGGTAGACCAACACTAGTTGAAATAACTAAAAAAGAAATAGAAAAAATGTTTAAACGAATTATGTAAGAAAGGAATATTATGAAAAAGATACCACTTATCATACTTACAGGACCTACGGCTGTTGGGAAAACTGCTTTATCAATAGAATTAGCAAAAGATTTAAATGCAGAGATAATTTCAGCAGATTCTATGCAAATATATGAGTATATGGATATAGGAAGTGCAAAAATTACTAAAGAGGAAATGGATGGAGTAGTTCACTATATGATAGATGAAGTTAAACCAGATTATCCATTTTCTGTATCAGAATTTCAACATAGAGCTAATAAATATATACAAAAAATAACTAATGAAAATAAAAATGTATTAGTTACAGGTGGAACAGGACTATACCTTAACTCTTTAATATATAATATGGATTTTGCAAAATCCAATAGTAATTCAAAACTTCGAGAAGAACTAGAAAAGGAATTAGAGGAAAAAGGCATAGATTATATGCACGAAAAATTAAAATCTTTAGATGAAGATGCAGCTTCTAGAATACATAAAAATAATACAAAAAGAGTAATAAGAGCTTTAGAGGTGTGTTTAGATGGAAAGAAGATGCAAGACTTTTCTACAGATTTAAAATATAACGACAATTATTTACCTGTAATAATAGTACTAAATAGAGATAGACAAGTTCTTTATGACAGAATAAACAAAAGAGTAGATATTATGATTGAGTCAGGATTAGTAGATGAGGTTAAAAAACTACTTAATATGGGATATAATAAAGACTTAATATCTATGCAAGGGATTGGTTATAAAGAAATAGTAAAATATTTAGAAGGTGAATACACTTTACAAGAAGCTATTGAAATAATCAAAAGAGATTCTAGAAGATATGCTAAAAGACAAATAACTTGGTTTAAAAGATATAAAGAAAGTAAATGGTTTGATTTAGATAAATATGATAATACACAAATGCTAAAAGAAGATATTTTGAACTATATTGAAAATATATCTAAAAATGTATAATATTATAGATATAATACAACATTTTATAAATAGGAGTTATATTGAAAATATAATTTAGTCGGGAGGATATTGTTAATGAAAAATACTGCTTTAAATTTACAAGATTTATTTTTAAATAATGCTAGAAAAGAAAGAGTACCTGTGACAATATATCTAATAAATGGTGTTCAAGTTAAAGGTCATGTAAAAGGATTTGATAGCTATATAATATTGTTAGAGGGTGAAAATAAGCAACAAAATCTTATTTATAAACATGCAGTTTCTACAATAGTACCAGGCAAAAACATAAATTTACAAAATACAAACCAAAATAATGTAAAATAGTATATAATAGTATATATATATGAAAATAAAAAGGTGCTTATACTAACCTACAATAAATATAGGGTTAATATAAGTACCTTTTTATCTAGAATTTACTTATAAATCTTGCACTGAAATTTTTACTATGATAAAATTTTTAAAGTGACAAATAAAAGTGACAAATAAAAGAAAATAGGTGAGATTAAGTGCTTAAAGAAACTAGTGAATTATTAAAAGAATATTACGGACTAGATGATGAAACTTTTCAATTATCTAATGAAGTAATGGAAGATATAAAAGATCAATTTGATAAAATAAAAGAAATAAGAGAATATAACCAATATAAGGTGCTTAGAGCTATGCAAAGAGCTAACTTAAGTGATAACCACTTTAACTGGACTACTGGATATGGTTATAATGATATAGGTCGTGAAAAAATAGAAGAAATATATGCAGATGTTTTTGGAGCAGAAGATGCTTTAGTTAGACCAATAATAGTAAATGGAACTCATGCATTAAGTTTATGTATACAAGGTATAGTTAGACCAGGAGATGAGATACTGTCAATAACAGAAAAACCTTATGATACACTACAAGGTGTAATAGGAATAAGAGAAGAAAAAGGATCACTTAAAGAATTTGGTGTAACATATCAAGATGTTGATTTCTTACCTGATGGAAATATTGACTTAGAAGGTGTTAAGAAAAAGATAAATGAAAGAACTAAGCTTGTAATGATACAAAGATCTAAGGGATATTCTTGGAGAAAGTCATTATCAATAGATGATATAAAAGAAGCTATAGAAGTAGTTAAATCAGTAAATAAGGATTTAATAGTAATGGTTGATAACTGCTATGGAGAATTTTTAGATACAAAAGAACCAACAGAAGTTGGAGCAGATATAATGGCAGGTTCTCTAATTAAAAATCCAGGTGGTGGACTTGCTTTAACTGGAGGATATATAGCTGGTAGAAAAGATTTAGTTGAAATGATATCTTATAGATTAACTACTCCAGGTATAGGAAAAGAATGTGGTCTTACTTTTGGAACTACAAGAAATGTACTTCAAGGGTTCTTTATGGCTCCATATATAACATCACAAGCAGTGATGGGTGCAATTTATTGTGCTAGAATGTTTGAAAAATTAGGATATGAAGTCCTTCCTAAATATGATGATTTAAGAAGCGATATAATACAAGTTGTGAGACTTAAAAATGCTGATGAAGTTATAGCATTTTGTCAAGGAGTTCAAGCAGCAGCTCCAGTTGATTCTTACGTTAAGCCAGAACCTTGGGCAATGCCAGGGTATGAAGATGAGGTAATAATGGCAGCAGGGGCATTTATACAAGGATCTTCTATAGAACTTAGTGCCGATGCACCAATTAGACCTCCATATAACGTATACTTCCAAGGTGGACTTACATTTGATCACTCTAAAATGGGAACATTAAAAGCAGTTGAGTATATAAAAAAGTTAAATAAATAGAATAATAACAGTTAAAAGTCTTAATATAAATATATTAGGACTTTTTTTATTAGGTGGACTTTTGATAAAAATAACTACTACAATTGAAATATAAGTCATTTAATTAGAGCATTAAGAGGAATGTAATTTAAGAAAGAAGGTGAATTAGTTATATGAATATATGTATTTTCTTAGGTGCAGGAGCTTCTGCAGCTGAAAATTTACCTATTCAAAATGAATTGTTTTCTACTTACTTTAAATATAGTCTACCATTACATTCAAATAGTCAAATGAATATAAAGCTTAGAGAATTTTTTAAAGAAGTATTTAATATTGATGTATTAAAAGATAATTTAGATAAAGTTAACTTCCCTACATTTGAAGAAGTACTTGGGATACTTGATATGGCAGAACAAAGAAGAGAATCATTTAAAAATTTTGGAACAGATACTTATAATAATAGGAATGGATCTATTAATTTATTAAGGCAATATTTAATCCTTTTAACAGCTAATTCCATAAATAATGCATCTAAGGAAAGTAATAAATATCATGAACTATTATTGAATAATTTATTAAAAGAAAATCAGCTTCTAAATACAACATTTATAAGTGTAAATTACGATATTCATATAGATAATACTATATCAAAGCTATATGATAAAAATGATATGCCTGTAATGCTTGACTATGGTATTGATTTTGCAAATTTCAATTATAAACACAGCAAGTGGAGAAGACCGGAAGGTAAAATGATTAAATTATATAAAATTCATGGATCTTTAAATTGGCTATATTGTCCAGTGTGCTCCAGTATAACCTTAACACCCTATGAAGGCGGAGTAATGAGAATATTAAACAATCAAGATGAGGCAACATGCTTAAATTGCAAAGAATACACTATACCAATTATAGTTCCACCCACCTATTTTAAGAATATGTCCAATGTATATTTAAGTTCTGTATGGAATAAGGCAGAAAGCGAACTTAGAAAAGCAGATTTAGTTGTATTTTGTGGATATTCTTTTCCAGAAGCTGATATACATATAAAATATATGCTTAAAAGAGTGCAAACAAGTAGAAATAAAGAACCACTTAAAATTATGGTCATTAACAATCATAAGAATAAACTTTTATCAACTTTAAAAAAAGAAGAAATGAGATATAAAAGATTTCTAGGTGAAGATATTATTTTTACTAAAGCTTCTTTTCAAGATTTTGCCCAAAATCCAGGTAAATATATAAGCTTAGTTGAAAAGAATATTGATAAATAAATGTAAGAAATATAATATTTATTATATAGTACAAAAATAAATAAGGGGTGATATTATGCTGGGTGTAATTGTAAATACTATAACAATAATAGGCGGAGGAATAATAGGATTAATTATTAATAAAGGTATACCAGAAAGATTAAATAAAACTATTATGGATGGTATAGCCCTTGTGGTAATGTATATAGGTATTTCTGGAGCTTTAAAAGGCGATAACCCATTATATGTGGTAATCTGTATTTCCATTGGAGCATTTATTGGAGAATTAATTGATTTTGACAAATTATTAAATAAATTTGGTGAATATATGGATAAAAAATTTTCTAAAAATAAAGTAGATGAAGATGATGGTAAAGAATTATCTAAAGGATTTGTATCTGCTAGCTTATTATTTTGTGTTGGAGCAATGGCTGTTGTAGGTGCAATACAAAGTGGATTAAATGGTGACCATTCTACACTACTTGCAAAATCAGTTCTTGATGGAGTATCTTCAATATTTTTTGCTGCATCCATGGGGTTAGGAGTTATCTTATCAAGTATAGCAGTATTTATTTATGAAGGAATAATTGCTTTAGGCGCTGGAGCATTATCTAGTATATTAAGTGATTCTGTTGTTACTTATATGACTTGTGTAGGCAGCTTATTAATTTTTGCTCTAGGACTAAATATGTTAAAAATATGTAATATTAAAGTTGCTAATTTGCTACCTTCCATGTTTATTCCAATAATTCTTGGAATATTCAACATTATTTAGAAGAACTTTTAGACAAATTATTTTTTTAGAAGGAATAGAACTCTTAAAATCAAATAATAAGTAGTAAAATGAAATAATATTTGATTTTAAGGAGGGGAAATAATGATTACATTTGATATAAACGGTGCAATTATAAAATTTGATGATAAGAGAAATAATTACAATACAATTAGAAATAATTTTAAAAACTATGCAAATGAATCATCACAACTTTTTAAAACTTATTGTTTAGAAAATATCTCAAATACTAGACATTTAAATGAAAAATATTTAGATTACGGTAAAAAATTAATAAATGAAGTTATTAGAAAGGGTGTTGAAACTATTGTTTCTTATAATATTATTACAATAGATTTCAAATTATTTAAAGAAATATATTGTGATAAATATTTAGATTTTGAAAGATTATTTAATAATGTAAGCAGAGATTTATCTAATACTAAAAATAAAAGAAATAGCAGTAAATTCTTTGATATAAAACCAATTATTTCTAAACTTTCTGAGTACTTATTTAATGATTGTTTTAGTGTTCATTTAGCTATTTTAGATGCTTTAATTGAAAATGGTGTTACAGATGTGAACTCCTATATCGATAAAAAATCTATTAGACAATCTAATGCACTTTTTAATAATTATAAAGACGGTTTTATAAGTAAGTTAGATGGATGTAAAGTTGTGCAAAAGATTATAATGTCTAATCCTTATAGAAGAGAAGTTTATGAATTTTTAGTAAAAGAAGATGGAGATTTTTCATGTGAAATAGAAAACTTAGCTTATTATTTAGGTTTTGATTTAAAAGAATATAAAAGTTCTTTGATGGATATATATATTAAAGAATTAATTGACAGAGGTGTTTCTGATATAGAGGCAGCTAAAGAAAAGGTAAGAAAATATGCAAAATATATAGGATGTAAAGATGACAGTATTTTTATTACTAGAATAGATGCAATATATACTTTTGAAAATGCATAAAATAAAGTTTCTACTTTTAAAGTAGAAACTTTATTTTTTAAATTTAAAAATTAAGTTAATTTTTTATTTAGTTAACTTATCTAATAATTATGAACTGATTATAATATTCTTTGTTAAATAATATAACAAGTATAATGAAGGTATTTATTTTAATTTAATATAATCAATAATTAAAATTCTTTTTTATTAATTACTGATTACTAATAAGAATAATATTGTTAATTTATATTTATAAATAATTAATTTTATTTATTTAATAATTATTTATAAATATAAAAATATTGTAAAAAAATATAAAAATAGTATAAGTTGAAAGTTAATGGGTTAAAAATATAACGATTTACGTGTTTTTTTGTTTGCTAAAATTACCATTTTTTGCTAATATTATTGTAATAGCATAATATATAAATTTAGCTTTAAATTTTTCAATAGGGGGTAGAGTAAATGAGTGGAAAATGCTGTTGTGGTACTGAAAAATGTCAAGAATTTAAAGAACTTGATCCCATTTTAGATAAATATGCTAAAGTACCTGGAAGTCTAATTACAATTTTACAAAAAACTCAAGATATCTATGGATATATTTCTATAGATGCAATGAATTATATTTCTCAAGCTACAGGAATAAAAACAGCTAAAATTTATGGTGTAGCAACATTCTATGCACAATTCAGATTGCAACCGATAGGAAAATATTTAATAATGTTATGTCAAGGGACTGCATGTCATGTAAATGGTTCTGAGATGATAGAAGAAGCTGTTTGTGAATTTTTAGGAATACAAGATGGAGAGACGACAGAAGATGGTATATTTACATTGAATAATGTTGCTTGTTTAGGTTGTTGTTCATTGGCACCAGTTATGATGGTTAAAAGTGCTGATGGAGATGAGACTTATGGTAATTTAACTAAAGATTCTGTGAAAGAGATCTTAACAGAAATTAGAGAAAGATCATAGGGGGTGAGAGTGTAATGAAAGTTATAATTGGTGCAGGAAGTTGTGGAATTGCAACAGGTGCAAAAAAGACAGCAGAAGAGTTTGAAAGACAAATAAAAGAAAGAAATTTAGATATAAAAGTTGATATTACAGGTTGTGTAGGTACTTGTTATTTAGAGCCAATAGTAGATGTTTATGACGATGATAATAAAATAACAAGATATGTAAAAGTAAAACCTGATCTTGTATCTGAAATAGTTGAGAAACACCTTGTAAATGGGAAGGTAGCTACAACTATATCAATTTCAGATGAAGATAAATTATTTATTGAAAAACAAAAAAGAGTAGTACTTAGAAATTGTGGTTTAATTAACCCTGAAAAAATAGAAGAATATATATCTGTAGGAGGGTATGAAGCAACTAAAAAAGTTGTCACTTCAATGACTCCAGAAGATGTAATAGAAGAAATAAAAGTATCTGGTCTTAGAGGTAGAGGTGGAGCTGGATTTCCTACTTGGTTTAAGTGGAATGCAGCATATCAAAATAAAGCAGATCAAAAGTATATAGTTTGTAATGCTGATGAAGGTGATCCAGGTGCTTTTATGGATAGATCTGTTCTTGAAGGAGATCCACATTCATTAATAGAAGGTATGATAATTGGTGGATATGCTATGGGAGCTACAGAAGGTGTTATATACGTTCGTGCTGAATATCCTCTTGCTATACATAGACTAGAAATAGCCATGGCCCAAGCAAGGGAAAAGGGTTTTTTAGGAAAGAATATATTTAATTCAGGTTTTGATTTTGATTTAAGAATAAAAGCAGGAGCAGGAGCATTTGTATGTGGTGAAGAAACTGCACTTATAGCTTCTCTTGAAGGTGAGAGAGGTATGCCTAGACTTAAACCACCTTTCCCAGCAGCAAAAGGATATTGGCAAAAGCCTACTAATATAAATAATGTTGAGACTTATGCCAATGTTGCGTGGATAATAGCGAATGGTGGAGCTGCATTTGGTGCAATGGGTACAGAAAAAAGTAAAGGAACTAAAGTATTTGCTCTTGCAGGAAAAATAAAAAAAGGAGGACTTGTTGAAGTTCCTATGGGATTGCCTTTAAAAGATGTTATCTTTGGAATAGGTGGAGGAATAAAACAAGATAAAGCATTTAAAGCAGTACAAATGGGTGGACCTTCTGGAGGATGTATACCGGCAGAACTTATAGATACGCCTGTTGATTATGAAAATATTAATAAGACTGGGGCTATAGTTGGTTCTGGTGGTATGATAGTTATGGATGAAACTACTTGTATGGTTGATATGGCAAGATACTTCCTTGACTTTACTAGAAAAGAATCTTGC
The DNA here is from genome assembly GCA_945871955.1 of uncultured Clostridium sp. Lineage (GTDB taxonomy): Bacteria > Bacillota > Clostridia > Peptostreptococcales > Peptostreptococcaceae > Terrisporobacter. The sequence goes on along the minus strand of CAMBXR010000005.1, from coordinate 25,134 downwards.
GGTAAATGTAACTATTGTCGTATAGGTACAAAGAGAATGCTTGAAATATTAGAAAGAATAACAAAAGGTGAAGGTAAGGATGGAGATATAGAATTACTTGAAGAATTAGCATTAAAGATTAAAGATGGTTCTATGTGTGGTCTTGGCCAAACAGCTCCTAATCCGGTTCTAACTACACTTAAATATTTTAGAAACGAATATGAAGATCATATTTATAATAAAAAATGTACAGCGAAATCTTGTAAGTCTTTAATCACATTTAATATTACAGAAGATTGTAAAGGATGTACAGCTTGTTCTAAGAAATGTCCAGTAGGCGCTATTTCTGGTGAAAAGAAAGAAATGCATGTAATAAATCATGATATATGTATAAAATGTGGTAAATGTGAAGAAACTTGTAAATTTGGCGCTATAGTTAGAGAATAGGAAGGAGGATAATATGAATAAATTCAGATTAAATATAGATGGTAAAGAAGTATTAGGATTACCAGGACAAACAATTCTTGAAGTTGCAAAAGAAAATGATATTTTCATTCCTACTTTATGCTTCGATGAAAGAACTAAGATTTATGGTTCATGTGGATTATGTGTGGTTGAAATAGAGGGAATGCCTAAGATGGTAAAAGCTTGTGCTACAGAAATTTCACCAAACATGATAATAAAAACTAATACTGAAAGAGTTATAGAATCAAGAAAAACAAATTTAGAGTTACTATTATCTAACCATGTGGGAGATTGTAGACCTCCATGTGTACTTGCATGTCCTGCAGGCACTGACTGCCAAGGATATGTGGGATTAATAGCAAATGGAGAATATGAAAAAGCCATAGAGCTTATTAAAGATAAAATACCTCTACCTGCAGCTATAGGAAGAGTATGTCCTCATCCATGTGAAGAAAAATGTAGAAGACAACTTGTGGATGAACCAATTTCAATAGCTAATTTAAAGAGATTTGCAGCAGATAAAGATTTAAAAGTAGAAAATCCATTTATACCAGAAATAGCTCCTGAAACAAATAAAAGTGTTGCTATAATTGGTGGTGGTCCAATGGGTCTATCTGCAGCATATTTCTTAAGACAAAAGGGTCATAAAGTAACAATAATAGAAGCTATGCCAAAACTTGGTGGTATGCTTCGATATGGTATACCAGAATATAGATTACCTAAAGCAGTATTAGATGAAGAAATAGCATTAATTGAAAGTATGGGAGTTAAAATGATACCTAATACTAAAGTTGGTGTAGATATATCTTTTGAAAAAATAAGAAAAGATTATGATGCAGTATTACTTGGAATAGGTGCTTGGGTATCTACAGGTGTTAGATGCAAAGGTGAAGATTCTATAGGTGTTATTGGTGGTATAGACTTCTTAAGAAAAGTTGTTAGAAATGAAGAAATAAATCTTGGTGAAAATGTAGCTATAGTTGGTGGTGGAAATACTGCAATGGATGCTTGTAGAACTGCCGTAAGACTTGGAGCTAAAAAAGTTTATAATATATATAGAAGAACTAAAAATGAAATGCCAGCAGATATGATAGAAATAGTAGAAGCTGAAGAAGAAGGAGTAATATTTAAAAACTTAACTAATCCTATAGAAGTAATAGCTGATGAAGAAGGAAAAGTTAAACAAGTAGTACTTCAAGTAATGGAACTAGGTGAGCCTGATGCATCTGGAAGAAGAAAACCAGTACCAGTTGAAGGTAAAACTGAAACTATAGACATAGATACTATGATACTTGCCATAGGTCAAGCAGTAGATGCTTCACCATTTGAAAATTTAGAAAAAACTAGAAAAAATGCTATAGCTTATGATAAAGATACATTTATGACAAGTATGCCTGGTGTATTTGCAGGTGGAGACTGTGGTAATGATAAGATATCTATAGCAATAGAAGCTATAGCAGACGCTAAAAAGGTATCTGCTTCAATAGATGCTTACTTAAATGGTGAAATAATAAAATACGAAAAACCATATGTAGTGGAAAGATTTGATATAACTGAAAAAACATTTGAAGATAGAGAAAGAATGTGTAGACCAGTTATGGAACAATTAGAAGCAGAAGAAAGAAAAGATAACTTTACAGAGGTTGTATTTGGATATAATGAGGAGCAAGCTCTAAAAGATGCTTCTAGATGTTTAGAATGTGGATGTCATGATTACTTTGAATGTAAATTAGTAGATTATGCTAACAAGTATAATGTTAAACCAGAAAGACTTGCTGGAGATAAAAATGTAATAGAATTTGAAGATGACCATCCATTTATAGTTAGAGATCCTAATAAATGTATCCTTTGTGGACTTTGTGTAAGAGTTTGTGATGAAGTAATGGGTGTTGGAGCATTAGGTTTAGTTAATAGAGGATTCGATACAGTTGTAAAACCATCTTTAGAAAAACCTTTAGCTGAGTCTGGATGTATATCTTGTGGACAATGTGTAAGTGTATGTCCAACAGGTGCTTTACAAGAAAAACAAACAGTAGCTAAAGAAGTACCACTAGATACTACTGTAACGAATACTACATGTTCATTCTGTTCAGTTGGATGTTCTCTAAACTTAGAAACTTATGGAGACATGTTAATTAAGTCTAATCCAGACAAAGATGGACCAGTAAATAAAGGTCTTTTATGTGGTAAAGGTAAATGGGGATTTGACTGTTCAGTACTAGAAGAGAAATTAACTACACCACTTGTAAAAGGTGAAGATGGATTTAGAGAAACTGACTACCATGAAGCATTAGTACTTACTGCTAAGAAAGCTGAAAGTATAGCTACTAAATATGGTAAAGATGCAGTAGCAGTTGCTATATCTGATAGATATACAAATGAAGAAGCTTATGTAATTAAAAAATTAGCAGATATAATGGGAGCTAAAACTCTTTGCTTTAACAATGTAGAAAGTGGAGTAGAAAAAGTTTTAGGTCTTGATGCTTCACCAAATACTATAGATGAATTATTATCAACAAATGTAATTATAGCATTTGGATTTATAGTGGAAAATAACCCAGTAATTCAGCTTAAGTTAAAACAAGCAGCGGAAGGTGGAGTTAAAGTATATGTAATAAATCCAAAGGATTGTGAAGTAAATAACTTTGATTTTGCTACAAAGATTATATATACAGAAAATAATCTTGATGCTATAAAAGAAATATCAAAAGTATTACTTGATATGGGTAAAGTATCATCAGCAGATAATTTTGATGAATTTAAAAACTCATTGGAAAATGTAGTTGTAAGTGATGAGATATTAGAAGTAGCAAAAGCATATGCTGATGCTAAAAAGGCTATGATAGTATTCCAACAAAATATAGTATCAACAGAAGCTGCAGCTATGATATCAAATATTGCTCTTCTTTCAGGGCATATAGGTGCTCCTAGAGATGGAATACTTCAAGTAAAAGCTAAAAATAACTCACAAGGATTGATAGATTTAGGTATTAAAGCTGGAGAAGAAGCAATGGATGGGGTGAAGGCACTTCTATGCTTTGGTGAAAATCCAATAATGTCTAATTTAAGTAATTTAGAATTTTTAATGGTTTGCGATACTCATATGACAGAAACTTGTGATATATCAGATGTAGTAATACCGGGGACTGGATTTGCTTCAGTAAATGGAACATTTACAAATACAGAAAGAAGATTACAATCAGTTAGTGCTGCTATAGATGAGGGAGTAGTATTATCAAATTATGAAGTAGCCTTAGAAATAGCTCGTGTATATGAGGTTGAATTTGATTTCAAAGATACTTGTGATATAAGTATGGAAATGGAAGAGAGAATCCCTAGATATAGATATGCTAAATTAGGAGAAATACAAGGAAATGTATTATCTCCAATAGATCCTAAGTTTGCAGTAGTAGAAGATGGTAAATTTGTTGACATACATAAGTGCACAGATAACTTAATGAATGTAATAAATGAAAGATTACCTAAGCCAGTAAAATCATCTGCATATGTAGATAAAGTAAGTGAAGTTATAGCAGAAGAAGCAAAATAACTTTAAATAATACTTAATAAAAAGAGCTATGGAGGATAAATTTTCCTGATATAGCTCTTTTTTATATTAGAGAATACGATTTATATAGTACTATTTTATACTGTCTATTGCTTTTTGAGCATAAGTTGTTGTTACTACTGAATCATAAGGTATTTTTTCATCTAATTCTCCGCCTTCAATCATAACATCCATTAATCTATTTAAACTTTCTTCTTTTAATATAGGATCTGAGGCCCAAGCATCTATTTCTTTATATTTTTGAGCAACAATTTTTAAATCTTCTAAAGAAGTATCTTCAAAGAATGGTTGCATAGCTTTTGCTATTTCTTCATCAGAAGCTTTTTGAACCCATTGTTGTCCTTTATATAATGCATTTGTAAATCTTTGAACTAAGTCAGAATTTTCGTCCATATATGACTTAGTTGCACTGTAACAAGTAAAAGGTATTTCACCAGCATCTTGACCAACAGAAGCTACTATATATCCTGCACCTTGTTTTTCTAATTGAGTTGCAGTAGGTTCAAAGGCAGTTGTATAATCACCTTCACCGGCAGCAAAAGCACCAGCCATAACTCCGAATTGCACATCACTTCTAACATTCACTTCGCCAGCAGATTTATTTTCCCCTATAGTTAATCCTTTATTTTTTAATAAATATTCCAATGTCATTAGAGGAACTCCACCAGCTCTTCCCCCAAGTATTTCTTTACCAGCCATATCTTCGTATGAGAAGTCGTCATTTTTTTCTCTAGAAACTATAAAGCTACCATCTCTTTTAGTAAGTTGAGCAAAGTTTATAGCGTAATCTTTACTTCCTTGCTTATAAACATAAATAGAAGCTTCTGGTCCCATAAGACCTATATCTGCTTCGCCGGAAATTAAGGCTGCCATAGTTTTATCTGCGCCTTGTGCATCAATAAGATCAACTTCAATTCCTTCTTCTTCAAAGAAACCTTGAGTAATTGCAGCATATTGAGGAGCATAGAAAACAGAATGTGTTACTTCAGCAATAGTGATTTTATCCAATTCTTTTTTCTCTTGTTGTGAAGAACAACCAGTTAAACAACACACACCTAGTGATAGGGCACTCGCAATAGCTATTATTTTTTTGTGCATAATTATATTCCCTCCCATAGAAATAACGATAGTATATAATATTAATTAAAATATTTATTTGTTACCATATGAAAGGAAAAACTTCACAACAAAAAAGAACATATTATAAAAAATATGCTCTTAGAAATTATGTAATATACTTATATGAAACAAGTATATTATCCATTTAATTCAATTTTATTTGTTTCATTTAAATATTTGTTTTCTTCCATAGGAATATCATCAAATATAAATTGTTTTAATACTACTACAGAGTTTTTATCATATAGCCATACCCAACCTGCATCTTTGTATTTTCCACCTTTAGAGTGTACTTCATCTATTATTGGGAATTGACCTTGTTTAATAGAATTACCACTTGAAAGTATATTGTAAGCATTATATCCTAGATTTAATAATTCTACAGAACCCATATTTGTGCTTACACAAGGTGATAATGATTTTATTAAATCAGGATATTTTGAAACAGGTATACTTTTAAATTTTGAAGCAATACCCATTATTACTTTTCTTTGTCTACCATCTCTATAAATAGCACTGTCAATATCTCTTATACGACAATAAGATATGGCTTGATAACCAGTTAAAGTTTGAACACCGCTACCTGGTATTAATTTCATTTCACCTTTGTTTGGATTATCGTAAGACTCATATGTAGAAGGGACAGATTTATTTACAGCTTCCATTTCTTTTTCTGTAATTTCAACATCTACACCACCTAATTCTGTTATTACGTCCATCAAACCTTCAAAATCAATTTGAATAAATTTATCAATATCTATACCAAATTCATTTTTTATTGTTTTAAATAATAATTGTTCTTTTCCCCAAAAGTAAGATGCATTTAGTTTCCCCATTCCTTGATTAGGTATTTCTACATAAGTATCACGGGCAAGAGAAGTTAATTTAACGCTTTTGTGAGTGTTATCGATAGTGACTATCATCATACAGTCAGATCTATATGCACTTTCGTTTTCTCTACCATCTGTACCTAATAATAAAATATTTGTAACTCCCTCAGCTTGAGTATCTGTTTTAATGGAATTTATTTTGTAATACAAAAATCCAAAGACAGCAATAGGTAATAATACAGCTATTAATAATAATGTTATTACGATTTTTTTCCCACGTGACATAAATCCACCCCTTTATGTAATTTTTACCATACACTAATTGTACCAATATACGTGTGTTGCATCAATAAGTAATATTTTGTTGAAATAAAAAAAACTAAGTTTACACTTAGTTTTAATTTTATAGTTCATTTTATTTTTAATAATTTAAAGTTACTTGACTATTGTCATTTAAATACTCATTTTCACTCATATTTATATCTCTATATATGAAATCTCTTAATACTCCGGTAGAGTTTGTATCATATAGCCATACCCAACCAGCATTATTATATATACCACCTTTAGAGTGTATTTCATCAATTATTGGGAATTGAGCTTCTTTTAATGCTGTTTTTAATGATTGGTTAGATAAAATATTTTGACCTGTATAAGCTAATTTTAAAATTTCATTAGATGTTAAATTAGTAGTAACATAAGGTAGTACAGCATTTATTAATTCAGGATATTTAGTGAAAGAAGTATCTTTATATTTTTTAATTATAGCATTAATTACTTTTCTTTGTCTTTCATCTCTATTTATTGCACTATCTCCCTTTCTAATTCTAGTATACGATAATGCTTGATATCCATTTAATGTTTGTTTTCCTGCATTTTTTATTAACTTCATTTCCCCTTTATTAGGATTTTTACAGAATTTATAACACTCAGGTATGTACTTATTTAATTGTTTTAATTCTGACTCTTTAACATTTACTTCTACACCATCTAGTGCATAAATTATATCCATTAGAGAAGTGAAGTCTACTATAGCATATTTATCAAGTCCTATACCAAATTCACTTTCTATTGTTTCGAATAGTAAATCTTCTTTTCCCCAAAAATAAGCTGCGTTTAATTTACCTTTACCTTTTCCAGGTATATCAACATAGGTATCTCTAGCTAGAGAAGTAAGTTTGATGTTTTTATTATTGTTATCAACAGTTAGGATAATCATAGAATCTGTTCTAAATGCAGTTTCATCTTTTCTTCCATCTGTACCAAGAAGTAAGATATTAGTTATTCCACTTACTTCTTCAATTTTTGACTGATAATTAGAATCGATAATGATATCATTAAGTTTATATCGTACATATCCATAGACTCCCATAGGAATAATTATTAATAAGGATATTATACAAATAATTATTTTTTTAAATTTAGACATATTTCCCACCCATTCTTATTTAATTTTATTTCATAGTAAAAATTATAGCAATACTATTAGGTATCATCAAGAATTTATTTCATATTTTTACAATTTATGTAAATTATACTTAATAATAAGAAAGAAGTATTGCTTATAATAAAGCAATACTTCTTTCTTATCCCTTAATTCTTCTTTGTCTATAATAATAAAACTTTTCTATTAAATTAACAACTTCGTACATTGCCCATGCACATGCAGCCAAAACAAATACACCCATCATAACCACGTCTAGTTTAAATACTTGACTTCCATAAACAATTAAATAACCAATACCGTATCTTGATACTAAGAATTCACCGACAATTACTCCTACCCAAGCCATTCCGATATTAATTTTTGTTAAGTTAATTAAATTACCAATGTTGCCTGGTAAAACAAGTTTGAATAAAATTTGAGATTTAGTTGCTCCGAAGCTTTTTAACATTTTTACTTTTTCTTCATCAATATTAGTAAAATAATTATAAGCAGACAATATTGTGATGACAATTGAAATGGCAACAGCTGTAACAATTATACCTTCAACTCCAGCACCTACCCAAACTATTATTATTGGTGCTAAGGCAGTTTTAGGTAAGGCATTTAATACTACTAAAAAAGGATCTAAAATTTTAGCAAGAGTTTCTGACCACCATAACACTATGGCTACAAGTATACCTAAAATACTTCCAATAATTAATCCCACTAGGGTTTCATAGACTGATATCCATATATGCTTAATTAAAGTTCCGCTCGAAGTATAAGATATAAATAAATTATAAATATCAGATGGCTTACTAAATAGAAAAGTATTTATAATATTATTATTGGCCAAGACTTCCCATAATACAAAAAATGCAACTAGCAAAACAATTTGTAATGTAAATATTTTTATCTTTTTTAATTTAACTTCCTTTAAATAGTTTTCATATTCAATAGAATTTTTATTAAAACTCATTATTATCTAACTCCTTCCACAATAAGTCAAAATATGTTTGAAACTTTGGTACTTTACGACATTCAAAAGGAGTTCTAGAGCTTCCTAGAGATAATTCTATATCATATACATTTTTTATAGTAGAAGGTCTTTTTGATAAAACAGCTACTTTATCACCCATAGCTATGGCTTCACTTATATCATGAGTTACTAGTATAACAGATTTATTTTCATTTTTAATTATTTTGTAAACATCGTCATTAACCATTAATCTTGTTTGATAATCTAAAGCAGAGAAAGGTTCATCCAATAATAATATATCTGGATCAACAGACAGTGTTCTTATTAATGCAACTCTTTGTCTCATTCCACCAGATAATTCTTTTGGATACATATTTCTAAAATCCCATAGACCGTAAGTTTTTAAAAGTCTTTCTATTCGCTCTATGGATTTTTTATCGTTTTTTTTGTGCATAATTTCTAGCCCTATAGTTATGTTATCCATTATAGACCTCCATTCAAGGAGATGGTCTTTTTGGAACATATATCCAATAGTCCCGTTTATTATAACATATCCTGATGTAGGACTTAGAAGATTTGTTAGTATATTTAGGATTGTTGATTTTCCACTACCTGATGGACCAAGTAGAGATAGGATTTCTCCCTCGTTAAGTGTAAATGAAATATCCTTTAATACTTGCATTTCACCTTCTTTATTATAAAAATTCTTAGTGAGATTTACTACTTTAACCATTTCCTCCATGATGTCCCCCCCTTAAGTTTAATCCGTATACTTTATTGTATTAAATAGGGTGTAGAATTGTACCTTATAGTATAAAAGTATTAAATAAATTTAGTAAGTAAAAAAGTGAGCTGAGAAGCTCACTCAAAAAATTAATCTTAAGATAATTTAATAACATATAAATGTATCACATGATGCATTATTAAAGTTTATTTGTACATTTGGAGCAGTACAAGTACAAGCGCTATTATAATTACATTTTTTAGCCATACATTCTATATCAGATGAAGTAGTAAATGTATTGCTAGTATTATTAGTGAAATTATTTGAATTATCTTGTGGCGTAAAAGTAGCACAAGTTGTACCACTTGTAGTAGAAGCTTTAGATCCAGATATTTTTATATTACCAGCATAACATATGCCAGAATTGTTATAAACACAATTATCAACAGAACAATTAAGTGTCATATATGTACCTCCATTTATATCTATATGTTTTTATTATTATTTACATATAATTACTTTTTATTCTATTCATGTAAAATAATAGATATATATTCTTTTTATAGGTTGTTAGTATGTTATAATCATCTTATAAAATTAAAATAAGGGGAGAGTATATAAATGTTTAAGTTTTTTATAATAATAATTTTAGTTGTTATTATAGTACTAGTTTGTATAAGTTTTAGACTATATAATTATGCATTAAATCCTAAAAGTTCTAAAAAGGGGATTTTCAAGTCTAATGATACTAAAAATCAGAGATTTGAAGATATTTGGATATATGAATATGATAAAAAAGAAAGTACATATATAAACTCCTTTGATAATTTAAAATTGCATGGATATATAATAAGAAGAGAAAATAGTAATAAATGGGCTATAACAGTTCATGGATATATTAACAGTGCTGAGTATATGAGTAGTATTGCTTATAAGTACTACAATTTAGGCTATAATATATTAATGCCTGATTTAAGAGGACATGGTAGAAGTGAAGGAAACTATATAGGAATGGGTTGGCATGATAGACTAGATATAGTTAAATGGATAGAATTTATTTTAGAAGAGGATAGAGATGCTAAAATATTACTACATGGTATATCTATGGGAGCTGCTACAGTAATGATGGTTAGTGGTGAGGAGTTACCTGATAATGTAAAAGCTATAATAGAAGATTGTGGATATACATCAGTAAAAGATGAATTAGCTTATAAATTAAAATCTATGTTTAAACTGCCAGCTTTTCCAATACTTAATATTTGTAGTATTATAACTAAGTTAAAATGTAATTATTATATTAAAGAAGCCTCTGCAGTTGAACAATTAAAAAAATCAAAGGTGCCAATTTTGTTTATTCATGGACAAGAAGATAAGTTTGTTCCATATTATATGTTAGATGAGTTATATAATGCTTGTAAATCAGAAAAAGATAAGCTAGTAATAAAAGAAGCTGGACATGCAAAGAGTGAGAAGGTAAATAGTAAGTTATACTGGGAGAAGGTAAATAGTTTTATTAATAAATATATATAATAGGAAAGCACAGAGTAGATACTATTCTGTGCTTTTTTCATTTATTAAAGTATTTGTGCATTTTTGTAATACATTTAAATCTAGTAAATCTTCCATGGAATAATCATATTTTGAAGAGTTAGCATGACATATAAATTTATAAAAAGATTTAAAATTTTCTAAGGTTATTTTAAAATCTTTATATTCATTAATTAAAAATATATTAATGAAAAACATAACAAAGAATACTTTTATAGATAATAATGTGAAAGATAATTTATATTTATTATATAACTTATTATTTTCTAAAAATAGTCTTATAAATCCATATGATTTAAAATAATCATTTTGTGTACTAATAGAATAGTTTCTAACTATACTTGTTTTTCTGATTCTATAATAATATAGGGTGTCATTTATAATAGCAACTTTTTTTGTCTTATAAAACAAATCACACATGACAGAAATATCTTCATATTTTATATTTGGAAACTTTAAGTTGTTAAATAATTCTTTTTTCCAAAGCTTATTCCATAGATAAGAGTGAATAAGAATGTCTGGAATAAGTGATTTTAAAATAGAATGATTTGAATATAATCCTTTACTTTTTTTCAGAAGTACTGGAATGCTTAAGTTCAAATTTTCATAATATCTATAAAAATTACATATAACTACATCTGCATTAGTTTTACAGCTTTCATTATATAATTTTTCAAGATAATCTTTTTCTATAAAGTCATCACTATCAATAAAAACAATATATTCCCCACATGCATGCTCTAACCCTTTATTCCTTACACTAGCTACACCTTTATTTTGTCCTGATATTACTTTACAATTTTTAAGTATTTTTTCATACTTTTTTAATATGTCAAGTGAATTATCAGATGAGCCATCATCTATACAGATAACTTCATAGTCCTTAAAACTTTGATTATGTATTGAGTTCAAACATTTTTCAAGATAAATACTTGTGTTATAAACTGGAATAATAATACTAATAACAGGTTTAGTTTGTTTGAACATATTTATAACCACCTTTCTAAATATCATCTCTTAGAAGTATATCATATAATATATAACAATAATTAATAAAAATGTATAAAAATGTATATATAGTCATAATAATTATAGTAGTTATATAAAATAATAAGCTGTAATTATGGAGGTGTTAATTTGTCTAATAAGGAAATTAAAATTTCTAAGAATATACAACAATGGGAAGAGAGGATTATTGAAATTTTTCCTAGAGCTATACCTGATAAGTGTATATGGAAGAATGAAATAGATATATTAAATATATTATTTACACTGTGTTATAAGAATTCAAATAATATTTTTTATCCAAATGGACAAGTTTCAAATTTATACGGTGTTGATTTTGCAAAAGAAGATAAGTATATTGAATTAATTACTGAGGACAGTGTAAATACAATAAAACCTAATAGACTTTCATTTCATTTTTATGATAATGCATTCTCATGGAGTTATTTTAGATTAGAAACGGAGGACTCAGCATTTCTAATATTTGCAAGGGAATCAGCTTTTAAAAGAGTATATAATAAAGATTTTAATTATTTTTCAGAGGAAGAGCTATCTAAAAAGATAAAGGACTTAATTGGAATAGAGTAGTAAAGTGCTTAATTTTAGCATATGGAACAAATGTTCTTCATGATAAAAAATAGCACTTTTGACATAACGTTAAAATAAACTTCTATATTTACATTAAATTGTGTGTATAATATAATAGAGTAGATTAACATATTCATACATATAGGAGGAAACAATATGAGTAATTCACCAGTACCAACACCTCATATAGGGGCTCAGGTTGGAGATATAGCAGAAACAGTATTATTACCAGGAGATCCATTAAGAGCTAAATTTATAGCAGAAAACTTTTTAGAAGATGTTGTACAATACAACACTGTAAGAGGAATGAATGGATACACAGGGTACTATAAAGGAAAAAGAATATCAGTTCAAGGTTCAGGTATGGGAATGCCATCTATAGGTATATATTCTTATGAATTAATACATTTCTATGGAGTAAAAAATCTTATAAGAATAGGATCTGCAGGAGCATTAAGTGATAAATTAGATCTTTATGATATAGTAATAGGTATGGGAGCATGTACTGACTCTAACTATGCTTCACAATATAACTTACCAGGTACATATGCACCAGTAGCAAGTTATGAATTACTTTCTAAAGCAGTAGAAATAGCTAAAGAACAAGGTAAAGAAGTACATGTTGGAAATATCTTATCAAGTGACATATTCTATGGAGATGAAGGATTAGACGGACTTAGAAAATGGACAAAAATGGGAGTTTTATGTGTAGAAATGGAAGCTGCAGCTCTTTATATGAATGCTGCTAGAGCAGGAGTTAATGCACTTACAATACTTACTATATCAGATTGTCCTCTAGAAGGTAAAGCTACTACTTCTCATGAAAGACAAGTAGCATTTACTAACATGATGGAAATTGCTTTAAACTTAGCATAATTAAAAATTAAACATATTAAGTTATAAATAAAAAAGTCTTCTACTAAATGTAGAAGACTTTTTTATAGTGTTCTAAAAACACCTTTTACTATGCCTATTATTTCTATATTTCTTTCGTCTAGTATGATAGAGTCCATAAACTCATTTTCAGGTTGTAATCTAACTAATCTGTCTTCTTTAAAAAATCTTTTTACAGTAGCATATTCACCATTAATTAATGCCACAACTATTTGAGAGTTAGATGCATGGTTATTTTTATCTACTATAACATAATCTTTATCAAGAATTCCAGCACCGATCATACTTTCTCCCTTTACACGTAAAATAAAGTTATCCTTACCTTGAACTAAGTTTGCTGGAAGAGGAATATATTCTTCTATATTTTGTGCTGCTAAGATTGGTTCACCGGCTGTTATTTGACCTACTACAGGGATAGGTATTATTTCTTGATTTATACCTAAAACGTCGTTATCATTATTGTTGTTATTTAGAATTTCAATTGCCCTAGGTTTTGTAGGGTCCCTTCTTATGTATCCTAATTTTTCAAGTTTATTTAGGTGAGAGTGGACAGTTGATGTAGATTTTAACCCTACTGCAGAACATATTTCTCTTACTGAAGGTGGATAGCCTTTAGCTAGTTGTTGTTCTTTAATAAATTCAAATATCATAGCTTGCTTGCTTGTTAAATCTAAGTACATAAAATCACTCATTTCTTAATAATCTTAGTAATAATTCTATTATTAATTATATTGTATCACATAGAAGCTAATCTCACAAACATTTGTTCCTAATTCTATATTTTTTATAATATACTAATCTTCTTTACTATTTATCTCATCTTCATCAATCCACTCAAAGTTATTAACGATATCCCTTTTTATATTTTTCTTATGTGCTGCATAAAGTTGAGTAGTAGTTACATTATCATGATCTAATAAAGTTTTCACATCATAAATAGAAAAACCAGATTGTATTAAAGAAGTAGCAGCAGTAGCTCTTAATTTATGTGGACTATAACCATTATCTCTTGATGTATTCATACAAATAGATGTATATTTTTTTACTAACTGCCTTATAGCCTTAGGTGTAATTCTTTTATTTTGTAATGATAAAAATAGGGCATCTTTAAATTCATCAGGAAGAAGCTCGGAATTTGTTCTTTCATTATAAATATAATCTTTAACAACATATTCACAGGTTTTATTAATAGGCATTAATACTTCTTTACCTCTTTTTCTATATATTTTGAATTCACCTCTTGAAAAATTAAATGAAGAGATATTAAGCTCTCTAAGCTCATTCAATCTTAGTCCGTATGTAACAAAAAGGGCTAATATAGCTTTATCCCTTAATTTTGTTTTCTCCCAATAAACTAACTCTTTATCTGTTAAACCTTTACCAGTTTCTACAGCTTCCAGCATTAAAGCTACTTCATCAATATCAAGCCTTTTGATTGCATCAGGTTGAGGCTTTGGTAGTTTTATAGGATTAAAACCATCAGTAATATTATTGTCTATTTGTTCATTTCTATATAGAAATTTAAATAGAGTAGAGATAGATGATTTTTTTCTAGCAAGAGCACGACTATTATTCTCAAATATAAGAGTATTATTGTTTTTTTCTCTATAATATCGAGGACAGTAGTCTCCTAGAAATAAATTAACATCTCTAGCTTTAATTGCATTAAAATTTTGTAATGAAATATCCTTTATACAATCAGCATTGGATAAATTAGTTTCTTTTATAATGTAGTCACAAAAGAAATGTATATCTTCTAAATAAGCAGCTCTAGTAGAAACAGCTACAGATCCTTTTAAATATATGAAATAATCTTTCATAAAAGATGGAAGCTTATTTTCAAAAGAAATACATTTTTCAATTATTTCGTGGTCACGAAGAACTATATTATTTGGTTTGTCAGATTTATTATTAAATTTAATATTTTTATTTGTCATATAAAATTCCACCTTATTTATGTATATATCTAGAAAATACCATAATTAAGCTAAAGTTACAATAATAATAAACAAAAATAAAATATTAAAAATGATAATGATTATCAAAAGGGGCTAGTAAGTAGTGGTAGGTAATAAAAATAATGTATTGAATATACAACTATTCCCTAAATATACATTTAGAAACTAGTTATTAATTGAAAGATTATTGGATATACTTATACTCTTTTGTGAATTTATTAGAACTTATATCTATTAATCTTAATATTATATATAAATGAAAAATATTGAGTTGGTGATAATATGAGATTTAGTCCAATTAAAGATAGAAAATATACTCTTACACATTCTGATGATACAGGTATGATGTTTTTAACAGTAGCTAATGAATATGATTATGGTGCTATAAACTATGATTTAAGAGATGAAGTTTTAGGTACATGGAAAACATATGATGATTCCTATATTCTATTTTTTTATGCTTGTATTGGGGATTTAAACTATTCTGATGCTCTATATAGATATAATATTTTTAAATCACATATGAATTCAGCATTGCAAGCTATAATTTATGGTGATAGACAATTATTAAAAGCAAACCCTGAGCTTCTGATGACTCCTATCTATATAAAGTTTGATTCATCTATTCCAATATTTAATAATTACGAGTTTTATGGAAATGTAAAAGACTATGTAATCTAAAATTGTATAATAGGATTAAGTGTTGTTTATGTTAAATTTGATTTTATTGCATAAAAATATAATCATATAGATTAGTTCTATATGATTATATTTTTATTAACTATATACTATCTAGGTTCAATAATAAGTTTGATAGCTGTTTTTTGCTCGCCATCAATTTCTATATCAGTAAATGCTGGAACGCATACTAAATCAAGCCCACTTGGTGCTACAAATCCTCTTGCTATAGCAATTGATTTTATGGCTTGATTTAATGCACCTGCACCTATTGCTTGTATTTCTGCACTTCCCTTTTCCCTTAGTACTCCTGCTAAAGCTCCAGCTACAGAATTAGGATTAGACTTTGATGAAACTTTTAATACTTCCATTTCAATATCCCCCTTGATTTGTTTTTAAAACATTTTTTAATTAAAACACTACATCCATTCAATGATAAAAAATAGTATCTTAAAGTACTAAAAAAATATAACTTTATAAATATATTTCTATATATATAGTTAAATACCTTTATTTATTTTGTAATAAAAATAAGTTTATTTTTCACTTTGGGAATGTACAGCTTCTTTTTTCAATTTGTTTATATAATCCAATGGTAGTCCGGTTATATCGGTAATAAAGTCTATATTGGAATCTTTATTTAATAGATGAATAGCAATTTCTGTTTTTGTTAAAATATGTTTATCTTCAGATAAGTTATTTGTTTCTTCGATTATATGGGTAATATCATATTCTTTACTTTGGTTATTATAACAATTATCATCGGCTAATTCTTTCTTTCGGCTTAGTTTATTTTTTATAAAACTAATTATTGATATAATTTCAGCGAATAGTAAAATGAAAATTGGAGGTATGAAGTATATGCCGCAACCTAAGATGCCTATTATGACTGTTAAATATTTTAGAAAACTATTAACTTTATATGTATTTACACCGAATATTTTATTGTTCATACAATTGGGTATTAAAGCTATTATTAATGATAATAGAAATGTAACTATACATAAGGGGTATAATGTATAACTTGCTACTATTTTATTAAATGTTAAAGTATCATAATTACCTGTTAAATTATAATATAATAGTATATCTCCTCTTAGATAACAATAGATACATGAAATCATTCCAATTATACTTCCAAGTGCTTGACTATACCATTGATAGAACTTCATAACAAGATTGCTCCTTTCTTTGATATAAATAAAATATTTTAACTATTATATTAAATATATTAAAAATAAAACATGAAAATACCTTTAAATTTATTTTAAAAAATAATATAATTTTATTGCGATATATCAATAAATAAACCGAAATACTTGCTTAGTGTATAAATTCGAAAATGAGTTATATTAGAGAGGAGCCAAATATGATTAATAGCATTGAATCTATTTATAAAATTTTGTTTTTGATATTTTCTATTACGTGGTCAGGAAATATATTGTTGTTTAGATCAGAAAGACAAGTGATTATTAATCCGGTTTTAATAATTATAGCTTCTCTTTTAGTCTTTTTACCAAATACCGATGGTGTATTATTTGGTATAGAAATAGATGAAATTAAATCTACCTTATATACAGCTTATTATTTAATAGTTATATGGGGGCTGATTATTACTAGGAGAAAAACTGATTTATTCTAAAAATAAAAAGGCTTTATAGCCTTTTTATTTTATGGTAGTTTTTATAATTGCAGAAGAAGTATTAAACTTGTTTTTGCTTAAACTTATAACTATATAATATAATCCTTTCTTATTACCGGCTCTACAAGTACCTTTTTTGCTATTTGTAGATAAAGCAGATGGATTGCTTGATTCTATGTATAAATTGCAATCTGAAGAAATAACATTACTTACTTCCCAGTATTTATCATAATTATCTATTGTTTTATATAGTAAGCTTCTTAAATCTACTTCTTCATTTTCGTCCAGATATAGATTGGTAGTTTTAGTTCTTAACTCGTATTGGTATTTTTCGTCGTTTATAAAATTTAAATCATAACTGACCTCTACTCCTTTATTTATTAATGTTTTTATAATACTATCATCTGTAAGGTAATTATTAGCTATATTAATATATTTTATTTTATTTAACTTCTTTATCTCGGGTGGTATAGAGTCTATATTATTATTCCAAAATACAAAGGAATCTATATTTTCAAGGGTTGATATACCTTTAAGGTCTTTTATTTGTTCGTTACTTGCATAAAACTCCCCTTTTAAGTTTTTTAATTTTGATAAAGTTATATCCTCATTTGGAAAGTAATTTGTAACTACTCTTCTAAAGTTATTATCAGGGAATATATATTCCAACTCCTCTTGTGAAAGGGGCATATCATCTTTTTTTATGGATATTAAACCGGTTGAAAGGATTAAGAGTAAAAATAATAAGCAAACTTTAAAAAACTTCATAAAAAACCTCCCATAAAAATAGTATAATACTAAATTTCTATGGAAGGTTTTTATTCCCTTGTGTTAGAAGCTTACTTTCGTGCAATTTATTAATGTAAATTTCTACTCTATTTTATTTATTAATTTTATTTTAAAGGATTTATTACTTTTTGTGCTTCACATCTGTATATTTTCATACCTTGAGACATAAACTTATCTTCATACTCTGTAGTTACATTGTAAATCTCATCATTATTACCTAAATCTAAACAAATGTTTTTTAATTTCCATGGGTTATTACAGAATTCGTTTAGAGTGAATTCAAATAAACCTTCATTATCTGACTTGAAATGAACTTCTCCACTGTCATTTAATATGTTGTAGTATTTACTTAAGAATTCAGTGTGAGTTAATCTTCTTTTAGCCCATCTTTTCTTTGGCCAAGGATCGCAGAAGTTTATATATACTCTTTCTAGCTCACCTTTATCGAAATACTCTTCTATTTGATTTACATCACCCCATATAAATAAGATGTTAGTTAAATTTTGTTCTGCTGCTTTTTCAACAGCTTTTAATAATACTTCTTCTTTGATTTCCATAGCTATATAGTTAATGTTTGGATTTTCTTTAGCTAATGTAGTGATAAATTTACCTCTACCTGTACCAAACTCTGCATGTATAGGATTGTTATTGCCAAACTTATCATGCCATGTTCCTTTATAACTTTCTACATTATCTCTTATTACATAATTATTGTAACTTAATAGTTTTATATCTGAACCTTTTTTCTTTCTTCTTCTCACTCTACTTACTCCTTTGAATTACAAATTCGCTTTGCATATATGGCTAGCGATATATTTTGTTATGTTTTAAGTAACTATGTTACTAAAAAAATAATAGAGCACTAGATGATTAACTAGTACTCTATATTAAAACTAATGGCCGCAACCACCTGAACAACCTGAGCAACCGCCACCATCGTTAGAAGGCATGTTTTCTACTAAAACTACAAATCCACGATTTGGCATTTCTTGAATTATAACATTACCATAAGTTAAGAATTCATCTTGGTTCATTATGAAGTGTATACCTTCTAAATCACAAGATACATCTTCTCCTTCTATTTCGTTATCAAGTGCCAATGCAAAGTTTGGCCCTGAACATGCATATCCTGCAAAATAAACTCTAACACTGCTAGGTTTATCTTGGTTATCTGCTATTATTTCTTTTAAAGCGCTTATAGCTGATTCTGGTGCGAATACTTTCATATTAATTCACCCTTTCTATTAAGTTTAAGTATCTTATATAAGTATATAATAAAACTTGTATTATTTAAATAAAAAGCTACCAAATATTTTAAATTATATATAATTTGTATATGATTGCTAATTATTTACGTCAGATGTTGTTAAAGGTTTGTATAAGGATTTTAATTTATTTATGAATCTCTCAGCCTCATCTTTGTTTTTGGAGGTTCCTTTTTTAATTGCTTCTTTTTATTATTGCTCATTTTCACTTCTATATATACTAAATAATTTTTAGTTCTTTGTCCATGGAAGATACTTGTTATTATAGAATGGTCAAATAAATATGCTTCTTCTATATCTATCATGGTTGAAGAGTTACTAGCTAAAAATTATATTTTGATATTTCTTTATAATACTCCTTTGGCAAATGACTTCTTTTTCTATGTAAAGAACTTCTTCATTTTTGTTAAGAAATCTATAGACATAGTTAATATGTTTGTGTTTATTTTTGTAATAATATTCTTTAGATTTTAGGTTGTTGCATTCTTTACATATAGACAATAATCTTTTTTTATTTTCCTTTTTAGTAGTGATATTTCTGTAAGAAAAATCGCTTATATTTTTATATTCTTTACAGTTGGTACATTGTTTCATTTTCATAAATTTATCTCTTCTTATAAAGGTAGTATGTGTATTAATGTGGTTTTTAAAAACAGTGTAAAACTTATGTATAAGATTTATTTTGGATTTACAGACATAAAAGTAACACTTTTGTACGAAAAATGCATAAATGTTAGTATTTCAACGTTTATGGTTTTGTATTTTGGGACTATGTCAGTAGGTGGTCATGAAAATTTTTAGCTTTTTTTTAGCTTTTATGGTAAAATATATTTATAATATTTACGTATAATTTCAAGGGAGACTTAAAAATGAGTAGTGTTTTTATAAGAAAAAGAAGTAAAAATTACATAGTATATTTAGAGTATTTAGATAAAGAAACTAACAAGAAAAAACAAAAAAATATGGGATCTTATCCTTTAAAAAGAGATGCATCTAGAAGGTTAAATGAGGTAAAAGAAGAGATATATAAGGAGGAATTGTTGCTTCCGAATGAGATGAAAATGGAAGAATTTATATTAGATTTCTTAGAAAAATATAAGGTGAATTTATCAATAACTACTTATAAAGTGTACCTAAGAATATGCAAAAAATATATAATTCCCCTTCTTGGAGATATAAAATTAAGCGATATTAGACCTATACATGTGCAAAATTATGTGGATGATTTAGTAGGAATTCTTACTCCACAGACCATAAGAATCCACTTAAATATCCTTAATTTGGCATTTAAAAGAGCTTATAGATTGAAGTTAATAAAGGAAAATGTGGTCCAGTTTATAGAAGTTCCTAAGAATAAAAAGTTCAAAAACGAAATATATAATGCAGAAGATATGAGAATTTTGTTAGAAAAATGTCATAAAACTTCCCTGGAATTACCAATAATTATTGCCAGCGGACTGGGATTGAGGATATCAGAAATCATGGGACTTACATGGAATAACATAGATTTTAATGATTTTACCATTACAGTTGAGAAAATAACAGTGCGAGATGAAGGAAAAGTTATACTAAAAGAACCTAAAACTGAGTCATCAGTAAGGACAATTTCCGCTCCAAAAGAGATAATTTTAATGCTAAAACAACTTAAAAAAGAAAGATTGGCAGCTAAATTAAAAGGAGAAAAACAACACAGAGAGCTTATATTTTATGATAAAAACTTAGAACCAATAGCGCCAGATGTTATAAGTAAGAAGTTTAAATACTTTTTAGAAGTTAATAATTTAAAACATATAAGATTCCACGATCTTCGTCACTCACATGTTACTATGTTAATAGATGCTAAGGTTCCGCTTAAAGTTATATCTGAAAGAGTTGGACATTCAAGTGTAAATACAACTCTTAATATATATTCCCATGCGCTTAAAGAAATGGATCAAGAAGCATCAGATAAAATTTCAAATGTTCTATTCAGTGGAGAAAGAAAAATGGGATAGTTCAAAAGTGAACAAAATATAAGCGGGTTTTAAGACCTTTGAATTATTTATCCATATAAAAGGTTGGCTGAGTACTATTTTTAGCTTAAAAGCGAAAATACGGGATCTTGTTAATTTTTGAAGAAAAATCCATAAAAAATAATAAATGAAATAAATTAAAAGTTACCATAATTATATTATGGTAACTTTTTAACTTTACGATGAATAAATATTTGTTTTTGTGATGAAATTTTAATGAGTAGAATAAAGTATCAACTATAATTTTATTATGTAAACCATGTAGTTTTTGGTATAATTTTCATATAAAGCTCTACTCTTTCTAAGTGAAATTTTCTAAAAGTAATTTCTAATGTGTGAAAAAATTGACTTATTTAAATAAGATTTAAAGGGGTTGAATTTTAATTTATGATTAATTATATTAAAACGAGGATCTATCTCTTAAATTGGCGTATAACACCTTAGAAGTGAATATGGTTATTTTAGATAACTATAATTTTATTATGTAAACATAAATTGATATTTTTTATATTTATGCTCTATTTTAAATTAATATTTTTAAAAATAGCTAAGTTTTAAATCAATGTTGATTTTATAAACTATTTTAACAACAAAAGGTAGAGTCATCTACCTCTACCTTTAGGTTCGTAATATATTAAGATTGCCAGCTAAATTATATTATTTATTGCGAGATTTACGGCCATAAGCTTTTGATGAGAAAATAATTCCTAATATGAAAGTAATAAGTAATATTATCATTATTATTAATGATTGATTGTCAATTGATATGAATATTGATGTTGGTGTATCACCACCACCAATAGTTGTAGTATATGTGCTATTAAATAATGATCTTGCTCCTATAGCAATAAGTATTATTCCAATTATAATAACAAACTTTTTATTCTTCATACATTTCCCCTTTTTTTCAACCCTTTTATTTATATTGTATCAAATGCTTTGTTATTTCGCATTATATAACAATTGCGTACCATATCATTTTCAATATTGATATAATAAAAAAATAAATAAATAAGCAAATTCAAAAATAGTGCAAAAACCTAACATTTTATACGGTGATTTAAAAGGGGTATAAATATGTTTTTGAATATTTATATTACCAGCGATATATTTACTCTTATATGGCTAATAAATGCCTCTAGTATAAAATTAGGTAAAAATTACAAAAAAATTCTTAAATATGCAAAGAATAAGTATACTATAACTATATTATGTAAATATCACTCTAATTAATCTTGTATTTTACCAATAGTATCATTAGTTGTCATTTGGCACCTCCCATACATACTATAAAAACTTATTCTTTTTAAACATAATAAAAGCAACTACCATAATCGAAACTATAATAAATATGATAATAGGATAACTATAAACATAATTAAGCTCAGGCATGTACTTAAAGTTCATTCCATATATACCTGTAATAATACTTATTGGTACTGCAGTACCAGTAAAGAAAGTAAGCTTGTTTATAAGGTTATTAGTTTTTTCAGATACCATGGAAGAATATATATCTAAAAGCTTGTCAGATGACTCTCTTGTACTTAGTGAAAAATTATAGAGTTTATCAATGGATAAATCTAGACCCTCTAGCAGTTTTCTGTACTCTTCTTCTAAGTACAAACCATGGTTATGGTACTTAGCAAAGAACTCCATTCCATCTTTTAATAAGGTATCAATGTAGTAAGTTAGAGGTCTTATAACCTTTACACAAGTCCTAGAAACACCTCTTATAGAGCTTATCTTAGCAGACATGCGATCATCCACATCATTTATTATTTGGTCTTCAAGTTGTAGTATAATCTCCTCCACTTTCTCTAAATTTTCAAACTGATTTCTGATAATTATCCTAAGAATACTTGAGTAAAGTATTAATAGTGATAGTGTTAAGTTTGATTTATAGTAAAAAGTCTCATTTATTAAGGATTTTAGCTTCTCGAATATACTGTTTTTCTTTCTAAGAATTAATATGATATATTTTTCTGATAAAAATATATTGATTTCCTCTAGTGTAAGAGTTCCATCTTCTATATGAAAATTATCTAATGTAAAGTATATATATTCATCTAAAATGTCTACCTTTACCTGATCATCAAAAGAAAGACAGTCCTTATATGTAGATTTATCTAAATTTATTTTATCTTTAAAAAACTTAAGCTCCCAAGGGTTACATACTATAAAGTTATAATCCTCGTTGAAGTTTACTTCATTTATATTTTTACTTATTTGTTTAGTTTTTAAATTTAATATATGCATTTATCTAGTTTTCTCCTTGATTAAATCAAATTTATATCTTAGTTTTTGCAATTTTATATTAAATATGCTTACAGTGATTACCTATAATAAAATTATGTAAACTTGATATGCTAAAATATAACCATATGAATAAGTTGAGCTGTTGATTCATCTTTAGACCTATCATTAAAGTGAGCTATATATTACATTTAATACTTAATTATAAAAAAAGCAGGAGCACAACTCCTACCTTTTTACTTCGTATTATATTAAAATTATAAAGTAAATCCACTAATTTTATATCAATATGGCAATTATATATTTTTATTTTAAACTCTTTATCTCATCTATTGATAAACCTGTTTTTAGTGATATAGTTTTATCATCCAACACATCCAACAAAGATTTTGCTATTTCTAGAGCTTTCTTCTTTTCACCTTTTTGAATTCCTTTTCTCTCAGCTTCATTTAAAGCACTCACTTTATCTTTTAGAGTTTTGGCTCTCATTTCATAAATTTGACGCTGAGTATCATCATTACTCATTCTAATAAGTTCATCTTTTGCTTGTCTGATTTCTTCTATATCCATTTCCAAGCTTCTAACTTTCTCACTTTCAGGATCTTTTAAAAACTCAACCCAGTTTACTAACATATCTTTTTCATCAGTTCCCTCTTCTAGTTTAGGAATTTCGATAAAATGAATCTCTGCTACATCTGTTAATTCTTCATTGCTATAAATTTCTTTTAATCTATATGCATTATGGAATTTTCTTGTTTTTAAGTATTTGAAATTAAGTATATTTATACAAATTGTTCTTTTTAAAACACTGTAATCTTCACCTTCATTTAATTGTTCTGAATAAAGTTTCGACCAATAATACAGACTTCTTTTTATCATATTGTATTCATTCTTTAATTGAATTTCTATATTTATAACTTCATCATTGCTAGTTGTTGCTTTTACATCTAGTCTAGAGAATTTGTCTTCTGTGTAATCTTTATTTATATCAGTATTTTTTATTTCTACTGCTGTTATCAAATATTTTGGTTTTAGTGTTGCATTTAAAAATGATATTAATATTTTAGGATTTTTCTCACTTCCAAATATATTTTTAAACACAAAGTCCATCTTAGGATCTAGTAGTCCTCTCATTTAATCACACCCTTTGCTTAAACTATATTATGATTATATCATAATATATATCTATTATACGTCTATCAAATTATCTTATTTCACAATTTATAACAATTGTGTATTTAATCTTATTGTATCATTTTCAGAATTGGTTTAAAAGATATATTAAAAGATATAACCTATCATTAAAGTGAGTTATATACTGCCATGGGAGAACCTCATTCTCATATATAATATATATATATATATATATTTAATTTATTTAGATTATAGTCTATTAATTTTCCTTGTGCAAT